>NZ_CP032050.1:1869642-2188214 GCF_003687485.1 Euzebyella marina | reverse complement strand
CTTGGATTCCACCACAATGTTCACCCCGGCAAGGGGTACTCCCGTGTATTGGGTCACGGTGCCAGTTATGGTGGCCTGTGGTGGATCCAAGATTTTACCCGCCCTAAGTAGGAAAGACAAAAAGGGCATTGATAAGATATAGAGTATCAAGAGCAAAGGTGTTTTGCCCTTTGAATTCAGAAATTTTGTCATAATTATCAGTTTGATGGATTTATGTGTTGGTTTTAGATGACCCCATAAATTTCTTCAGTACAAACTCGGTCGATATGCACAACGCAGCGTATCAACATAAGGTTGTATCTTACATGGGGCCATAAGTGTTTGGACAATAAGTCCCCTGCCCAAAACGCCTAAGCCTCTGGGTTTGGAATATTATCAAGATTCCGACTGTGAAATTGTGTTTGGGCGGTTTCCCAAAAATGTAAACGTCAGTTACGGGTGATATGAATTGAAAAACCGAACATTTGCAGCGTGCAACCCATAACTAGTGTCAAAAAGAAATCAAATGGGGTTTTTAGGCTTTTTTCTAAAGAGGATATCAAACACCGAATGGGAAGTTCCGAATACGGGACAGGCACAGGGTGTAAATCCTACATAAAAAAGTTGCCAGATCATTTCCATTTTAAAAAGTTTAGCGATGTCCGAAAGATTAACAGAAATCAGTCACAAAGAGGAAAGTTAAAACCGATACCAAAAAGGCGTGGAACTCAACTTATCGGTTTGTGGTACTGGTATACCCTGCAACAATAAGAGAGCCCACGCCCGGGTCGTGAGCCTACTGCTTATTGTCTTGTTGCATAAAAATTACCAGTTTTCAAACCAAGACTCTAAGCGAAAGCTTCCAATAAGTTCTAATAGAAGAATCGCAAATTATGTATTTATTAAGCAATATAATAAAATACTTTATTCGATACAAATTTGTATCGAATAAATGCAGCGTATTTCTCAATTTTTACTAAATGAGGAAATACAGCGATTCAGAAATAGAATTAATCAATATTCAAATTGGCTGTTTACTAAGATTGGCACGACTAAGAAAGGGGCTTTCTCAACTTGACTTAGGGCATCAGATAGACTCAAATTCAACATTAATAGGAAGAATTGAAAGAGCGGAA
Organism: Euzebyella marina; assembly: GCF_003687485.1. GTDB lineage: Bacteria > Bacteroidota > Bacteroidia > Flavobacteriales > Flavobacteriaceae > Euzebyella > Euzebyella marina. The sequence continues at coordinate 2,187,099 of NZ_CP032050.1, read as the reverse complement.
GGGAAAACAGGCTGGGAAAAGATATATATGTTAAGTAAGCAATTAGGGATAAACTTTAATGAGCTATTTGAATTAAAGGACAAGGAAGCTTTAATAGCAATCGTAAAAGAATCATTAAGATATGAAGATAAACTTACACAAGAGAAAAAAAAATATTATACCCTTCTAATCACCAGAATAGAATTAAAGTATAAACAACTTCCCTAACGTTCAAATTAAATTTCCCGATACTCGATATCCATCTATAAATTTGCAAAAGTCTGGTTCAACTCTTTTAAAGAGGCGATTCCTATAATTAGTATTGCAATAATTTTGACAAACGGACTTAGTAAAATTTCAATGACCAATCCATTAAAAAATCCATGATAAACGTCTTTATGCAACCGTTTTTTAACATTAGAACTATTCCCTCTACTTGATTTTTCACATTTCTCAATGTCTATTTCACAAAAGTTCGTAGTATTGCCGACCTTCAAATGAGCTTTAAATCCAATTCAATTATTACGTTTCCATAATCCCCTAATTTAAATCATTGAAATACCTTAAACCCCAAAACTCGTTATTCATCATTACGGGCGGCCCTGGTGTAGGCAAAACCACCCTTTTGGAAGAAATCAAGCGTAATGATATGATTGTTATTCCCGAGATTGCTAGGGCGCTAATCAAAGAACAACAGGATATCGACGGTGATGCCCTCCCATGGAAAAACAAGAATAATTATTTCCAAAAAATGTTCAATCGGTCCATCCAAAATTTTGAAATGGTCTGCAGTGATTTAAGAAATGATGTCCCTGTCTTTTTCGATCGTGGTTTTTTGGATGCACTATGTTATGCAGCATTGGAAGGCCTAGCTATTAGTTCAGAAATGAAATCCTATGCTGAACATTGGCGTTATAATAACCAAGTCTTCCTATTGCCTCCTTGGAAAGAAATCTATGGAACCGATACGCAAAGACACCAAGAATGGAATGAAGCCGTCTTTACTTATAACAAAATGATTCAAACCTATAGAGGGTATGGTTATGAACTATTGGAGGTTCCCAAGGCAACCCCCGTCGAAAGGGCCGATTTTGTGCTAGAACATATCCCTTATTTGATGAAATGAAACCCTACGGTTTAAAAACTTTGGTGGAGCCTCTTCTCCCCATGGGACTAAAAATATGATGTTGGGTGGCGGTAAAAAAATCCTTAAAGATTTTGTTGATCTTATGATGTTCGCTAGCGCCACGAATGCCCAAAAGTGGATATAACCTAATAATGGCCTCTGTAAGATTTTGTACGGAATAGGTAGCTTTGCGATGAATTTCTGTTATGTAAGACTCTGAAATGTTTGTATCGTTTCCTATCCAACTTTCAATGGTATCCGCATCGGAGCGCATATCTTTATAAGCCTTGGTTAGGGTAGCTTTCAGTAACTTGAGCTGCTCAAGAGAACCTAGTATGATATGAGCCTCCTCTAAAAAGTGTTCTGCCAGGCCTAAATAATTGGCCCATAATGTCAAATCGGCAAAGACAGAAAAAGGAATTTTAAAAATAGGATTGGGATGATACACTTTATTGTATACAAAACTTTGGCTCCTTTCCACATATTGGGAATGAACCTGAAAGGAATGGGTGGCCGTGGCTCGTAGTCCCATTGTATTCCAATCCTTGATAATCTCTACTTGTTCCTTTTTCAATATAAAGGATTGTATTTTGGATTGTCCATCCTCGGTTCGTAATTCCTTACCATTCTCCAGTATCTTGGCGTTTAACGTAAAGTGGGTAAGGTAGGGTGCTCCGGTAGCATATTTCCATATCCCAGATATAAGGTATCCTCCTTCCCACCTTTCGGCCGTGCCACCTATAGCTCCGCTTCCTCCAAAAACGGGTAATGGACTTCCTAAAAAAATTTCATCAGCTTTCTCCTTTTCAAGGTTACCCACGAAATAGTTCGCCCCACTGCACAAGGTAACGGTCCATCCCAGGCTACCTTCCCATTTGGCCAAAGTGCGAAGAATTTCCAATCCATCACTCAAGGATGATTGCAATCCACCGTACTCCGTTGGCACCCAAAGGTTCCAAAGATTTTTATGGGCTATCCATTGGAGCAGTTTGGGGTGCAGCTCATCACCGCCCAACCATTCTTTACTAGGCTTTTGCATAGGTATCTTTCTTTTTCAGATGTAGGATTCGCTTCCACTTGAGATATCCCGAAACAGCCACCAAGAATAAGAAGGCGGTAAGGCTGGCATACACATATAATTCCTTATACAATAAAAGGGGAATGGAAATTAGGTTACTTAGATTTAAGTATATCCAATTCTCAATTTTTCGTTTGGCCATGAGCCACATACCTGCCCAGGCAAAGGCACAGACCATCGCGTCCCAATAGGGTACATCGGAGTCTGTATGTGCTCCAAGCCAATAAGCCATTAAGATGAAGCAACCTAATACAATCCCAAGCGCAATCCCTTGCTCTTTTCCATTAGCAATCGAAATTGGCGCTTCTTCTTTATGGCTTCCCTTTTTCCAAAAAAACCACCCATAAATACTCATGACCAGATAATAGAGGTTCAATAGCACATCGGCATATAATCGCGATTGGTAATGTACCCCGATGCTGATGATAATGGCTACCATACCAAATAGATAGTTGTGAATATTATTCTGTCGGGCCAAGAGCACTTGGGCAACACCAAAAACTGTCCCAACCCATTGCCAAAAAAGTAAATGTGCTATGAATTCCATTCCTATTTTCTAGTAAATATGATTACTATGGGGTACCCAGAATGGACCATAAGCCGACTGGCCTTTTCAATTCCCTACGCCAGCATGATCTGGATCAGGTGTGAAGTAGTGCACTTCCGGGTATCATCTCAGCCCTGTACAGGACACCCCATGTTCGGTAAAGGTAGTCAAACCAAAAGTTTCAGATGAGTAGAAGCCTATTCAAACAAGCGACTTGTGATGGCATCAACAATATTATATCCAATTGTTGCTACCCATCTATTGAAACATAGACCTCACCTCTCTATGAACTTTCAGATAATGAGCATCCAAATCTTTTTCGGAAATGGCAAGCGGCTTGGGTAAACCTCGACTTATATCCGGCTTGTAAAATCGCACCAATCGATCCTTACCATCGGCAAACACCACAAATTCGCCTTGTCTTAATCTAAAGAATACCTCTGCCCTACGTTTGGAAACCTCCCGCTCCCCTTCCGTAATGCGTCTTTCCAAACTCCAACCCGAACTTTTACTCACACTCCGAGTGGGTTTTTTAACTAGTTCAAAAAAGCGTTCGTAGTATCGCGCCGTATCCGGGTCGTTCACTTTGCCGAAAAACTGGTATGAAAGATTGGATAGTATGGCCTTGCTGGCCTTTTCACCGTACATCATGTCATTTTGGACCTTATCCTGAAGGACATACATACTGACAATATTATAACTTCTTAAGGTGGCCGGAATTCGATGCATATTCAACAACCTAAGGGTTGAAGCTTCCTCTAATAACATAAATGAAGGTTGCCTGTTTCGCTGGCTCATCTGTTTGGATATGGTGTGGGCGATGGTGGCGATTACTGGGGATAAGGAAGCGTCCTTCTGTGGATTATTGACCAATGCGACCACCGACAGGTTCTTTGGATGATTGATGTCCAATGGAAGCTCGTCAGCCGAGAGTACCAAAAAGATTTTCCGCGTGCTGATTTTTTTAATAGCATTGGCCAAAGTACTCATGACCCCTGCCGTTTGCCGTTCCGACCCCACCCCGCTTAAAAAGGCATCTGCCATGGCACGGGACGTTAAGTTATCTCGCAGAAACTTAATGAGGCTTTTAGTGCCCAACTGTTGATAAAGCGCCATTACATGGGGAAGGGTACAAAAATCGGGATAATCTGTTTTTAGCCGCCAAATAAGACCACTGATCAAACCCTCAGCAGCATCCTGAAAGAACCGAGAGGTGCTGTTCTCATTAGAGCCTTGTTTCTCCATGAGATTTTCTAGAAGTACACGTGATACCTCATGAACACTTTCCTCATCGGGCAAATAACGAGGAGCAATAGGATTGACTCGGTTATATATAGGTCCGAACGATACGATCCGAAAAGGCACCTTTTGGTCGTTCCATAGGGGGCTGGCCATTTCTGTGATTTCAAAATCCTTATAGTCGTGAATAATTCCTGCGAAGCCCTCCTTTCTAAAATGTTCCAAAAAACCGTAGATAACACTTTCGGTTTTACCACTACCGGCGGAAGCCATTACGGAAACCCCTCTTCGAATGTTGTCCAGAACCAAAGTGCGCCCCCTAACCCTAAGACGGACCACAAAGAGATTTGCCGATTTTTTGGAGGATGAATGATGGTCCACCAAAGCAAAAAGAAGAACATGTATCAATAAAATAGGTAATCCTGCTAAAAACATCCACTCCAAAAAGAAAGACCATTCCTTCACTATTCCTGCGCTAATCACAAGTAGGAGCCACCCAACCATACCAAGCAGAAAACCGTATTTTAAATATCGTATCAATGCTGAGGATAATGCAATGGCACACAAAAAAGTCCCTACTATTTTCAGAGTGATGATATTATCCATAATATTTAAATTCCTATAGATCCCGATTCCAAGGCTTTCCCCATACCCTTTTTCAATTGCATAAGAGCTTTATAGGCCATTTGCTTTTGATTGGTTGGGATTAATGGCACTTTGATCCCCGCTTTGAACAATAGGTGGCGTGCTACTTGCTTTTCACTTGTAGGCAGGCCCAATAGAGCCGAAAAAAACTGTTTGGGATTCTTATCCATCAGATTTCGAGCATGGTAGGTTTCCACAAAATTCCTGCGATAGCCAAACTGTTTATCAAAGGTCTTTTCCGCTGCCCTAAAAAATTGATCTCGATCAAACCCCTGTTTGATGGTCTCTCCATGCAATTTGGTTTCCGAAGCCCTAAATCTCGCTCCTGGAGACAAGCTGTGTTTATTGTGGATGTCCATTCGGCTTACAATGATATGGATGTGGCTTTGAGGCCCCTCCTTTTTCATACCGGATACTATCCGTTGACCATTCAGTTGGTGGGGGGCATCCTTCTCCAATACATTTATTTTTGCTTGTAATTGATTCCTGTTCCCTACCGCCTCTCCTCTATCTATAGCCCTAACTCGGTGCTTTAATTCCAAAATCTGTCGTGCATGCGCCTGATTTTCCCTTACTTCCCTATCCTTATCGGAAAACGTTCGCTCTCGCTCGATTTTGGCAAAGTAGAGTATGTCCTTATGGGATACCTCGTGGTCTCTATAAAATGCGGCTGCATATGCCTTCATCATTTCTTTGGTGTAAGCCCTCAATTTTTCAGGGTCATCCCCTAAATGCTTTAGTTCCCTTTGCGATGGGCTTACAACCAGTGAATAATACTTAGGATCCTTCCTTTTCAATTTGGCCGTATTGGCATCGATTTGTGAAATAACCTGTTCCGATTCAATCCGGTCTACCCCTTGATTAAAGTAAAGCTCCTCTAATTCGGGAGCCCTATCCACATTTTCCTTTTCCAGATAATCGACCAAGTCACGAACACTGCCGCGATAGTTTCCTCCCAACTGTTGTCTTGTTATAGCAATGTACATTCGAATTAATTTTCAAGTTTTGTTCTGTATTTATCAAGGGCTTCCGGATTGATTTCTAATTTCAGGTAGTCTTTGCCAAAGCGATTACGAAACATACGTACCTGATTCAGTACGTACTTGAAATCTTCCTTGAGTTCCTGATGCTTTTCCTCCAATCGATCCAATCGAATTTTAGGCACCATGACTTCCATTTCCAAATCCGGTTCCTTGGAATTCTCCGGTTCTGATAGTTGTTTTTCGATAAAATCAAATTCGTTTTCCCATTCTTCATTCTCATTTTCCAACTCCTGTTCGAAAAGCGCTTGGATCATGCCCATGGTAGGAAGTGTTTGTTCTTTTTCGATACTTCGCAGGATGGCAATCAAGGCATTGAAGCGGCGTTTCACTAAGTATTTTAGGCTCGCTATGGTTTCCCCCAGTCGTTCTTGGGGGGACAGCCCGTTATGTTCGAAAAATTCGACCATTGCCATCAGGGTCAATGATTGGGAAGTCCCTTGCGTTTTGCAAAACCTCCTATACTTTTTAGCAATCGACTTTTTGATGCTTAGGCAGGTAAATGCTTCTTTTTCGTATCCTCTATCCATTTTTCCATTAAAAATTCATTGGTTCTATGGGGCTCGTTCCCTTTTTCCATTAATAAACGGGCATCATCACGACCCTATCATATCTGGAAACCCCTCTACCATGGGGCTTCACATAAATCTATTGTTATAGAGCATGCGTTAGCGTGCTACCCTCTTGCTTCTCCTTTTTGCGCTGCAGCCCAAAAAGAATCGCACCCTGGGAGGTAGTCCCGAGGGCTTTTAAAAAAGAATGTAAAGTCAGTGAGGCCTTTGGAAAGTCAAATCATAGCGGCCTTACTATTTATTAAGACTGGTCCTTATATAAATTTATTGACTATCTCTAAAAAATGAAAATGCAGAATCTCTTTGAATAAGTAGAATTGGCAATAAATTTTAGGATGTGCCCATGAAAGGTAAATGGGAACGGTTAGAAGAACCTATAGATATGTAAAAAAGACGAATCTAAATCGTCTTTTAATGAACCCCTACTTTGATTGGGAGTTCTGGAGATGCCTTTTAATTTATAGAACTATTTATGATCCGTATTTTGTTCATTAATGATCTGCATGACCAAATGAAAATTATTTATAAGCCATCCCTTATGGGTCTAAACCCAAAGTTTTGGCTCCTGTAAAAAAAGGGTTGGTACACATGATTTTTGGTCATCCCTTACAATATGCCCTCATCCGCAAAATTTAAATAGGTACCATCGGGTGCCATTATGATATAGTCCAACACCTTTACGTCCAATAATTGGGCAACTTTCTTTATTTTTTCCGTCAATATTCAATCCCGTTCACTAGCCTTTAGAAAATCGGATGAATGATTATGGGACAGGATACCTACGGATAAGGTTTTGAGGGTGATGGCGAATAGGATTCGGTTGTCGACCAAGGTTCCAGTAATACTTCCGTACGATAAGGAATAGACACCTTTGACCTGTTAACTTCCGTATTCCTTACAAACAGAACAAGAATGAAAACTGCCTCTTTTTGCTCAATATTTCATCGATATGCCCGTGATGTTGAGTTTCCTAAAATATTCTCACTATCCCTTTTACAGTCTAGTTTTTAAGCAGTTAAATATTAGATGAAATTAGTTTTATCCTATTAAATGTAATAATTACACTATATTTGGTTATCATCACATAAACTATTAACAAATGAACTCAACTCTAAACAATTTCACTAAAGTTATCTTATTCATTGCGTTAGTATGCAATGCTCAAAATTCAGCATCTCAAGACGGTACGATTTACCCACTTGATGCTCCCGATGAACCAAATGCAATTTTACTGGGTACTGGTGGTGTCGACGACCAACCAGCATCGGAGTCTTGGTTTCGCCAATGGGGAGACCCCATGGCCAGAAATATTACTACAGCAACACTCACGCCTTTTCTACCTGAGCCTGAAAAAGCGAACGGTACTGCCGTCATTGTAGCACCGGGAGGTGGTTTTAGATGGCTGTCGTTGGGCAACGAAGGTTGGGAGGTAGCCGAGGCTTTGGCCAAACAGGGTATTGCTGCCTTTGTTCTAAAATATAGATTGCACCCGACCCCTCAATCACTAGATGAATTTACTGCTTGGATGAATAGGCCTAGAACAGCACCTTCAGAATCGAGCAATACTGAATCTGAGACTAATAGGCCAGTTACCCCTCAAAGAGACCTATCAAATCAACTTGAAGATGCCGAAGCTGCTTATAAAATGATTCTCAAGCGCGCCAAAGAATGGGGTGTCGACACTAACCGAATTGGAATGATCGGCTTTTCTGCCGGAGCAGGGCTTACCATACATTCAACCTTGAACTCGAAAATTATGAAATTGGCTTTCATCGGACCTATATACGGTGGTATGGGAGCTGTCGAAGTACCTAAGAACGCTCCTCCAATGTTCAATGTCATAGCTTCTGACGACTTTCTTTTCAAGGGACAATTTGGTGTAATCGATTCTTGGTTCAAGGCTGGTATTCCCGTTGAATTTCACCTATACCAAAATGGCGGACACGGTTTCGGACTCGGAAACCCAAATCGCACTAGTAACCGGTGGTTTGATGCATTTGTTCATTGGTTAGATGTCAATGAATTTTTTAAAAAATAAGAAATAGGTACATCATCAATACTATCCTAAATGACTTCGATTAAAAATAGAGGGCATTATAAATGGCGTATAATAAATATAGGGTTGCCACTGTCCTATCTTTATGGTGTTCATTTTTTTAATCGCATTAATAAACTATGTTTTCAAACAAGGGACTTCTTGCGAGACTATTTATTTTGTCCAAAATTTAAAATCTAAATTATATTATAAGATGAAAATACAAGCATATTTAGCTTTTAATGGTAATTGTCAGCAGGCATTAAATTATTATGCCAATCTATTTGGTGCAGAAGTCAAGAATCGTGAGACCTATGAAGATAAAAAAATGGATGTACCCGCTTCATACCGACAAAAATTGCAACATGCAGAGTTAAGTGGGAAGAATATTCATATCATGGCTTACGATGCAGCTCCTGATACACCTATTACCCATGGCAATCAAATTCACATGGCGATAGATGTTGAGAATAGCGAAAAAGCGAAGGAGGTTTTTTCAGAATTATCTAAAGGTGGTCAGATCCATCACAACTTTATGGAACGGGAATGGGGATATTTTGGTCGGTGTACAGACCAATTTGGAATTAATTGGATGGTCAATAGCAAAATATAATTACACTACGCTCATATAAGCTTATTGACGGAAAATTTAAATCTAACCTATTTAACAAAGTTTCCGTCAATGGCTTTAACTCTAATATAATGTTGTAAAGTAATTCTACAAAGGCTTTTATATAAACAACTTTTTATATAAAAGCCTTTGCAACGCATGTATATTTACAATTGCTTCAAATTCAAAGTTGATTTTAAAACTACTCCTACCCTTATGTTATCTAAATGGCTTTATATATAATGATAGGTTCTTAAAGGTCATTTCGGAGCTGGTAGCATCCTAATTGAAATAGGCATGCAAAGAATTTAACTAATCAATTTATTCTATTTTAGATCCTAAAGCAATGTGGACAATATTAATGTAGTTCCCCACCCTATATCGCACCAGTTGGAATTATAGAATTTTGCTTTTGCCCTTTGCCTTGAATTTATGACTGTCAGATACGGTTTTCCTAGAGTATGTTCTAACCCACGGCATCGGTCACTATTTTAGGTCGCACCTCCGAGCTATCAACGACCTTAGGAGCTATGGTTTACCAAGTCAAATTCCTTAGCGTTCGAGTCAATCTGTCTTATTTTAAGCTAATAGATTTACCATATTTAAACTACTAAATAAAAATGTTATGTCAGCACCATGGAAAGATAAGGTTAAGGGCAATTGGAACATTGCGAAAGGAAAAATTAAGCAGGAATGGGGGGAGCTCACCGATGACGACCTGGACTACCAAGAAGGTAAGGAGGACGAATTGATAGGTCGTATCCAAAAAAGGACGGGCGAGAGCAAAGAAAGAGTCAACGATTTTTTGGATAACCTGAAATATTAGAATAATAATCGGTTTGCCAGGCATCCAATATTGGATGCTTGGCAATTCCTTCCATCCCAATCCCCATAAACCATGACTAGTATCGAAACTTAGGTCAACCGCTCATTATTAGTTGAAGCCGTGAGGAGACTTTGCCTCGGTACTTATATACGGCAATAACTTTCCATATTCTATCCGGAACAATTTTTGGCTTTTTCTCACTTAAACACTTCAGTTAAATTTTGGCGCATTTCCTAAAAAAACCCAATAGCACATCCACCTATTTCTCTTCCTATAATTTTACTAGCAAGTTTTGAAGGATTTTGGAGTACATATCCACATTAAGATTATCCTGCGTCTTAAACTAATTTGAATTTTGACAATGGTTATTTAAAGGGCGTTTCTTTAGTAATTAAACTTATAGAATAAATCGGAACATTGAACAATTGTCCTTGGTCCGATGAGGAAAGATACTGACGATAGCAAATCGCGGACTTGGCCTTACGAGATGGATTTAAAACAGGGCTTTATTTTAAAACATTTGAGAATAGGATTGTAACAATCCATTCCATATTCGTTTTGCTATGATAACATGATGTACTCTTAGCTTAAAATGAGTAACCGGGAAATGGTAATCCTAATTTGATATTTCGTTCTCTTTAAGAATCATTTCTTTAAAATCTTCTAAGGCTATTCTCCAAAAATTAACCTCACGTACTTCCTTGATGTAAATTACTTTGCTATAGGTTCAATATTATTGTTTTTGACGACATACGCACCAAGTTCAATTTTATAACTTCAGCGCACTTAATACAAAAATAGTAGTATGAGAAATGTAAAATTAATTCATGCATTGGGAAATTGCATTAACCATTGCAATTATTGTGCGGACGCTTGTCTAGATGAGGAAAACATCGCTATGATGAACAATTGTATTAGAATCGATAGAGTATGTGCCGAAGTTTGTAGTTCACTTGCACAAATTCTAGCTACCTCTTATACGGACGTTCAGGGTCTTGTTGATTATTGTAAGACAATTTGCGAAGCGTGTGCCGATGAATGTTCGCGCCACGACCACCAACATTGCAAAGAATGTGCTAAAGCCTGTAGGGAATGTGCATTAGCTTGTGATGAGTTTTCCAAATAGTATCATAAGAGTTTGGAATTTACTTGTTCTTGAGGATGTCGATGTAATAGTAGATAGTAATTTGTACCGCGTAATGAGCTTTTGAACATCATTATATTTGAACTTTGCATCTATAGGTAGGCACCTATTAAAGTGCAGCTATTTACTAATATTCTAAAGCAACCCTCTTCTAATTTGTACATCTAATGGAAAAACAATAATGAGAGGAATACTAATATTGCTAGTCATTGCAACTGTTTGGTCCTCTTGTTCAAGTTCCAGCGAATCGGCCCATTTTGGATTGGCAATGTATTATGAGCTCACTTCCTTGAATTCTGGGATGTCCGGGGAAATATTGGATAAAGAAGAATTAGGTTTTCGAGAGTCTATCGAATTTTTCCCCGATAGTACCTTTATCAAGCGAAGAGTATATCCAGATAGCACTTCCACTGCTTTCGGTAAATATGACTCGGTAAATTCGGGTGGAAATGATTATCTTAAGTTGTACTATTCCGATGACACTTACCTTATCCAATCCTGTGGAAATTCCTTGGTGGAACACTTGAGTATTCTAAGCGAATCAGAAATGTACAATGGCGGATACTTACTCTGTGACGGACCAGGTTATTATTATACGCGAACTAAGAAATAGCTCAATTTTGAACTTTTCAATTGCCACACTTCGACATTCTGTTAATCCTTTATTTAACTTAGAAACTTTACCAAATCTCTGCCACCATACAGGACTCTTACTATCCGGACATATCCTTTAAATTTACGATAGAAAATTACATGAGAAATGTATGGAAAACTGAAAAGGCCTTCCTTAATTTCATTTCTACTCTTTCCGATATCCGGATTGTTGCCAATTGCCAAAAAATGGTCCTTCAGACCAATCAGGTATTCGATTGCCCGAGCAGTCCCAAAGCGATATTCACCATATTCGAATATATTCTCAATGTCACTATCCGCTTCTTGCGAAAGAACATAGCCAACTTTCACCCATTCTTTTTTGAAGCGATGATTTCATCCATTGTCCGGGAGCTTTCCGGGCCATCCCAACCTTTCTCAATTTCCCTTCTAAGATCATCAATAACCTTGTCCCTATAAATACTATGTAAACGTATTGCATCACGGATAACCTCACTATTGTTCTGGTATTCACCGGTAGCGACTTGCTTGGCAATGTATTCTTCCTGTTTTTTTGTGAAACTGATATTCATAACATAAACATTACTTCCTACAAAATTACACTATTTGTCCATATTTAGCAAATATGGATATTAATTGAATCCTTTTTATGAATTTTCCCCTAAGTTACGATTTATGAATAATCAATTTTAGAAAACAAGGAAGGCTAAATTCCATTCTATTATCAAAACCTATAAATTAAAAAGGCCTTGAATAAACAAGACCTTTCTCCACAAACCAATTAACGCTAAAATTAATGGTCAGTCTTCAATTCCAAGTAATCCGTTCTCTTAAACGTTTATTATACTAACTTTCACCATTAGCCGTTTTAATTTCAAATAGACTTAGATAAGGGTTAGTTTTCGAATACAGGAGCTGGAAATAGCCAACATAGAATAACTATACACAAAATGCCAATTAGCAATAAAGCAATTTCAAATTTCTTTTTCTTCATAATATTTTTTCATACATGAAAAGTTACAATAGGGATTCTATCGATAGGTCCCAACCTATTGACAAAAGATTTGGTTACTCCAAGCCTTCGTAATACACTTGGTTTTTCATCCAAAAAACAAAGTATGCTCTTCGTATGACCTGAGCCATATTCCTTAATTTTATCTAAAGAATTTATATTTCTGATTGACACCATTGATTGAGAAATCGTGCTTAATTTTGAATGAAGTGTTTTATGATTGATTTCTTGGTGCAGACTGATTTGGCAAGGTTGACCAATTTGTAAAATTTTAAATTCAAGCTTCATGTAGCCAAATAGAAAAAGCATATAATCCAATTCCTCTTGGGGAACAGGATTCATGAAATCCGAAACAAAGACGAATTTGTTTCTTCTACTAAGACTCATAGTCTCAGGAATTACCATAATCGGGCACCTTCTAATTTTATTAAGAATCGATGAGATTTGGTGGTCATAAGCTCTGTTTGCGCTATTCATGAATAAAACAATCAAATCCATTTCAAATTCCATAACATTTCTTTGGACCGCACCGAGAATATTAGAACATTCGGTGATTGGATGAAAGGTATGTTTTACATTGGAATGCTCTAACCTGTGCTCCAGAATCACGCTTCTTAGCTTATCCTCTGAAGTCTTTCTAGGCTTTTCGAAAAAACTATCGTCCTCCTGCAAAAAGCGCAAGGTTTCAAGCCCACTCATTCGGTAACTAAATGTGTCGAGTATATAGAACTTGCAATATTGGTTTTCGAACAGATTAGAAAGGTATCCTAAAACAAACTCTATTTCCATGTTCGAATAAGTTGGCACCAAAATTCGTTTTTCCATAATACCTTTTATTTGAGTTTTCTATACTTTTTTAGTTCGTCGAAGATCAGTGTCATTGCCGTCTTCTATTCAGCCAAGATTTCCTGAAAGAGTTTCCTACTGTTCTGATAAGCCCGAAGTATACCCACGTCATAAAGCTTTTTCCCATACTCCTTTTCCTTTTTAAGATCTATCTCAAATTGATATAACTTTCTAAGCACAAGGGTGTTCTTTCTTCTAAGACCTAAAAGAGACATTGAAATTTCTGATCTATTCAACAACGTTGTTTCTATTTCCATTAAACTATCCAGTTCCCGATTTATTTGTTCTAATTGGACAGTCCACCATTTTACATCGTAATAATCTCTTTCCAAGCAAAGTTCGGCGAACCAATATTCTTTTTGAGTTGGATTCATCTATCTATAAAATCCTAGTTCAACCAACCAAACTGTCCTTAAGGCGGTTGTAGAAATCTTCCTTTAAATTCCAATATTTCTCCAAATGGTATACATAACTTTTTCGGTACATTTCATGCTCCCTAATGAAAGCCATGTCGCAATGAAGATTATCACACTCGGATATTATTGACCTGTTATTACTGTACCCATTTAAAGCTTTCAGTATATTTTCGTTCTCTACCTCCTTTTTCTCAAATTTTTTGCCTACCTCAATAAAGCTTGACTTTTCTTTAAATTGTTGCACACAGATTTCAATAATTTTCGAGAGCTCTTTACGAATAAAATGTAGATTGGCAATCCAAGCTTTCAATTCCATTGAGTTGATTTTATGAATCAATTCTGTATCGCTCTCATACTGATATAAGTCTAAACCTTCACCTCTCATATTTTACTTTTGTTACAAAGGAAGGTCTAGAACCTTCGGAAGCGGTTGTTTCTTCACTTCACTAATGAAAATTTTTTTGGTGCCCCCTGGAAACTCCCATTCTACGGTACTACCTTCCGGATAGCCGAATAGTGCAGCACCGATCGGGGTAAGAACCGAAATCTTACCGAGTTCGAAATTTCTTTCCGAAGGTATGACCAATTGAATTTTTCGCTGCCAGCCATCAGAAGATTCGATCGTTACGAGACTATTGAACCTAATGACTCCCCTAGGCATATCCAATTCGTCCACTATAAGGGCCAATTGTAGTTCCGAGGATAATTTTTCCAAGGATTTTTTTACGGAATTGTCATTTGAGTATCCAGATAGGTTCAACAACCTTTTAAGAAACACATATTCCCTTTTTTCAACTATTAGATTGTTACTGTTCATCTTCCTTTTTCTATGGGAATATTCCCCGTTGCACATAAGCATTTTCAATTCTATTCAAGGCTATTCCATAAGCAGCCATTCTTAGTGAAATACCCTCAGATGTTGATAAATCGTAGACCTTCTCAAAGGAAGCGCTTATCTTCCTTTCCAATTTTTCCATCACTTCTTCCATATTCCAAAGTTCACCATTTCTATTCTGGAGCCATTCGTAATAACTGGCGATAACACCTCCTGAATTACAAAGAATATCGGGAATAATTTGAGTCCCTCTTGAAATCAATAATTTTTCTGCTGCATCTTCTGTTGGTCCGTTGGCTCCCTCGGCGATAAGGCTTGCCTTGATTTCAAATGCGTTTTCCTTAGTGATTTGGTTGCCTAGTGCGGCCGGTATACATATGTCACATTCAACAGAAAAAAAATCTTTGTCTTTTAAAGTTGATCCTCCACTAAAACCATTGATAACAGATTTGTTCTTTAAACAAAACTCGTGAAGTTCTTCCACTGAAATTCCACTATCATCATATAAGGTTTTAGAGGCATCTTGGACCGCCACCATTCTTGCCCCCATCCTCTCAAGAAAAACAGCAGCCCAATAACCCACATTACCAAAGCCTTGAACTATAAATCTTTTGTCCTTCAGGTCTTGCCCTTTTTTTTCAAGCAAAAGTTTTATTGTCAAGAACACACCGTACCCGGTGGCACGGTCCCTTCCCTCCAACCCTCCACTAGCTGAAGGTTTACCTGTAACAACGTGTTGGTTTGCCGAACGCTCGGCAGGAGGACGCATACTCATATAGGTATCCGCCATCCATGCCATTGTTTGGTCGTTTGTATTCATATCCGGGGCAGGTATATCATGGTCCGGACCTATATTGTCGGCTAAAGCGTACGTAAATCTTCTGGTTATGCGCTCCAATTCAGCGGGTGAATAAGCCGAGGGGTCTATTTGTATACCTCCCTTGGCACCACCGTAAGGAAGACCCGCCAAAGAGGTTTTCCATGTCATCCACATCGCAAGTGCCCTAGCAGCATCCAAGTCAACAGTCTTATGATACCGAAGCCCACCTTTATAAGGGCCTAATGAATTATTATGCTGTACCCTATATCCCGTAAAAACTTCAACTTCCCCATTATCCATCCTTACAGGAAATCTTACAACTAGCTCATTGTTCGAATGCGACAATATTTTTCTTACGTTACTGTTTATACCCAGAAAATCGGCAGCTTCGTTGAATTGCTTCATTACATTCCGCATCATGCCCTGCTGCACCTTACCATTTAAACCCCTTCGAATAATTTTCTTGACCTCGGACATACTGAATTAAATGTTAATTGGAAACGGTTTAAAATCTTGCGAAACTGGTTCTGCCGGAAATGGATCCAATTTTTGATCATGGTATTCACTACATTCCCAAACCCTATCCTTTTTTGCAGTCAGGACGCAATGGGAGAAAAATTTACAATAGGGACATATACTAAAAAACTCGCCTTTCATGCTTTTACAACTTTATAAACAACATGATGCAACTAGTATACCATGTGAAAGCAGATATTGATGCCATGTTCCCTAAGGCCAATGGGAATAAGGTGTAGACATGAGTATTGGAAAATTGAACGATTTATAGCCTGGTAACTATTTACCCGCCTGGGTAAAAAAAACTTGCCTATTGGGACGTGATTGTAGTTTGACGGATAGACAGAACCTTCCCAAATAACCTGAATACAATTTTTGAAGAATATATAAAATGTTAGTTTTTCATTGTTTCAGTTTTTCCCTTAGCGTCTTACGAGTAATGCCTAATATTTCCGCCGCCTTTGTTTTATTATTGCCATAATGCGCCAAAACCTTTCGTAAATACCTTGTCTCCTGTTCACGAAGTGGCAAAAAATCTTCGTCCGGAAAATCGATTGTATATTTTAAAGCATCTGGCAAATTCTCAGTTTCTACACGGCCATCACACATTATCACAGCTCTTTGGACAATGTTTTCCAGCTCTCGGATATTTCCTGGCCAATTATATCTTTTCATTATTTCAAGTGCCTCAGGGGATATCCCTATCAGACGGTCCTTATACTCGACACCATATTTGAACAGGAATTTTTCAACTAAACGAGGAATATCTATTTTTCGTTCCCTAAGCGGAGGAAGTTCTATGTCTACAACGGTAAGACGATAGTATAAATCTTCCCTAAAGGAACCCTTCTGAACCATTTCTTTAAGGTTGCCATTAGTTGCCGCAATAATTCTCAAATCTATTTTCTCCGATTTTCTTGAACCCACCTTAGTTACCTCCTTTTCTTGAAGTGCTCTGAGCAATCTCGTCTGTACAGCTAACGAGGAATTAGCTATCTCATCCAAAAAAAGAGTCCCACCGTCCGCGGCCTGAAAAAAACCGTCCCGTGCACCATCCGCACCCGTAAAAGCTCCCTTAACATAACCGAACAGCTCCGCCTCCAAAAGACTTTCCGGAATACCCCCGCAATTTACCGGCACAAATGCTTGTTGTTTATATTTTCCTGAATAATGAATGCTTCTGGCTATAAGCTCCTTTCCCGTTCCGCTCTCCCCGGTAATCAGTATAGTGGCTTTGTTGTCCTTAACCCTTTCAATAATTTGAAAAATCCTTCCAAGAGCATTTGATTTCCCTACTAAATCTTTAAAATCTCCGGCATTCGACTTGGACGGAATTTGTCTCCTATCCTTCTTGGTTAATGCCTCATTATTGCTTAACAACGATTTCTCAACTGAAGTTTTTAACTCTTCCTTAGTAAATGGTTTTGTAAGGTAGCCAACAGCTCCCGATTTAATGGCCTTCAAAGAGCCTTGCACGGAGGGATATCCCGTAATTATCAATCTGGGGACACCGGGATAATGTTCTGAAACAAATTTAATTAGTTCATAACCGTCTATTTTGGGCATCTTAAGGTCGGTAATAAGCAAATCTATTCGTGAATCCCTCAGAATGGATACGGCCTCCTTGACCGTAATGGCCCTGTATGTATGAAAATTCCAAGATGACAAATGTCTTTGAAGCATTTCAAGTATATGCAGGTCGTCATCCACTATAAGAATGTTCTCTTTTCTCAATTTCATATTACTTTGGAATTTGAACCTTAAAACAAGCGCCTTTGCCTTTGTTGTTTATTGCTTCAATATGACCTCGATGTGCAGATACAATTCCATGGACCACACTTAGTCCCAACCCGGAACCCTCGCCCGTGGGTTTAGTCGTAAAGAAAGGTTCAAAAATTTTTTCATGGGCATCTTTATTAATTCCAGATCCTTCATCGCTTACACTTATTAAAATAGACTCCTTATCTTCGTTGACCTCTATCGTGACCAATCCATTTTTTGGCGAAAAATATATGGCGTTCATAATTAAATTAAAAATGATTTGAGTCAACTGTATAATATCGACTTTCACAAAGATTTCATTTTTTTTGGTCGTGAAAAGGCATTTTATTTCTTCTTTTCTAAAGGTCGCATCCAATAGATCAATGGCCCCCTTGATATGTGGTATGATATCAACTTGCTTTTTTTCATGTGGCATTTCACAAGCAAAGAACATTAGCTTTTTAACGACCTCCCTAGTAAAAATCGAATTTTGAATTATCTTATCAATGTCGCCAGTATCCAAATTCAAGTTTTCCAAATCGGACTTCAGCAGCTCTGCAAAGCCAAGAATGTTAGCCAGAGGTGTATTCATCTCGTGGGCAATCCCCGCTGTTATTTCTCCTAATATTGTCAATCGGTCCGCCCTCTCCATTTGCCTCATCAAGGATCGTTCACTTTTTTGAATTTCCAACTTTTCCAAGAGATTACCAACTTTTAAGGCAATGTTATCCAATAATGGTTGTTCTTCCTTCAAGAACTCCTTATCTGGATTCTGTAGGCGAGCTTGCAATTTCCCTTCGATACGATTGAACACTTTGATATTGGAACTGATAGTTTCACCCATCTTTAATATGCCCGTAAAGACCTCCATCTTCGAAGTTCTTATCAAAATCTCTGTTTGTGATGGATAACGAAAGCCATTTTTCACACATTTAGCAATGGCCTGAAGTACTTCGAGCATTTGTTCCTCTGAGGCATTGACTATTATGGAAGAAACCTCATATAGACAAGTCAGTTCCTTTATTCTTTCATTTAAAGCTTCTTCGGTTGGGTTCATTGCTTATGTTTTTGAAATTCGTATTGCCCGCTATACAATACAGATCAGAGTTAAGTGAATGTTTCTGGAAATACAAAATAAAATCCTCTCGGAATCAACGGCCAAGACCTTAAGCTTCAGCTTTCCTATTTTTAGTTGTTGCCAATATGCAATAACCTACCATTGCGGAAAGTCCTGAACCTAATAAAATTCCTATTTTAGCCGAATTAAGATAAAGGGATGATTCAAAAGCCAGATTGGCTATAAAAAAAGCCATGGTAAAACCAATACCTGCCAAAAAGGAGACACCAAAAATTTGGCGTTGACCAATATCCCCTGGCACAACAAGCCATTTTAACTTTTCTGCAATGTATACTACAAGGCTAACCCCAAATCCCTTTCCCAACAAAAGTGCAAGGGTTATATTGATAGCAAGAACATAGTCTATTTCCCCCAAATCTTTAAGGCTTATACCTGCGTTGGCCAACGCAAATATAGGTACTATAAAGTAGGCTACCCATCCGTGTAGGTTATGTTCCAAACTTTGAAGGGGAGACCGAAACTTGACCATAAAATGTTCCATTCTGCCCAATTGATTTAATTGCCCACTTGATAGGACAGGTTTTGACAACACCCTAGCATCTTGTATATCTCTGTAAATTTCTTCAAAGTGGCCCATAAATGCGGGAGTCTTTATTGTTTGGCGCACTGGAACACAGAATGCCATCAAAATTCCTGCCAGCGTTGGATGAACACCGGCCTTTAAAAATAAAAACCAAACTACTATCCCCGAGAAAGTCAACAGAAATTTGGAGTAATAACCTTTATAGGCCAAGAAGTACAAAAGTCCTAAAATCAAAAAGGCGGTCAATAACATAGAAATTTGGATAGTCCCAGTATAAAACAACGCAATCACCATGACAGCCCCAAGATCGTCCACAATGGCAAAAGCGGTCAAGAATATTTTCAGGTTCATCGGAACCTTATTTCCAAGCATGTTCAAGATTGCCAAAGAGAACGCAATATCGGTCGCCATTGGGATACCCCAGGCCAACTCAGTTTCTGAATTTTGGTTGAAGGCCAAAAAAACACAAATCGGTACTAACATACCTCCAATAGCCCCGAACAAAGGAAAAGCAACTTTTCTTACCGAATTTAGTTCCCCGATCAGTACTTCTCTTTTAATTTCCAAGCCTATCAAAAAAAAGAAAATGGCCATGAGTCCATCATTGATCCATAAAAAAAGTGGCTTGGAAAATTCATATGTTTCAGTGATAATGCCCAAGCGAAACTTCCATAAATTAAAATAGCTTGCGGAGAAAGGAGAATTTGCCCAAAAAAGAGCGATAAGGGTAGCTAATATTAATAAAAGTCCACCTAAACTTTCAATTTTAATAAAGTTTTGAAAAGGTGAAAGAATTTTTTTCAACATAGAATTTAGTTGGAAGAAAAGAAATAATTTGCCCACGGACGGTATTGTAACCTGGACTTACCAATTAAAGAATGACTTTGTACAATTTCAAGGCCATTTATCATATATAGGAGTATATTTTCCTAATTTTCTAATTTTCAGTGAAATATAGTTTGCGTTTAAATTTGGAGATGGGTAGTTATTGCCCAAAGGGTAAGAATTACTCTCTGAACATACCATTGGATGTAGTTAGTTAGGAAATCACCGGGAACAGGGTATAGTTGTTTTACTCTAGTTAATTATATTTTTTCACCCGAGGAATTTCCTTTTATGCGTTGAAGTTTCGTTTTGGCCGGTCTAATGGCCCAATGTAATGTTTTAAGAAACCTTCCTTTAGAGGGATAGGTTCTGTTCGGGGTTAAATTATTAAAAAACAATGCAACAACAAACATTATGGATACCCCACTCAATACCGGAAAAAGAACGTACCAATAACCCAGAGAAGTTATTTTTTCTGAACCGATGACTGCAATTAATGCAGTCGCACCCCCAGGTGGGTGTAGGGTTTTTGAAATTTGCATGACCAAGATGGATATGGCCACGGACAAAGCTGCCGCCAACCATAAAATGTCACCTAAAAGAAGAGCTACACTTACACCGACAATTGCACTGAAAATATGTCCTCCCATCAAATTTCTGGGTTGGGCCAACGGGCTATGTATAGCTCCGTAAATCAGCACACCAGTGGCCCCAAAGGAACCGATCAGTAAAACATTATCGCCATGGGACAAATATTGCGATTGGACAAAACCGATGAGCCCAATTCCGCAAAAAGATCCCACAAATGACCAAAAAAGTTCCTTAGGCTCTAACAAAGTTTCTCGGTATACAATGTACCTTCCTATCCGATAACTTCTATTAAATACATTCTTCATACAGGATGGCAAAAATAGAAATCTCAGCCTCAACTCTAAAAAAATTCTATGATGTATCTAAGTATTTCGAAAGGGGTGGTAGATTCCATTTCTCATTTAAATCACCCTAATTAAGTTTATTGAGAGATATATTGATTAATGTTCTTAAGTTTGGGTTGTAGACCATAATCTGTTTTGGCGATAAAAATAGTGGTGAATTGAATTTTTTTATTCGGCAACTTGCTTACTTAAAGTAAATGAGCGAAGCTTTTCTAAATACAATATTCCTAAAATAGGCTGGTAATCTTCTCCATATTTTTTAATAGATTCCAAATTAGATGGAAATATTTCATTCTTCGCTCCATTTTCTCCAGAGGGATATGGTTAATAACGGTTTACTTTTTTTTATCCAAATCGATTTTATCATCTTTTAATGATTTCACAAAAGCAGAAAATAAAATGGTATTGATAATCCATTTTTTGAACTTTCCACTAAGTTACGATTTCTAAATAATCAATTGTAGAAAATGGGGAAGGCTACATTTTTAGGGAGGGCTACAGCAGGAATGGGGCATAGTGACGTTGCCATCGTTTTATTGAACTTTAATTTAATTACCCCTATTTAAAACACTTATCACCAAACGTTTTACCGTTTCCATTTCTTCGGGCTTACTGGAAGCAATGAATAGAGTTAAACTTGCCAAGGTTATCATTACTGATAATTACTTTGCCATTTTGAGAAACAAGCATACTGTTAGCGCTTAGGAATTTAAGAAAACATGCCGCTGCTATTCGCTTATTACCATCAACAAAGGAATGGTTTTTAGTAATCAGGTATAGCAAAGTGGCAGCTTTTTCTTCTATGGTTGGATAAAAATCCTCAATTCCGAAACCTTTTGTAATCTGTGCGATGGAGCTCTGAAAGTTTTTGTCCTTTTCCTTTCCAAAAACTTCAGAATCAAATTTAGTTGACATCTGTTGTATAAGTACTTGGTATTCCTCTATGCTAGGAAATATGGCTTCTTTTTTAGTTAGGCCTTTCTTGTCCAAGCTCTCGTGATCGTAGTCATCCAATAGTTCCAAACCCTGGGAAAACAGTTTCAGCCATTCATTACTTTCATGGTTTGACTTTTCTTCCATTGCCCTGCCCAATATCGAAATACCGTTTCTAAGTATTTGTATTTCCTCTTCCTTTTGGGCTAACCTGTTTTCATTGACAACATAACCCTTGACTAGATATTCTTTTAGCGTACGGGTAGCCCATATTCTAAATTGGGTTCCCTGTTTCGAATTTACTCGGTAGCCAACTGAAATTATTGCGTCTAAATTGTAGAATAAAACTTTACGTTTTACATGTCTATTACCTTCTTTCTGAACTACCGAGTATTTCTCGGTAGTTGCTTTTTTATCCAATTCCTTGGTGGTAAAGATATTTTTCAAATGTAGGCCAATGGTATCGGTATCTTTATCAAACAACTCCGCCATTTGTTTTTGATTTAACCAAATGGTGTCATTATCCAACCGAATTTCTATGCTTGGTTTATCATCGTATAAAATAATCTCCCCCCTATTCATCCTGTTTTAGGCTAAAGGTAAGAATCAAAAAAAGAACAAATTAACAATGCATTGCGATTAATGACCCTTTTAAGGATATTAAAATCACATTCTCTAAGCATTTAATCATTAATAATATTGTTCCTCATTAGGATTTTTACGTGACTACTTCCTTGGTTGGTTACTTAGTCGCTGACTTGTTCGGTTACTTGTTCGCTACTTGTTCGGTTTGTATTCTTGAGAATCGTTTTTTGAACTTTCTCAAAATTAGGAAGGCAGATGTAATAAATGTAAGACATCGAATAAAGCTACAATGTCTTAAAAATCAGTAAATACTATTATCAAATACAATTAGTTCTGATCCTAAATCCCGGTCTATGCTTAAGCTATCAACAACTGTATAAGATATTGAACCTTTCCTTCGTAATCTATTCGAAAACGAAAGTTCATCAAGAATTTTTAGCATGATGTCATAATTCTTTATCTCATTTCCATCTATCTGGTTGTTGGCCACGTAAAAATTTAATTTATCGATTAATTCTTGCTTTCTTTTTTCAAAATAAGATCTCTATATAAAAAGATCGTATGCCCTCTAAAGAGAAAAACCCTCCAAAAAGATGTCCGTTCAAAAATCATTTTATGAAATGGATTGTGGATTAAAGATTATCAATGGATGTATAATCGAATTTCTGTCCTCCTACGGAAACATCCGCCATCAACCCTTTCTTAGGTTTTGCAAAAACAATTACGCCGTCATCATAATTGGCATCTATCGAAGCCCCTTCGTGAAGTGCTACAGCTTTTGCTTCAGCGGAGAGCTCCAGCTCACCTTGCTTAAACTCGTTCAAAGCCTCCTCGGTCTCAAAAAAGATTACTTGGGTAATCGCTTGTCCTCCCGCTTGAAGTCCTACATCGACTTTCTTTAGGTCGGCCATTCCAACCACTTCACCGTTCTCATATACTACCCCATTGCCGGACGCTCCGCCGATAATCAAGCCACCTTCTCCAACATTGGGAAAAATTGCATATCCTGTTGAATTTTCAAAGTAACCATCTAGTTTATCATTATCGGTTTGCAGTATCACCTTAGCTTTTTCGGCATCTGCCATGACTTCTTGGTCTACCTTTTCTTGAGCATTCGTTGTGACGGTTAAAAACAGCGTAAAAGATAGGATGCACATATCTCTAAAATTTTTCATGGTATAAAATTTATATTATTAATAGATTAAATTTGGCTGCCATTTCTTAGCTGCCAAATGACTAAAGGCAAGTAAATAAAATCTGAATGTAAAAATTGTTTGGATTACAGGTTTTCTTTGCTCTATCACTGATACAACTAAACAACCATCGGCTAGAAGTTACCATTCTAGCCAGCATTGATTATCAGTTTTATGGCTGTTGTACGGGACTGGATTCTTATCAATATGTATTGGACGTATCCGTAGGATATTATTGATAGACTAATCTCACTTTTGAGTTGTGTTTTAATCGATTGGTATTATACCAGAAGGTGAATATGGAGAATGTACAAGAATTGCTAAATCTATAGGCAGTTTTTTTTCAAATCTGAGTGTACACCTTTTTATCCTTCTAATAAGGCCCTAAGATTACGCTCAAGAAGGATATCCAACAGTCAATTCTACCTATATAAATGGCCAATCATTAATAAGACGGGTGCCATAAATTGGCATTTACCAATCAGCTCAATTTCTTGATGAATTCAGCAATCTTAATCATTCTGTATCAAGTAATTTGCTCACATAGAACATGGGTATGGCGAAAAATAAACTTAGTAGATCCTTGAATTTTTATGACATTTTAATGTTCGGTGTTGGGGGGATTGTAGGTGCCGGAATATATGCAATCATTGGTCAGGCAGCAGGATTAAGTGGAAATATGCTCTGGTTAAGTTTTACCATTGCGGCAATTGTAGCATTGCTCACCGCCTTATCCTATGCAGAATTTGTAAGTCGTTTTCCCGATGCCGGAGGCAGCTTTGAATACATTAAACACGGTATAGGGGAAAAAACAGCCTTGGTCATGTCCATTTTTATGGCCTTCACCGGAATTATTGCACCCGCGGCCATCGCAATTAGTTTTGCTGAATACTTGAACAGACTCGTTGAAATTCCGCATTGGATCGCCATCATTGGGATTATAATACTCATGTCAATGTTCAATATTTTGGGTTCAAAGCAAAGCTCTTATTATAATACTATTGCCACGATAGTCACACTTTTAGGATTGGGGACAGTGGTCATATTCACTATACCGGACTGGAGCACCTTAGAACTTTTTAAGATGGGAGAAAGCGGTATAACGGGAGTCTTATCGGGGTCCGCACTCATATTTTTTAGCTATGTTGGTTTTGAAGATTTAGTAAAAATGGCCGAGGAAACAAAAAACCCAAAAAAGAATATGCCCAGAGGAGTTTTGATGAGCGGAATTATAGTACTCATCATATATGTCGCAATTGCCATTAGTAGCCTTAGCACCTTTAGTGCCATAGAATTGAGTGAAAAAGAGGGACCACTCGCTGCGGTCATAGAATCTCAATGGGGACAGATTGGTGGTATTATTTTAGTAGTTGTGGCACTATTTGCTACCAGTAAAACCATACTGAGCAATATTCTAGGTACCTCGCGACTTCTCTATGATGTCGCCCGCGACAGTGAAATCAAATGGTTAAAAAAGTTTACCACCTTGGAAGGCTTCGGGCAAAACACTCCTAATTACGCTATTGCCGCAATTGCGCTGACCACCATTGCTTTTGGGCTTATTGGTGATTTAAAAATAGTCGCATCGATCAGCAACATTTTCGTCTTTTCAGTTTTCGGGATGGTCAATATCTCTATGGTGAGATATAGAATGAAATATAAAGAGCAATCTGAGAAAGATATCTTTAAAATTCCATTGAATTATAACAATATCCCGATTCCAACCTTATTGGCCATAGCCAGTATTTTGGTTCTTTTCGGTTTCAATATTTATAATCTTTATCAAGGTAATACATAAATTAAATCCCGTAAGTTCCGTTACGGGTCAAATCTTGTTGTCCAGAAGACCAAAGGCGATATTGACCAGTACAACCGCTACAGTAAAAAAGATTAGATTCGTAACCATATAGAATGCCGCTATACAACCGGCAGCTGCACTACACCAAACGGTAGCGGCCGTAGTTAGACCTTTTACCGTATTTTTCCTTTTAAGGATAACGCCAGCACCTAAAAAGCCGATACCCGTTACTACCTGACCTAACACCCTTGTTACATCGATAAAATCCTTGCCCGTAAATTCAAGTGATAGAATTACAAATGCGCAGGCGCCCGCAGATACCAACGTATTCGTTTTAAGTCCGGCGTCTTTGCCTTTATATTCCCGTTCCATACCGATTAATAGCCCTGACAGAACGGAAAGTATTATTCTGAAAAGAAAAGCTGTATCAATAGACCAATCCGGTTCCATCAAGCGTGTTCCTAGAAATAGTGTATTTAATTCGATAAATATGGTCATGTCGCTAACAATAAGTTCTTATTAAATATTTAGTTTTTATGAGTCAAACACCAAGGCCACGCTATACCATCGAAATTGTTCGTTGGAAGCCAGCGGTTGACCAAGGGAATCTAAAAATATAATTAGGTTCATATAAATCTACGGTGCACGCTGATATGTATGGTTTTAATCGCTTTTTAAATAGAAAAAAAGGAACTGAAGAATTCAGTTCCTTTTTGATCGCATCAAGCTCTTCCTTGAAATAAAAGAAATGTACTTGACTCTAGTGGGACGTTGACATCTTAGCTTTTCTGACTATCGACCACAAAGGATATTTTTGCATTGACGCCGTAAGAGGCTATTGCATCGTTCTCAACTTTGGCATTCATCTCTTTAATAT
Source organism: Euzebyella marina (assembly GCF_003687485.1). Lineage (GTDB taxonomy): Bacteria > Bacteroidota > Bacteroidia > Flavobacteriales > Flavobacteriaceae > Euzebyella > Euzebyella marina. The sequence continues at coordinate 2,160,633 of NZ_CP032050.1, read as the reverse complement.
ACACCGACTGGATATTCTTTACACTTTTCGCAGCTTCTTTGACCGCATTGGCAGCCGCATCATCAAAGGATTTTTCAGATGTCGCTAATACTTCGATTACTTTTACTATTTCCATTTGAAAATTAATTTTAAATTTAACATTTGGTCGCATCTCCGCAACCCTTATACTCTCAAATTTCAATAAAAATATTTGCGATGATCAACGTAAAACAGTGAATAATTATCTTTATTCCTTTCATTGACCATGCTCCTAAGTGCAACATAAGTATTTGGAAGCTTCCGCTTGTCAGAACTGCTCAGTTATTAAAAAATTCATGAAAAATAATGGGATTTACATCGTAACCGATTATTGTGTACCAAAAATGGATGAGATAGTCAAGGACTATCTGATCGTAAGGGGAGTACTGGATAGACCCATTCATAAAGAACCTCTATTGAACATGTTGTCCAAAGGGACCGGCGGAACACATTCCGTTCGGGTTTAATTTATGGTCGGACACGGGCCATTCCTACAACTTGGCCTTTGTTCCGTCCTGTCCTATTCTAACCGATCGTTCGATCGAACCGATTTTAATATATAATCCGGTATCATCTCATTGGGGGGCGTACTCTTTCCATATAGTTCATAGGAATTGTAATTACCTCCCCTGAATACGGTAACCATGTCCAATTCGGGCCATATATGATTTTCTGTCCTCCATTTCCTGAAGCCATATACGAATTGTACTGTTTTCCATCGACCACAAAATACTTGTGTTCCCACAAATAGCCATAATCCCCTTGTTCCATATCAAAGGTTTTGTCTATCCATGTTTCGGAATGATCTGCTTACCATTCCAACTACCTCCATCCTTGTACATTTTTGCCATCTTTATCAAATCTCTTGGGGTGATATACATTTGGCAAAATGTCGTACCGCTTGGAGGGTTAGGCTCAAAAGTCCATTTATAATCGGTTATTCCCATAGGACCAAAGAAATATTTCCTCGCAAAGTCCTCAATTTTTTCATGGGTCGCGATTTCCACCAGACGCCCCAATGTAAGTGCACAGCCCGAGCAATATGAGGAATGATCTCCGGACTTTGCCACCATGGGCAGATCGATGGTATGTTTTACCCAATCCTCACTTTCCATCATTGCCTTCTCGTTCCCCTTGCTTTCCGGGTCGTTGTTGGCACAGTCCATTCCATGCCGATAGGTCAAGAAATCTTCTATCGTAATTTCTTTCTTTCATCCATGTTTTGAAGATTTTGGTATTCTTTGGCAAAAAACGGTATTAGCTTCTCCTTTTCGTCCTTGATAAACCCTTTATCGATCGCTATCCCAAGTATTCCCTCGATCAATGGCTTGCTGGAGGACCTCAATTGGTGCGGAGTATCGGCATCATAGTCATAAAAGTATTCTTCAAAAATCAATTTATCGTTCTTTAGGACAAGGATGTTATGTACTTCAGGGAATTTGCCCTTTATGGTTTCCTTGACCATTTTAATGATCGGTTCCGTGTCCCTGATTTCCTCAATGAGGTCACCCGTCGCCAAGCCATCGTTTTTCTGTTCCGGCATTACGTAAGTGTAACTCTCCGGATTATGAAATAGGTCTCTTCGCGGGAACATTTCGACTTTCTTGAATTCTCTACTTAGAAGTTTGAAATTTCTACCTCCCGTTCTATAATTGACCACTCGGCCATCTTTACCCCTCCCAAAAACCACGGATTGGTTGCGGATGTTTACAAAACTATCTTCCTCGATTTGTCTCAGAGGGTATTTGGCATTGTCCAATATAGCATAGAGGTCGTATCAAATTCGGAAGCAACAAGATCCAAGGTCGTGTCCCCGATGTATTCGTAATGCCCTTCGAACTCCGTTAGTTCCCGATATTCGTTTTTTTCTTTTTGCGTTGAACACATGATGCGATCAATGCAATTAAAAGGACTCTTTTCATCAGTTAAATATTATATAAGGACGAACAATCGATCCGGACGTGACAATTTTATTTGGACAACAATCGATTTTACCCGACTATGTGGTGTTGGCTACGTTAATATAAAATGGATTTTTTTCTTATTCCATTTCAGCTTTCAGATAACGGTTGCGTATGAATCATATTATCTATACATCCTTAATGCGCGGAACTAAGTTAAGATAATTTGAAAGTGCCAAATTCAGTGATCCTTGCCGATCTTTTAAATGAAAAAATTAACCGTCTCTCCGCTATCGATTAAAAAAACTTGAAACTGCAAATTTTAAATATTCTGAAAATTCCCATCATTGATTGCAGATATCAGGGATATACCTCGTGAAAGTCAGGTTTAAACAATTTGCTTCGACAGATTTCTTTAATCAAATATAAAGTACTCTATGCCAAGCGGTACAATACGTTTTAGGAAACACAAGCTTATGAGGCTAAGATTTTTACGAATAACGTCAACTTCTACTTACATAAACCCTTAAATTTAGCTGTGGAAAGTATGCTCCTAATAGTAGTTATTGTAAACCTTCTTTCAACTCTACCTGCAAAAATTTCAACTCTACCTGCAAAAATATTGTCAAGCCATGAACGAAAAAATTAAGAAGAATTCCTTTTTAACAAACCAGATTCAGGTGTCACTTAAAATAAATGCTAAAAATCGCTCCCTTACGCTAGATTCCAGAACTAGTTTGTTGGACGCCTTGCGAGAACATTTAGAACTCAATGGCACCAAAAAAGGCTGTGACCACGGACAATGCGGTGCCTGTACAGTCATCATGAATGGTAAGCGACAGTTGTCCTGCCTCACTTTGGCAGCAACTTGCGAGGGAGCAAATGTACTCACCATAGAAGGGTTGGCGAAAAAAGATAAAATGCATCCCATGCAGGGGGCTTTCGTAAAGCACGATGGATTCCAATGTGGCTATTGTACGCCTGGTCAGATTTGTTCCGCTGTGGCCTTGCTACAAGAGGCCAAAGACGGTGATGCTAGCTACGTGACAGCGGATGTGAGAAATATTAGCAAAGAGTTGAAGCTTTCGGAAGAAGAGATAAGAGAACGCCTTTCTGGCAATATATGCCGTTGTGGGGCCTACAATAATATCGTACAAGCATTTAAGGAGGTGCACTCTGCTGATGATGAGATGCCAACTTGGAAATTTGCGACCAAAATGCAAATGAAAAGTGCTAAAAGAAAATAACAGCTACCCTATTGCAGGTACCACGACTGCATTTTTAAATGAAAAAATATGAGACCATTTACCTATACAGGAACAACGAACAGGAATGAGGCCCTAAAAGCATTTACAACAACTTCTCACTATCTGTCCGGTGGTACCAATTTGGTGGATTTAATGAAGGAGCACGTAGAGCAACCGGACCAATTGATTTATGTCAAAAATTTGCAATACAACGGCATCAGCAAAAATAAGGATGGTAGTTATACTATAGGTGCGATGCGAAGCAATGCAGATACTGCCAATCACAAAGACATTCGGTTATATTATCCACTTTTATCAATGGCAATGCTTTCTGCAGCAACCGCACAAATAAGGAATATGGCTACCAACGGTGGAAACTTATTGCAACGAACACGGTGTCCCTATTTTTTTGAAACATCCATGCCCTGCAACAAGCGCGAGCCAGAATCTGGTTGTGGTGCGCTAAACGGGGTGAATGATCAACACGCAATCTTCGGATATAGTGATAACTGTATTGCCACCCATCCATCGGACATGTGTGTGGCACTTGCGGCAATTGGAGCAACGGTAGAGGTACAAAAAGTAGATGGAGGTTCTAGAAAAATCGATTTGGAAGATTTTCATCGCTTACCCGGAGATAAGCCAGAAAAAGATTCCAATCTGGAACCAGGGGAACTGATTACACATATTCACTTGGCCAAACCCGAACTATCGAATCACTATGCCTACGTTAAAATTAGGGAACGTTCAAGTTATGCCTTCGCTTTGGTATCAGTTGCGGCAGGTTTTCAAATCGAGGATGAAAAAATTTCAAAAATTGGATTGGCAATGGGTGGCGTCGCCCATAAACCTTGGAAACTCATCGAAGCGGAAGAGTTTCTATTAGGTAAAAAACCAATTGAAAGCAATTTCGGAAAAGCGGCAGAACTTGCTATGAAAGATGCCAAGCCGTTCGAGGGTAATAGATACAAAGTTCCAATGGGAAAGAACGCCATTGTTAGAGCGCTTATGCAAGCGAATAACATAGGAGAGTAATTGCCAATGACACATGTCAAATCATTAGTATGAAAACAAAGAATGCAACGGGCGTCGGAAACGCCATAGATAGAGTCGAAGGTCATTTAAAAGTAACAGGAGAAGCAACGTATGCTTCGGAATTTAAAGTTGAAAACAAAGCATATGGCCAAGGCATAAATAGCACGATTGCCAAGGGAGAAATTATCGGTATCGATACCTCGGAAGCGGAAAAATTAAAAGGTGTTCTCAAAATCATAACCTACAAGAATGCTGAGAAATTAAAGACTTTTGATAAAGAACGGCCTGTATTGGCAACGGACAGCATTGCTCCCGTGTTACAAAGCAATAAAGTGCATTACTATGGGGAATACGTAGGATTCGTTGTGGCGGAAACTTTCGAGCAAGCACAATATGCGGCTTCCTTGGTCAAACTCAAATATAAGGAAGATGCTACGGCGCGATTCATATTAGGTCAGAACAAAGATAAAGCGTACAATCCCTCAGAAGAGTCCGATCATAAACGAGGCAATCTTAAGAAAGGATTTTCCGAGGCGGATGCGATAATAGAACAGACCTATAATACTCCTATCGAGCACCAACATCCAATGGAGCTGCATGCCACTATCTCCAGTTGGAACAATGGTAAAGTACTGGTATATGCAAGTCAGCAAATCGTGGAGGATGCAGTCATATCAATTTCAGGAACATTTCAAATTCCAAAAAAAGATGTGCGAGTTGTGGCCAAGTATGTGGGTGGCGGATTCGGTTCCAAACTGAATGTTGAACGGCACCTAATTATGGCCGTGATGGCATCAAAGATGGTTGGTAGGCCTGTTCAGGCTACGGTAACGCGCTCACAAATGTTCACCAACACAGGTTTGCGCCAATCGAATATACAAGTGGTTAAGCTCGGCGCTAAGAAGACAGGTGAACTTACGGGGTTACTACACGAAACTTTGGCATATACCTCTACTACACAGGAGTTTCAAGAACCTTGCGGTTCCATGTCAAAGATGATGTATAATGTTGCCAATGCTGCCGTCTCCGAGCGGTTGGTTCCTCTTAATTTGCAACAACCTTTTTCCATGCGGGCGCCCGGGGAAGCAACGGGAAGTTTTGCTTTGGAATGCGCCATGGATGAATTGGCGTGGAAACTGAAGATAGATCCCGTACAATTTCGTATAAAAAATGATACACAGGAGGATTTAAGCCAAGAGAAGCCATTCTCCTCCCGATTGCTGGTTGAATGCCTGACTATCGGTGCGGATGAATTCGGATGGAACAAACGTCAACAGAAACCAAGGGCGAATAAAAAAGGGAATTGGCTTATTGGATATGGGGTCAGTGCAGCGGCACGGGCGGCACCTTTTAATGAAACCCACGCCAAAGTATTATTGAACTTAACGAATGATACCGTTACCGCCACGCTACAAATGGATGCAACGGATATCGGCACGGGTAGCTACACTATTCTGGCACAAACGGTATCCGACTGTTTTAACGTTCCTTTGGAACAGGTAGTAGTAGAACTGGGCGATTCTGATTTTCCCATAACTCCAGGTTCAGGAGGTTCATGGGGTGCGGCATCCTATTGCAATGGTGCCAAATCTGCCTGTGACAACGCGATCGCGGGACTTAAAAAGAATCGGAATGTGCCCAAAGATGAAGACGTCTCAATAGCCGAATTGTTAAAGATGAATCAAATAACTTCATACGAATCGCAAAGCTTGGCAAAACCAGATTCCGAATTTGAAAAGCATTCCATTTTCTCATTTGGTGCTAATTTCACTGAGGTTTGGGTCGATAAGGATACTGCCATGTATAAGATTAAAAGGATGGTAAATGTGGGCTCTGCAGGTAAAATATTAAACCCAAAAACGGCTTATGGTCAAGTTATTGGCGGGCTTACTATGGGTGCTGGCATGGTCATCGCCGAGCAGACCAAGGTAGAGCCTAATTTCGGAAATTTCATAACGCGCTCCTTTGCGGATTATCATGTTCCGGTCAACTTGGACATGGCAAACGTTGATGTTATCTTCCTCCCCGAAGAGGATAAGATTGCCAACCAAATGGGCATAAAAGGTATTGGCGAACTAGGTATTACCTCCGTAGCGGCCTCCATTGCCAATGCCATATTCAATGCCACGGGAAAACGTATGCGCGACTTACCGATTACACCGGAGAAATTACTGATGGCTGAAGTCGAGGATGGGGTGACGGTCTAGGTGGTACTGCGATAGTTATCATATAACAACTATTTCTATTGAAAGCTTATGAAAATCTCTTCTCCAAAGAGTTGATATAAAATGGTCAATGCAGGAACTTCTTAGGACTGCTCTCCAAAACCAACAATTACTCTATTAAATCATCTTCATCCAAATACTGCGCCAACCATTTTTGTCGGAATAGCTGTAGCCTTAAAATCTAACATTTCCATTTTTTACAAAATTCCTTAAAAGTCAAGTAGACATCATGAAATAGCTTTTTAAATATCATGGCTAAGATTTTTGCAACTTCAATCATAATTCGAAAATTTTATCAGTAACAGCGCATAATCAACAAAACTGCTGTGCTTTCCATTGTGTCCTGCCTCCTCCCATTCGACAAAAACCCTAATTCCAAAAGGGCACTTGGGCGTTGGGTAGTTTCCCGGAGTACTTGAAAACTGGCATATTTAACACCAATTGTGAATTGCTCAGCCAAAAATATTCAGATAGGGCATCGTCCTGCTTTATAAAGTCTTCAATACCTTGAGCTGCTTTCCGAACAGCTTGATTGCAATGAATGGTGACAAACACATCGGCTCTTAGGGCCTTAGCAAGTTTGGTTGGATCACCCAAGGAAATAAGCGTGTCCGAGTATGGATAGAGATATATTTCCAATGAATCACTGAACAGTTCTCGGTTAAGCCGAACAACTTCCTTGGCAATATTTATAACCACGTCTTTTTTCTTTAGTCCTTTAATGCTAATCGCACCAGTATCAAAACCTCCATGTCCGGGATCTATGTTAACAATGGGTTTTTGATTTCTCTCCTGTCCAAACATGGACTGTAAACCAGAAAACAGTATCCAAACCAATACCTAATAAAAATTGTACTTCATTTGCTGAAAATCTTAAATGCGTGTTACACAATTTTCATCGATTTGAGGGATTGATTTAAAATCCTAGAAATTGTAACGTTCCCGACTGTGAATTTTTAGCCGATTTTATGCATTCCTTCCTTTTTATTTCAAATTCGTCAACACAATATATCAACCGCCCTCTTCGGGCACTAAAACGAATAGTGATGAAAAGAATAAACAAAGTACTCTGGTTGTTGCTGTTGGCAACGGCCCCTACTTATGCCCAAATTGATGGTAGTTTCTACTTCATACCCGATTTGTGTCAAACATTTCTTGAGGTACAATAGAACAATTCATTGGTCATCGCTTTTTAGAACTTTTCTCTAAGTTATAATTTCTGAATAATCAATTGTAGAAAATGGAGAAGGCTACAGTTTCAATTTTAGACTTATATTAATAGTATGGAAGAAAGGGAGTTTAAAAAAATAGCTGGCAATTTTTTAGCTGACAAAGGATTTGAGAAAAAACGTAATTTCTTTTATAAAAGGGATAACAATTTAGTTTACGTAATAGGCCTACAGAAATCAAAATACACAAATAGCTTTTATCTGAATGTCGGATATTTAATCAAGGAGCTTCACCCAAACGATGAATATCCAAAAGATGTGGATGGAGATGTTAGGACAAGATTTAGTTGGATACTTCCGTTTAGCAAAAAAGAAACAGACATTTTTGAATTAGAAGGTTTATCAGCGGATCAATCTAATATTATAGAAGAATTTGTATCCAACAATGTTGAACGGCTAATCGACTCGGTACAGTACAATGGGTTAGGATGGTTGTTAGAAAAAAATCCTACATTGCTTTATCAAACAACATTAAAAGCAAAAGAGTATTTACAATTAGAATAAAGAATTTAAGCCCGGCAGCGTTCGGGCTTTTTTTGTGTACCATTTTAGGTTACAAAAGTGCATTAGGGTGCACAGAAAAAAGTTGAGAAAATTTACAGAACAGCTACATTTTTTTGGAATCCTTTTTTTGAACTTTTAGATTTGAAACTATAGTTCAATTCTTCTTTTTACGCGCCAATCTGTAAAGTATTCCCAAATCTCTCGTTCTGTGGAGTCTTGTAAGGAGTCAACCCCAAATGCTTCTGCCAAGCTTTTCTTTTTCTTAGGTTTAGAATCCAAGTCATTGAATTCTTTCTCGGATTCTAAAGCAAGATTAATGTCATTCTTTAACTTGATATAGAAATTCTCCATTTCTGATTTGGTAGTCAATTCGGAAACTTTCTCCGACAGCGTTCTATTCGACTCTTTAAGAACATTTAAACTGGATCTTAAAAACCTATTATCTTTTTTTGCCTTTATTAAAGGGATGATGAAAGTAATTATGGTTACTACTATTGACAATATCCATAAGATCCACTGTGTTAATTCAGTCATAATATTCCTTTATCGAATTTGATTTCAAATCAGACCTGCTTATAAAAATCGTTTTTTTGAACTTTTGATTACCTCAGTTCTATGTTGTTAAACGTTTGTATTCACTTCACTTTCTATTAATGACTTAAATTTTTTCATTCCGTGTTCATAATTTTTGTTATGCCAATATCGACCGCCTGTTCCTGGATGACATACAAAATCATATTTTACTCTTAATTCCGATTTTGGAATTTTCCATCTTAATTCATCCCAAGATAGTTTTGATACAAAAATTACTAAATCTGGTTCGATAATATTAATAACTGCATTAATAGTTTGCGCTCCAATTTTATAATCAATTGGCTTACAGAATTTTTTTATCGAATCTCCAGTTTCTGGTGCTGGTCTTTGAAATCCATTCATAAAAGCTACGTTAGTCATAGCTCTAAATTCCTTAACATCCATAAAATCAGACATTCGAGTGTTCAGCTCTCTGAATATCATATGTCCATTAGGCTTCCAATCTCCACTCAAAATACCTCTTGTGTTTATCCAAGCAATTTCTTCTTTTGATAAATCTGTTTGTTTAGAATTATACCAATTTTCAGGATTTTGGCTTATAGTCGATTTTGGTGGTAAATAATGGCTTTCAGCAACCAACATTATTTTTCGTGAATTGTACTTTCCGTAATTCTCTCCAATAAAAGGACGCATTGAAGGAAACTTTTGATAATGTTCTATTTTATCAAGTTTAGTGTCAAAAAATTCTGTCGATTTGTTCATATTTTGTTGGTCTGGGCAAATCGCTTACCACAATTATATCCGTCATGTGATGGATATCTCTTTTGTATAAAACTACTAAATCTTAGACGGGCAGAAAATCCTTTTTTTGAACTTTATCCTAAGTTACGATTTCCAAATCATCATTTGTAGAAAATGGGGAAGGCTACAATCGATATATTTAACTTTTTTAGAATTAAGCCTAACCCATTCTTAGTTTTAACTTAAAGGCACCCTTCCTAAACTTCAATTTGGATATTTTAAGTACAAATATCCGCCCATTTGCTTTAATTTTTTATTATTTCTAAATGACTTATTACTTATCATGCGTGATTTGAATTCATTGATATCAATCAAGGTGACTATAGAATCTTTTCTTTCAAAACCATCGAACAACTCTATCAACGGGCCCTTTATTACACCGTTTATGGGTTTACTTTTGCGGTCGTAGATTGTGGAAAAGATAACGTTCGCTGTAATAAATGAACCGAGTGGCGTGGGGTGTAGGTTATCATCCCGATAGAGTTTCCAATTATTTTTAGCTTTCAAAATATCTGTCCATGTTTGACTGACAGGTGCAACTACCATACCTAGCTCCTTTGCAATCTTCATGTATGAATAATCCAAAATTTTACCATCGATTACCGGGGCATTTTTTCTTGGATACAATGATAGGATAACCGTCTTGGCACCCCGTTTTTCAATTATGGAATAAAATTCCCTTACGGCCATATAAAACGACTCACTTTCCTTTACTCTTCGGATGCCGTTCACGACATAATTCTCTCCCAAAGTGCTTTGTTCATTAAGAATTACGAAGTCCCAACTCCGTGAATCAAGGGTTTTTTCGACCAGTCCTTCATTTAAGTGATCCCGAAGTGTATAGCCACCAAAAGCAATCAGTTTTGTTCTTAATTCTTGTCCATTCTCGCGTGCTATGTGTTCCAGCATTTTGGGCATATTATTGTAATAAATACTGCTATTGCCTACTAAAAGTACATCTAGGGGCTTTTTATTATTTTGGTTACAGGCTATTGTAAGAGCCAGGGACAAAATCAAAAAAATAAAAGAGGCTTTATTACAAAATATGTGCATTCATGGTCATTTGTAGAGTGTGCCCTAAGTACTTCCTTTAGGAGCTTGGAGACTTAAATAGATTGTTTTAACTGATTAACAATGTTATGATACTAAATTATTTAATTAAGTTCTTATTATATGCAGTACTCAATTCACGTTAAAGTCGAAGCTTATTGATTCACCGTTTATATTGGTAACAACAATTTCATATTCTCCTTTCGCTAGGGCGAGATTAGTTTCGGATGTTTCGTTTTTCACCTCGATGCGGTCAATTGGTATTCCCCTGTCAATTTCTTCTCCTTTATTATAGGCAAGAATCATAACCGGAAGAGGGATTTTAATACCTTCAAGGTTCACATGTACCTGTTGGTTGCCGTTATCGAACAACCAGTCGGGTCGACCATCGATAAATTTCGTTTTAGGATGGAATACCGCCAAATCGGTCCATCTCTTTTTGACCTCATATTTGAACGGTTTTTTGCTTTGGTCGACTAGTATGGACGGTTCATCAATGTCCAAAGCGTTCAACATTGGATTATTATATTCCGGTTTACTTTTCTCGCTGAATTCGATTTGGTCGATCGTTAACGGGTCGATACCGGTATATTCCTTTAATCGGCCTGCCATGGCCTTCTCCCATCTTTCGTGATCTCCCTCGAATGCATGGTTGAAACCACAATGGATCAAAAATTTATCTTCAGGTCCTTTTTCGATTACCTTCTGGATGTTCTTTGCCTGTTCTATTTCTCTAGGTTTACCGTTGGAACCGTTGGTCTGTTCATATGGAAAAACGGTAAATCCAATCTTAAGGGCTCTACGGACTAAATCCCCAAATTGTGGGTCTTTTGTGTAATAGCCAGTTTTCTGAACCGGATATTTTCTTTTCATTAAATCCGTGTCTAGATATTCTCCGTTTCCCAATGTTTCAAATCCGATGTTTTTGTAGCCTATGTCGAATAGTTTTTGAAGTAGCGACTTTGTGAAAACGCGGTGCATTGAATTGTGGTGTGCTTCGTTGATGATTACCACTTTATGTGATTTTGCCTGTTCAACTATGAATTCTGTAGCGTTTATCGGCTGGTACATTGAATTGATAGAATCGGCCTGTTTCTCGTTGAACATTTCCTTCTCGGACATGTTCATTGCCAAATCCCAATGGATCAGTGCGTTGGTGTAGTCCGTGTTGTTTGCATAGGCCTGTGCAGACATTTGGTAGTTCCAAGAGCTACTATCTTTACCCAATTCATTCTTAATCTCCGAGCTGAATTTGTAAGGATTCTGAAAGTCAATTTCCTTATATACCCTGGGCTCTTTTTGACATGAGACAATCAATAATGCCACTAAAAAACTTTGAAAAACCTTCATACTGATATAAATCTATTGATGAGTATTTAAGAATCATATCAAATATAACTAAGTTTTTAGTTGTAACTATATATTTAGTTAAAAATATCTGGCTATTCTGCCTTGTTATCATAAGTCTATAAATGATATAGGCTGGTTAATCAGGAGTAAATTATGGGAAAACCTCAATACACTAAAATTTTTAGTGTTATATAATTTGCAAAGCTCTACACAAGATTTTAATATACCCAAAATTAGATTATAATATTGCATTTGTTGGGCCCTAGTGAGAATCCTTTATTTGAACTTTAGTAAACATCTCAATAGCAGTTGGCGCTCGATTCGAACCTATCATCTGAACATTTTTGCTATTTCTTCGGGATTTTTAATTTCATTTCTTTCTGACTCAACGATTTTGTTAAATTTCTACTTTCAAGAAAATGAATTATTGAGTCATGGTCAGCATCAATATTGATTATTGAAATAGAATTTGATGTCAATTTAAATAAATAATTCAGTAAGGAGCTTCCAATTAGCCTATTTCTCATGTCCTTCTTTACCGCAATTTGCAGAATCCGGTCATTAGAAGTATTAAGGACTGTATAACCACATAGTTCTTTTCCAATATGTGCGAGAAAGCAATAGGCATATTCTCCCAAATTTTCAATCGTTACCGAGGAATTCTGCCAAGTTGGTTCCATCTCCCCGATTTTACACAATTCCTCAAAGTTTGAATTTTGAAATCGTTCAATTTTTACTTCCTCATTTATTTTCATTACAAGAGGTTCTCCACTATAGCAATTTAACATCCTAATATGTCTAAACCCAATCTTTTCATATGATTTAATTGCCGGAATGTTATCTGAGATTACTTCCAATAAAACTTCATCAAACCCCTGTCTTTTAAATTCGGGCACTAAGATATCATACATTCTTTTTGTCAGGGCTTGCCCTCTTTCAATAGGATTCACTCCTGTTCCCGCATTGTAAGCTTTTTTTACTCCCTCTATCTTTCTTTCCCCATGTAGAACAAAGCCAATCATCTTTTGCCTCCTGAACGCCCCAATCGAAATTCCCTTATTAATGTCTTCAGCATTCATTTTGGCTTCAAGTTGTTCGAGGTTTAGCTTAAATGGGATGGAGTAGTCAGAAAATGACAGATTGAAACAGTCCAGAATTTGTTGGTTACTAATATTTGATAGTATTTTGAATTCAATCATTTCGATTTAACTGGGTTACCGAAAACGAACATCCATTAATCTCCCTCATTGGGCGTTGGATAAAAATTGGCATATGAAAATCTGTTTTTCTGAAGCGTCACTAAAAGGTTCTTCTTTAAAACTTCCAAACTTATGAACAATTTCAAGGCCCTTAAACTCCAAGTATGAATCCAATTCTTTTGGAAAAAAAAGTCTCATGTCCAAATTCTGAATCGAATCAAAATTACCATTTACATGATAATACCATTTTATACGGTTAATCTGGGTTTTACTTTCATACCGCATTGACTGCTTAATGAAAACTTCTCTTCCATCATCGGTGGTATATTCAGCGATTTGCTTTTGTTCTTTTTCACTCTCAACAATGTATTGAAGATTCGGATTAAAGCAATCCAGTAGAAACAGGCCGCCCTCCTTGAGATGATTTTTTACAACATCAAATGTTTTGAACAAATCCTCATTTTCGTATAAATGATGAATTGAATTAAAAGGGATCAAAATCAGGTCGTACTCTTTACCCAGGTCCAAAGTTCTAATGTCCGCTTGGATAAACTCAATTTCCAGTCCTGCCTCAGATGCTTTTCTTTTGGCTTGTTCAAGCATTGATGAAGTGAAATCCACTCCACAAATGTCGTATTCATCCCGCGCTATTGGAATAGTTAATCTACCGGTGCCACAACAAAGCTCAAGTACACGAGCATCCTTATCCTTTGGAAGCCACCGCCTGTAAAATTTAAGATCAGTCAGGTCAGTGTTCATACCATCGTAAATATTCGCGTCATAGATTAATTCCCCAACGTTATAATTACTTTTCATCTATGTCTTATAATATCGTTTATTTGAACTTTAATCTATCATTATTTTTGCTCATTTAAGAGCTTAATTATAATACCTATCTGCCCTAAGTGGTGAATATCGTGATGTAACATCCCATTTAATACAAATCGATATTCGTAATTACCTTGGAAGTCAGTATCATAGTATTTTGTATTTAGAAAATCATCTTCTTTGTCCTCTAGGAAATCAATTATTTCAATCAGACTCTTTCTGTATTCATCCAAAAGTGTTGGCCATCCAAGCTTGACCAAGTTCTCGTTCCCTAGCCAGTTTTCCCCCGCACCATCGGTAATCTTTCCGGAGCCAGTTCTAAGTTTAATCAATGTCTCTTTTCTCCAACATGTAAGGTGGGAGATTATCTCGGCAACGCTATGTAAATTGTCCAGTGGCCTTTTAAAAGGGTTTCCCTCTGTTATTTCTTCAAGCTTACGTTCATAGTTTTCTCCCATCCACAACTTTCGGTTCTGGACTTCGCACATTTGATTGATTAGTTCTCGTATTAAAACTCCCAATTGGTAATCATTTTTTTAGACTTTGACTTCGGGATTCGGCCACCAAAATGCAGGGTTTCGCCCTAGGCCGTTCTTGGGATTAAGCCCTTTTCGTTCAAGGAATCGATAAGATTCCTTAATTGCGAATGCATCCGTTCGACCGATGTCTCCTTGGTCAAAAAAGATGTCGCACCCATATCCAGAAGTTTCAGGCGTTCCTCCTCGGTAGATGAAGTGGTATAAATAACTACCGGGATCCTAGCGGTCAACCCGGCCTTATTAAGTTCCGCCAAGCATTCGGTCCCGTTCATGACGGGCATGTTCAAATCCAAGAATATCAATTTGGGGAGGGCCCCGGCAGATAGGTCCGTAAAATAGTCTATCAGTATCTTTCCGTTAGCAAACAGTTTCATCTCGATATCCGGATAGATTTCCTGCATCGCCTCCTCGAAAAACATTCTGTCATCTTCGTCGTCCTCTGCGTAGATCAGTGGGCTGATAATAGCATATTTGTTCATATCAAAATGGTTAGACGACATAAATATACCTCTTTTTTCCTTAATTTTAACGACATACGAATACGGCAGACCCTCTCCCTTTTTCCGCCCTGTTTTTTTTAAATATAAGAACTCTGATTTATCTTTTTTTGAACTTTCTAAAAGAGAAAAATATTGATCTATTGATTGTTTTGAAATCCAGCCGAGCACTTAAAGCAAGAACCTTTATAGCGATACATAGGGAAGTACAATCTCCATACTTACTTTTTCTGGACCGATGTTCTCCCTGCTAAACGATCCTCCATGGAGAGTTGTTATTTTCTCACAGAAAGCAAGATCCAAGCCTACACCTCGACGATCGCTACTTTCACTATTATTCCTTTTTACGGTATCTCGGTCACTTACTTGAGAATGTGTGATGATACATATTCGTAATTTTTTTCTATGGAACGTGTTTAGCACATTTTCGTTTGATTCAAACACCCGAGATGTTATTCTCAAGGTTTGTGCATGATCTGGACTGCTTATTCGGTTTACCAGCTCAAACAATTCCGTAAATAATAAATTTATCTTATTCTCGTCGCCATAGACCGATTCAACTTCCAGATCATAATAAAAACCATATGTAGATATGGAGCTCTTCGCCTTTGTTGATTCGATAATGCCCCTCAAATCAAAATGAGCCTTTCTTAACGGATAAAACTCAAGCTCACTATATTGTTGCAGACGTTTGGTCAATGAGTGTCCCTCAAATGCAATATCGATAATCCTATTCAAATTAAGGGCCAGTACTTCCCAACTGTATTTCCTTTTTGCTTCTGAGATGGTTTTGCTCGCGAAAAGCTGAATCTTTCGCAGGGGCTCCTGTAAATCGTGAGAAATCATTTTGTTCAGGATACGCAGCTCTTTATTAATGCTCCTTTCTTGACTTAGTTGGATCTCAAGGCTCTTTTGAACCTGCCCTAGCTCTTTTTGGGCCATCATCAACTCCTTATTTTTCAGCAGGGCGTTTTCCGCGGCATTTTTGGCCTCGATAAGTCCGCTCTCATAATCATTTCTCTTGTTTAGAAAAAGTCCGGTGAGAAAGATGTCATTGGCATCCATTGACATATTAAAGAGAAAGGGATGTTTGGTTCCGTCCTTTCCGATTAGGCTTAACACTATTTCATGTACCATATTCTTCTCGACCAGAATGGGATAGAAATGAGTTTTATAGAGGATTCTACTTCCCGGACTTAGAAGTGAATTGATGCTATTGTTTTTCAGCTCTTCTAAACCATAGCTTAATTTCCCAAGTATATATGGGTTGATATCGACTATTGATTCCTTGAGGGTCATACGGATTACCGCGCATGGCAACATATCAAAATCTGGCATTTTACGCTAGGAATTTTTCGGTCAAAAGTTCATTTTTAAGAACATCGATGGTCTCTTGCGGATGACTCAAATGGGGGCAATGGCCCGATGCATCCATGTTGACGATTTTACTGTTGGGCAAGTTATCCTTCACAAATTGACCTACTCTTTGGTTTGCTATATCATCCTCCGTACATTGTACTATCAGGCAAGGAATATCCACTTTGTTCAAGTCCTTTCTATTGTCCGAAAAAAATGTTACCCTGGCAAAATTCTTTGTAATGCTTTTGTCCATCGAGCAAAAGCTTTCCGCCAATTCCTCTGACAGGTGAGACTTTTCATGGTTTTTCATTACCACCGGTGCTAGATAGTTTGCCCATTCGATATAATTCGAATCAAGCATTTCCAGTAAATCTTCCAGTTCGCTTTTTTCGAACCCCCCATGAAAATCACCCGTATTCAAATAGCAACTGGAAGGGCAGATCATTACCATCGACCGAAAAATTTTTGGCCTTTCGATATAGGCCAATACTCCGATCATCGAACTGACCGAATGACCAATAAATATGGCTTTTTCAATACTAAGTTCCTCACAAATTTCTATAATATCCTGGGCATACCCCGTTAATTTGCCATATCGATTTTCATCATAACACGTAATATCAGATCTGCCACATCCGACATAATCAAAGACCAACACCCTAAAATGCTTTTCCAGAAAAGGTAAGATATATCGCCACATTGCCTGATCACATCCGAAACCATGGGCAAGAATTATTGTTCGGTCACCATTACCGATCAATCGGACATTATTTCTGAGACTAATGGAAGACAACTTGCTGGATGTGATTAATAATTCGCAAGTTAAACAAATAAAATTACCATTTTAAGGTTCTAAGTTATCGTTTATATTGGACTTAGGTTTCGGGATTACACAACCCTTTTGGCAATCGTTTTATTGAACTTTAGAATAGATAGCAAAACCAATTAATAAGACGATGATCAAAATTGAAATGACTATCATCGGCTTTTTCTGTTCTTTTAAAATCTCTATGACTAAACTAAATATTTGTTCAAGCATCGTTTTTTTGAACTTTACCCTAAGTTACGATTTATGAATTATCAAATTTGAAAACAGCCTAAATACACCACATAAGTAAATCCAAACTATTCACTACTTGGTCGGTTACTTGGTCGCTCACTTAGTCGGTACTTGTTCGGTACTTGTTCGGTACTTGTTCGGTTACATGTTCTGGTAATTGTTCGGATAGTATTTTTGAAAATCGATTATTTAGACTTTAGATTTTTCAAGGCGCCATTTACCATAATTGCTCCTGAGAGAACAATAAATCCCAAAAGTATCGGAAGTCCATATCCCGACACCATGTATCTAAACATGGTTCTATTTTCAGTGACTGGTGTGCCCTTTATGACCATGATTAACAGTTTTGTTGCAAATAGCGCAACAATAAATATTAAAATATAACCTACAATCATTTGAATATAGCAGTAGAGTTTCATCGTTTTTTTGAACTTTTGTTGTTATCTGCCACACTTCGACAGGACGTTAACAATCCTTAATTACCATTGTTTTTGAAAGTGAATCGTGAAACTTGTAGCCTTTTCTTTCAAATAAAAATGTTAATGGGTCAAATGGTATAAGTCTGCAAAGAGTTCTGGTGAAAATTTGTTTGCCACTAGGTTTGTCTCCATTTTCATCCACTACTTTTGTTTTAGTTAAGAACTTGCCCAAAGTTTTCTGGAAGACGGATTCCATAAATGCATAATAGCCAAGAGAAAAGGCTAGACCTGTACGAAAAATTAATCTAAAAGAATCTTCTATATCCCCAAGAAAGTAAATCAAAGAAGAATTGAATATTGCAATTATTGAGATGTCCACAAGAAAATTCACAAAACGGTTTTTCTTATTTGCAGATAGGGAGCTGATTTTCTCCTTTAGTTCTTTTTCCACAATTGCTTTATCTCGGATTTTTTCAAATTTTGATGTGTTAATATTCCGTTTTTCGACTTCTACATCTGCAGCTTTGATTGCGATCGGATTATAGTTTACCCTCTCAACCGTTACAATAATTATCAATTCATCATCTGTCCTTTCGGACATTACTTCTGTAAATTCGTTTTCCATTAATTTGATGGTTAGGTCATGTTACTGCGTGGCCGATGATGAGCATGTTAAAAAAGATTAGGGCGATTTGAGACCCAACCCAGTTTTTACTTGATGGAGGTATCATCCATCATCGTTTATTTGAACTTTCAACTAAATTACTATTTCTGAATAATCGATTGTAGAAAATGGGGAAGGCTACATAGGACTTTTTCTTGACTGTGTTCTCTTTGGCCGTTTTCGGGATTGCCCAAAAGTTTTCTTGGGCCAATTTTCTTAAAATCCAATTATCCTTTTTTTTTGGGTGCCTTGCCGAAAATTAACGATATACCCAACCATCAATCGTGGAAAAGTGGTAGGCCGCACCATAGCTTAATTCTTAGGGATAGTTCTGTCCCTAGAGCGGGCGATCACTAAATATAAAGGAACAAACTGGCCAGATCCCTCTTATGAACCGGCCAGCTATATCCAAAACCAAGACTTCTATATTCTCAATCTCATGAATAACTCATGGGTACCCTTTTCAACACCGCCAACAGGTTTTTCCAAGGCGTTCTCATAAGCATACCCTACGTCAAATCCTCCACTGATATTGAACAAGAATAGACCGCTGATACTTTCGCTAAACCTGTAACCCGCGCCGATAGTGAAACGCTCTGCAAAACCCACCATACCGGTGAGCTCATAGGAAACCGGGGAAGCGGTAACAAAACGAAGCATATTGGTTAGGTACAGGTTGGTGGATTCCGAGAGCTCGAACTCATAACCTCCGGCCAAGTACATATGAACCTTATCGGTGCCTACCCTTGCCTCGCCGTTGCTTTCCTCCAAACGTTCGGGGGTCAACAGTTTCGGAATGGAAGCCGAAACAAAGTATTTATCATTTTTCCAGTACAGCCCAACACCAACGTTTGGCGTAAACCTATTATCAAAGTTCATCAAACTACCGTCTTGGCCCACCCCATACGTTTGGAGGCCCTGGGTATTGGCATCATAGGTGTTGGCGCTCCCTTTGAGACCAAAGAAGAGTTGGTTGTTCTCCGATACCTTCACCTGGTAAGAAACATCTATGGCCAGCCATGTCTGTGTTTCGATAAAGGTCTTATCATTAAGTACCGACACTCCTAGGCCTACATTTTTTCCCAACGATGTACCGAAAATAGCACTTTGGCTTTCCGGAGCGCCTTCTACCCCTGCCCATTGGCTTCGAAGGCCCAAGGCAAATTCCAGGCCGTCATTACTACCGGCATAGGCAGGGTTCACTACGTTCATGTTATAGCGATAGAACGAGTACTGCGGGTCTTGTTGGGCATAAAGGCCTAGGGCCGCCAGAAGCACGCTAAATATTGTTATTACTATTGTTTTCATTTTTTTTTGGCTTGATTAGGTTAATAGTTGATGAATATCCAACCTCTCAACGGAGCTTCACCATTGCCGAGGTCGATTATGTAGAGATAAGATCCGGAGGGCAGTTTCTCGTTCTTATTCTTAAAGAAACCCTGCCAATCGTTTCGATAGCTATTTTGGGCAAATACTTCATGACCGTAACGGTTGTAGATCCTTACGACATTGTTGGGATAGTTTTCGATGCCGGGCACCATCCATGAATCGTTAAGACCATCGTTATTGGGCGTGAAGGCCTCCGCCGGAACCAGTACCGGTTCATTATCCTGTGGGAAATAATCCTCACTGTCAGGAACCCCGTCATTGTCATCGTCGTCGTCCCTATTGTCGGGAATACCGTCATTGTCATTATCGGCCGGGGTGTCTATCGGGTCGGTACTATCCGTTCCCGACTCGTTTTCCTGTTGGTCAGTATACCCATCTCCATCGTCATCGGTATCGGCATTGTCACCGGTACCATCACTGTCGGTATCTTTTTGCTCTGTTTCGTCCAGTGGAAAATCGTCCGAGCCGTCCACCACTCCATCATTATCGTCATCCTCGTCCACATTGTCCCCAAGACCATCACCATCGGTATCGACATCCTCTTCACCGTCGTTGTCATCGTCGGTATCCTCATTGTCACCAATGCCATCGCCATCAATATCGGAATACTCATTTGGGTTATGGGGCAGGTCGTCTACATCGTCGGGATACCCATCGTTGTCATCATCCTCATCGGAATTATCTCCAGTACCGTCCCCATCGGTGTCGGTATCCTCATTCCCGTCCAAGGGAAAATCGTCCTCCGTATCCGGGGTTCCATCCCCGTCGTCATCGGTATCGGTGTTGTCACCTGTACCATCACCATCGGTGTCGGTATCTTCATTCCCGTCCAAAGGAAAGTCATCTTCCGTATCCGGGGTTCCATCCCCATCGTCATCGGTGTCCTCATTGTCCCCGGTTCCATCACCGTCCGTATCGGTATCTTCGTTTTTGTCCAATGGGAAAGCGTCCTCTGAATCCGGTGTTCCATCATTATCATCATCTATATCACATACATTTCCTTCCCCGTCATTATCAGTGTCCGACTGGTCTGTATTAGCTGAATCAGGGCAGTTATCCGAATCATCCCTGACCCCATCATCGTCCGTGTCGGTATCCTTATTTACAACATGATTAGCATTGATTCCCGTGTTGCCATCGTTATCAGTTAAAGAAACTGTTAGGGTAACCATACCATCGCCAAGAACACTTAAATCGATATCTGAAATCTGATCGGTTGAAGACGTAATTGTACCCGTACCCGTAACATTGGTTCCCCCACCTTCACTACTAAAAGAATATTGGTAATTGGCGCCAATTTCTGCACCTGTAAATGTAAAAGAGGCAGATGATTCGTTGGATACGTCCAAAGAAGCCTGATCGAAAGCTACAGTGTAACCTACCGGTGCGGTTGTATCTTTATGAACCGTATCTGTGGTAGCTATGCCGGCATTGCCCTTGTCGTCGGTCAAAGCGACCGTCAATGTAATAGTGCCGTCATTAAGTCCGCTAAGGTCAATTCCTGAAATTTGTTCCTCTGTTGATGAGATAGTACCCGCGCCGGTAATATCGCTAACGCCACCGTCACTACTGAAGGTATAATTATAGGTAGAGCCCAACTCAGCACTTGCCAAAGTAAAAGAGACCGAAGTTTCGTTGGATGGATTTATCGAGGCTTGATCAATGCTTACGGTATATCCTACGGGAGCAATGGTGTCTTTTTCCGCCAAATCAGTGGCAGCTGTACCTACGTTGTTGTTCGCATCGGTCAAAGTAACCGAAAGACTAATAGTACCATCGCCAAGAGCGCCTAGGTCGATATTAGAAATCTTATCGGTCGAAGTTGTTATTGTGCCTGAGCCTGTTACATCAGTTCCCCCGCCATCGCTACTAAATGTATAATTATAGGTGGCTCCTACTTCGGCACTGGCAAAGGTAAAACTGATAGAAGATTGATTTGAACTCACTACCGGGTCTTGATCGATAGACACTGTGTAGCCTTCAGGTGCAATATCATCATTAACCGAAACGGTAAATTCCTTGGTAAAGTCATCCGTACCATCATTGGTGTTGATTCTGATGTTGTAGTTGCCCGCCGCTAAAGTACTATTGGTTCTTAGGGTAGTACCATTGATATTAAAACTCGCATTGTCGGTATCACCTGTGCCCGCTATGAGTGAGTAGGTGTGAGAATCGCCAGAATCTGCATCGATGGTGGATAATGTACCAACCGTGGAGTCCAAACCCGTTGCACTTTGATTGATGCTATTATTATTTAGAGCTATATCGGTAGGAGCAATGTTAATCGCTTGAACCGTGATTTGGAAATTATAAGGTACATTGACCTTTCCATCACTGAGGGTAAGTTCTACATCATGGACCCCTGCATCAGCGTTGGTTGGCGTACCGCTTAATTCAGCCTTAGTTGCTACCTGAGCAATAAGTGCGGTTGTCAATAAATATAACTCACCCGTATCTGATATTACGAGGTCATCGGCAAAACCGCCGGAAGAAACTGTAAAAAATGTATTAATATTACCGTTGATATCGATTTTTCTTATCCTTTTGCTTAATCTCTCGGAAATGAAAATTTCGTCATGTTCATTAATGGCTAATCCCGATGGGTCGGCAAAAGTCGCATTGACTGCAGGTCCGCCATCACCAGCTTCCGATCCGGCACCTTGTGTACCAGCTATGGTTTCAATGGTGTCCGTCGATAAATTAACCCTCCTGATGATGTCATTGAATCGGTCGGTAAAGACCAGACGCCCAGCATTATCAAACGCCATTCCGTGCGGTTGAGAAACTTGTGAGGTTGACGCAGTCCCTGTGTCGCTATAACCCATTGTTCCTGTGCCGACGACTCTTGTCCAATTCGTAGCGGGGTTATTGTTGGCAAGGTCAATTTCATATATTCCTCCCCGTGCCGACGCATAAAGTTTTGAACCGCTAGAATTCACTAGCAATCTAAGGATGAACGGTTCCGGTAAATCTGACAGAAGGGTTCGAGTACCCATGTTATCAATTTTAACGATGTCCGATTTGGCGTAGTCTCCAACATACACTGCATTATTGACCACATCATAGGCGATTCCTAATGGATTTAGATTTGTATAAGTCCCATCACCCTGATACCAAGTTTGCACATTTCCGCTCTCATCAACATAGCGAATCCCATACTCTTCGGTATCTGTGAAAAACAATTTATTATCACCATAGGCGGCAGTACCTGTTCGAATGACTGTGGCGGAGGCACTGGTACCATCTGGCGATTGATTTACACCATCCCCCATATTGCTTGGCGTTGCACCAGTACCTACGAAACTGGTTTGCAACGTGCCACTGGTAAAGGTCAACCAAGTAGGGACGTTGTTTGCCATCCAAGTAATTACATCGTTATCAGCATCTGAAGCCTTGATGTCGTAGTAATAAAGTGATTCCGCTGTTGCTGATGTGATTGAGGTGGACGTCACCGTTGGGGGATTATTGGTTGGGGCAATAGTTACAGATCCCGAATCACTATAGGCTATACCGCAACTGCCATTGGTCAGTACTGCTCTATACATTGTAATATTTGCTACGTTACTGTAACTATAGGTGTTTGAGGTATTCGAGATATCTGACCAAATAATGCCCTCATCGGTCGAACGCTGCCATTTGGTAATGGTCCCTGTGTAACCTGTCAACGTCAACGTACCGCTATTGGTGGTGGAACCGTGCACCGCTGAACTAACCTCTCCTCCTTCGGGAGCCGTACCGGATACTACGGTAATTTCCTTTGATGGGGAAATATCCGTAAAACCACAGTTGTCTATTTCGGTAACAACCCTGTAAAAATAAGTTCCTGTACCAGCAATGACTTCATCAAGTGTAGTTTGTGTATGGGCAATATCAGTCCAGTTTGTATTATCGCTGGAACGTTGCCACTTTTGGACTTCACCCTGCTGACCTGAAA
Source organism: Euzebyella marina (assembly GCF_003687485.1). Taxonomy (GTDB): domain Bacteria; phylum Bacteroidota; class Bacteroidia; order Flavobacteriales; family Flavobacteriaceae; genus Euzebyella; species Euzebyella marina. The sequence goes on along the minus strand of NZ_CP032050.1, from coordinate 2,136,851 downwards.
CAAAGAGTTCAACATTTGAGCCGGCACAAATCGTGGTGTTTTGGGCGAATACATTTCCAGCCTCAGCTTCCGACACGTTTATAGGTGTACTTGAGGTGGTTAAGTTGTTACAGTTAGTTGGGGCATTTGTATTAACAATTGCCCTATAGTAAGTGGTTCGGGAAATATTGTTAACTACCAATGAGGTGGAAGTGTTGTTGATGATCATTGGGGTATCGATAAAGTTATTGTCGGAGCTTTCCCAACGCACTACTGTACCATTAAGTCCAATAAGGGTAAGCGTGGTTGAATTGGAACCATAACAAACGGAAACCTCTCCACCGGTAATCGTACCTCCTGGAGCACCATTTATGTTGATATTTTTCGTGAAAAATGGTGTGGCACTGGTTTGATCATAGGGCATATCACCAAATTCCATGATACCAAAAATCGAAGAGGTGTTGGGAAAATCGTTCCAATCTCCTGCACTTGAATAAACATGACCAAAAGACTCCCCAGGGTTCCCATTATTATAATCATTCGGTTCACCGCTTCTCCAATTTTGATATACGCCCGAAATTTCATTGCCCCCTGTTCCCGCGTTAGCGGTGGTCAGCTGGGTACCTTTTTCCGGTCCTGTTACCCAAAAAAATTGACCTTCTGAAGCATTTGTATTAGCGAACTCATTATAACCTAAAGCTTGATTGATTTGGTCATGATCATCTGACGCTCCCATCCATGAATCTTGACCTATCAATCTGGTCACAAAAGTATTTTCAGCTGCATCCGTCAACGTTACCAAGTAACCTTCCCTTCCATAGTATGAAGTAGAAGAGGCCAAGGTTTTGGCATCTGTCCAGCTGGACGGATTTGGAGTAACACGATAAAAATGCCCGTTCAAGGGATTATAGAATGTTTCCCCGGCCACAAATGAAATCTTTCTGGATTCCGGGGAACATATTGGACCGGATGTTATCGTAACATTCCTAAGAAATGCCTGCCATTCCGATGGCGACAAAGTCCCCTTAAATACAATAGATCTGGTGTTACTGTTCCAACCAGCAGTCGATATACCGGCTGGTAACCCGCCATTGTAACCCAATTGATCGGATGGTGTGAATGAGTTGGTAATGGAAACTGTAAAATCGGTGATATTCGACCCCGCTTCAATATTCAAATTCGGGGCTACAATGGTCGCGGTGGTCGCTTCAATCGCATTTGGCTGATTGTCGCCGGAAACGGTTATATCGTTTTGGGCGTAAATAGTTCCAAGAGAGAGCAAGAGAACTATAGGTCTAAATAATTGGGTTAATTTTGTCATGGTTTTTTGGGTAATGAGTCAGTCATATATTTAATCTTATATTTTGGCATAGGTCATCCTGTTCCAACTTGTTGGACTTTTTTAAATAGCTTCATTGAAAACCTTAATTAATGGTGTTCGCAATGCGGAGTTAAAGCGTGGAACCAATGAAAGATTACCTACATTCCGCTAGTCTACTCACCTTAGTTGCAAGCGATTAATACCTTGCTACAAACGTGTCTGATAAAAACGGCAGAGAACCTTTGTTATTGCAATCCTTACACTTTAATTGTAAGAAAAATCATTTTACGATAATTCCCACAATTAAAAATTTTGCCGGATAAGTCTTAGTATTGGATATTAAACATCAAAAAAACTGATTTTCAATATTTTAAATCGAAACTCATTTTATCAATTCGATAATTTCGGATAGTGAATGGATAACTGTTAAATTTTTGTTTTACCGTAATCAGATGATACCATAAATAAGTTCCACATTACCCGATTAAAATTAAGCGAGGGATTTCATCGTTTATCTAGACTTAAGCGATTTTGCTTTTTCAAGACGTTCCCTGAAATCATTTAGCTTCGGTTGAACGTCCTCTCTTCCGCTACCTGCGAGGTTATGAAAGACTGACACAGCTTTATCTAGGACCCTGATCTCTTCATCAATGAATTTGCCTTTCCTGTACAGGATGGCTAGTCTTCTATACGGAAAGCTACCTTCAAAACCTTCGGAAATGTTACCTTCATATAGAGCTTTGGCCTCCAATATTCTTCCTTCTTTCTCAAGGCGCTTGCCCATCAGGTTCCTTCGAATTTGTGAATCGAAACTGCTCATTGTTCTTTAATAGATCACTTTTCCCAATGCTTCAGGTAAATCTGATTGTCATTGACATCGAACAGTCTTGAATAATTGTTGACCCTGGCCAAAATTTGGCCACTTGTGACTGCATGTCCGTCGATTCGTTCGTAAAGTGAGAGAGTATTGATCATGTCGGATATTTCACTCGGACGCAGCGGCCTATTCGATATTTTGAGCGTTTCTTCTATGGCCTCGTGAAGTTTCTTTTTTAGTTTATTTTCCATGGTCGTTGGTACTCTGGTATCTACCTGTTCATTTATAACCTCTATAGATGTAGGACCTTACTTAATAAACTAATTACTAAAGCTTTATATCTTCACCAAATTACAAAAAAACTAAATGCAGTAAGTAAATCGACTAATTATCGGTCATCTGGGTCTCGTCCGGTCAAATCCGACCGAAGGCCGCAACTTTCCTTCCTTTACATTGTACACAATCGGATAAGAAACCATCCACTATCGTTTATTTGAACTTTGCTCTTTTAGGTAATATTGACAGGCACTATCTTCATCAAAAAATTTACGTACAGAACCAATCTGACCTCTTTCTTTATAATATATTTCCCAAACAGGTCTGTGCTTTCCCTTCTTGATTAATAAAGCCAATTTATCGTTATCATCTTTACTTCCATATAAACCATGCAAATAAATTTGGGAATCATCAATTTCTAAAGCTTTTAGCTCATTATATAGCTCGGCTAGATTCATCGTTAATTTAGACTTTTCATTTTAGCTGCAGTATAATTTCATACCAAGAAATTAAGCTCATCATTGTCAAAAATTTGACGTAAACGTTGTTCTGATATTCCTGTTGTGTTCTCATCTATTTGGTGTTGTCTAAGAGAGGGGACATAAGTGCATGTAAGTTTGCCTGGGGCAGCTATAAATTCCTGACTTTCCTCAGCCATTATTAAAAAATCCTGAACTCTTTCTGGTCTTTGATTCGGAACGAAATTCCCTTTAATTGTCAATTCTGCCATCGTTTATTTATACTTTAAAAACTCTTCCATATCGCCTCCTTGATCTTGATAAATATCATGTAAGTCGTATGATATTTGAATGAATAAATTTGAAAAGATATAGTCCTCACATACATGAAGTGAGTTTACGAAATCCAATTCTCCAATTCCTTGTATAAGCCCATCTGTCATATCGTTGAAATTCTGCTTGGCCAAAATGAATAAATGTTTTAATTCCGCAACTGTCGGTTCAAAAGCAAGGTTGTGAGCAAATTTATTCCTGAGCTTGTTAATCCTTTAAAGAACGTCGGCTTGCACATCTGAAATCAAATTCATACTCTTAACCAATTTTATAAGCTTAAAATGATTTAGTTCCTCAGCGAATTTTAATAATTTAGGACTCTTTATTTCAACTATTCTAACCAATAAAAATTCTACCATTAGATGGCCTGAAATTATTGATGAAATAATCCCGTTAGGGCTCACAGCGCTCTCATACAATTGTCAAATGAGGTAATTTTATCGCCCATTGTTTATCAATATTATTATGGCCCTCTACTCTATAATGGGAGAATCAATTCTTGAAATGAACATATTGTATCCTTCCTCTTTTTCCCCTCCAACCAATGTGGTGGCTTTAAAATGAAAACCTGACCACTCCCAATCTTCCTTGAATTCTTTTGGATTGAGAGATATATTTATAACAGTACTGCCTACTTTACGCTCTATTGCTTGACTCAATTTCTCCAGTATTAAATCAAACTTATTGCATTTGAAAACTAGAACCATCGGTTTTTTGCATTCCATTTGCACAACAGCATAGTATTTATCATCATAATACTGGTAGCAGTTAGAACAGAGATACTTACCGGTTTTTTTACCTGAAAACGTTTCTTCCAGAATACCGTATTTAGAATGTTCGCAATCGTGTGAACTTATAGGTTTTTGAGACCTTCCTTTCTCAACAGCTCTTTTCTCAATCCTCTCCATTTTTTATTTGAACTTTATCCTAAGTTACAATCTATTAATTATCACTTGTAAAAAAAGGGAAGGCCACAAAAACAGGGAAGCCTTCAACTCTATTTAAATTTTTGCAATGGTCCTTTGATATCTCAATGAAATTATTGAAATCTAAGAAAAATAAAATATGAAATTTAAGCTAAGCTACGGTATACGTTCATAATACGTCAAATAATACTTTTCATCGTCTGTATCAAAATCAGAGATTAAAAAAGTATCCTGAGACAAAAATTCAGGTTGCCACAAGGTACCATCTTCTGCCAAACTTTTGTAGACCCAATTTATATCTAAAATTTTTTCTCCATTTTCGTCAAAGTCAATATACCAGTTACCGCTATCAAACCCTCCTCCTTCATCATCCTTGTCACATGTGCCTCCAATAATTTGATTTTCTTGGTTATACTTTTCATGCCATGTTGTTAGGTCTTCCATTATGAACTCTCCGTTTCGTAGAAATTTATATTTCGTTATTGCATCACATTCAATAGATAAGTAGCCTGGTAGCTCTAACTCTTTCCTGTTTTTATCTAATACTGAAATGTTATAAACATGCCACGTTCCGATAATAAGTTCGTCTATTTCTTTCTCCTGTTCCTGTAATTCATTTATCTCGGTATTTTGATCAGAGCAAGATGAAAAAGCTAGTATTAGAATGGCAATTATTTTGGTTGATTTCATTGGCTGTAACTTTGCGGTTTACTTAATTGACAAATGAGTTTGTTGCCTTAATTTAAATGAAAAGGATATGAAGACTTCATCATCGGCTATAAAATGTTATACTCTATTTCTCGCTATTTAATTCAAGTTTCATCTTGTATGTTTTCAGTTCAATTTTATCTGATGTTCGAATTGCATTTTTCAAAGTGACATCCATCTCGCCGGCAATTATCATTCCCTGGATTTTTCGGTCGGGAAATTTGTCCATTAGTAATCCAATGTACATTGATATTTGTCCGAAAACTTTGTAGTTAGCAATTCCAGATTTTAGCTCAATTACTAATAGCTCCCCATTTAGCTTCTCCAGAAGTATGTCAATTCTTTTTCCACCAATAAGATATTCAACTCCTTGATTATTTTCCCCAAATATCTTGTAGTCGGGAAACAGCTCATTTATTTGGGAAACCATGGAGTTTTTCAAGTCCTTTTCGTAACTGAAGTTAGTCCAGGTTTCTATGTTGTCAATTTCTTCTTCGAGGGATTGCTTTAAGTCAAATGACTTATTTGAACTTTCATCAGGTTCAAAGTTCGAACTTTTATAAGCCATATATAGTTTTACAGCTTGTTTCAGAGTTGCTGACCCGGTTCTTAAATTGCCATTTATTGGAATTTTATGGTTTGCCGGGAGGTCATTTCTTTGGTCTTCCGTTGAATAACTCAATCTTTCCAACAGAGAAAGCCCATTGTCTTTAGCATAATGCTCGTCTAAATCGCCTTCGTGATTTTCGACAGTCCTACAATTTGAGATTCGGCTCTGTATTGTTCGATAATCACTCCCATTTTCTTCGTCCAACCACACTTTAAATGCTGCTAAATTCATTATACGCTCTGTTTTGACCATTAATCTAATAATTCAATCGTTCCGATTGAATGGGTGCCTGTATGACATATGGAAAATAGTTATTAGGATGTTCAAATCTTATAATTTTAACGTTTACCAAAGTTGCTATCGATGAATTATCTATTGTTGAGACCTCCGAATTCTACAAGCCAATTGTTTCTATTTGGCATTTCCATTCATTTAATATTTTAAACGTATTATTTGAATTCATACTACTTGTGGAATTTAATTGATAAAATTTAATACTGGAAAATACCCCATCTTTATATTCCTTCCTGAAATATTTTTCAGATTTACTGCCATTAAACAGTACAGTCTTTATGTTTGGGTATCTTTTAAAAAATGTGGTAAAGTCGTTTAAATTTTCATTTTTTATCTTGCTGTCACTACTTCCTTTCCTTTCGCAACTCTCGATTACATCCCACAATCCAATTTTATTTTCTAACAGTAGCTTATATCTTTCTAATATCGACTTAGATTCCGCAAGTTCAAAACAACTAAATTCGGGCTGAAGTGTTCTGTACACGATATCCCAAAAGTGGTTCTTCTCATTGCCATAATAGCATTTTTTAAGAAGTGATTTTTCTCCGGGTATAGTACCAAGAATAACTAACTTTGTTTCTATATCCACTAGCGGGTCAAGACAATATTTTCGATTCATATTAAGCCTATTTAATTAAACTCTAGAATTGAGTCAATTTCTATGATAATATTTCTTAATTCCTCATCGTCCAAATAATCGCTAGGTTTTTCCCATATACTTTTAATTTTCTTTAAAGTAACACTGTCTACCAATTTGCTTTTTACTTTTAAACCAGTATTGTTTAAAAGAATCGCCTTTGAAAAGTTCAAAGAATTTATAGTTTTAACTGATGTGAAACTTGAATTTTTTATAACCGCACCTTTAAAAGAGGCATCTTTTAAGTTGGAATTGCTAAAATCAACTTCGTCCAAAAAACAATAATCAAAATTCACATTTTGAAGGTTGGCATCAATAAAGGAGATATTGTTCAATACTGACCTTGAAAATGAGGCTCCAGCTAAATTGGCATCATCTAAATTTGCAATCCTCAAGTCGATTCCGTCAAGTTTTTGTTTTGATTTCACTAAATCTTCCAATGCACTTTTTCTAGCATGTGAACTGGGCATTAACTCTGTAAAAGTTATAATCTCCCAAGCACGATATATTCTTTGCTTTCTTAAATTTTCTCTTTCCTCTTTTCGATCATCTATTTCTAAAATCCAAAATATAGCAGCAAACACTATTCCTAGTTTGGAAATAGAGTCCAATAGCCTAATTAAGGGATGGCTCTCTACAAAATCGGCATATTTCTTAAGGTGGTTTTTCAATTTAGCTAAATATCGGATTATCCAAATATTATTTTTTAACGGAGCGATACTTCTTAACATTTTCCGCTTGCTCAAAGATTTCCTTGTAAACTTCGTCCCTTTCTACTGGTGGATAGCCGTGCTCATCCAAAAGAAGTATTAGTCCTACTTTTAAAGCTGATTTAATATCTTCTCTTTTGTTCCAATCCGGAAACTTTGCTTGACCATCAACCAAATCTTTAACAGCGCGTGCCAGTTCAATTAATTTATCTTCGGGGTAACTAAAGTCATACTTTACACAAAGTTCCTTTAGGATGTCATAAAATGCTTTTTCTTCAAAATCAATCCCTAAATCATCACCAGCTTTAAACTCTTGGTAAACGTCCCAGATCATATCTGTAATTTGCTTGGCAAAATCGTCCAATACCTCACTCTGTAATACATCACCTTTACGCTCATTGTATTTCTGAACCAATGATTCCATTTTCTTGGAGAAGTCAACGCCTTTCACCTTATTGACCTTCTTCATTTCGCCAATAGCCTTGGCCAACAACTGTTGTAACAATTTGATCTTTGTATTGGGCAGCTTTATTTTATCAATTTTAGCCAAGTAGTGTTCATCAAAGATGTCCTGCTCTTTCTCAGTGTCTTCTCCCATTTTAAAAATCTCATCTACACCATCACTTTGTAAGGCATTCTTTATCATTTCCCTTACCTTGGCATTCATTTGGGCGGTGTCAGGTGCATCGCCTTTGGTAAGTTTGAAGACAATAGACCGGACAGCTAAATAGAAATGTGTAAAATCCCTTTCCTGTTGTGTCAATTCCGCACTCCCTGCACAGATATCATAAGCTGCTTTTAATCTTTTAACCAAGCCCATAAAACGAGTTTCCATATCCTTGGTAAGCTGTACAAATTCCGCGGCCATATTCAGGGTGTTCAATTGTTCCAGTGCCGTACCATTAAAGTATTTTGAGCTATCGAATTTATGTAGCAATTTAGCCAGTAAATCCAAGTGATTTCTGACCACTATCAAGGATTGTTGTATATCCTCAAAATTATCCTTATCGCCCTCTGAGTATTTTTTAAGCGCAAGGTTCATTTGTTTTTTGATGCCAATGTAATCCACCACCAAGCCCTTATTTTTTCCTTTGAATTTACGGTTCACACGGGAAATAGTCTGTATCAGGTTATGTTGTTGGATAGGCTTGTCAATGTAGATAGTGTCCAAGAAGGGGACATCAAAACCGGTCAACCACATATCCACCACAATGGCTATCTTGAAATTGGATTTCTCGTTCTTGAATTGTCTGTCAAGTTCCTTGCGATAATCCTTTGTGCCCAATATATCGTACAATTCCTTTGGGTCGTCTTTTCCCCGGGTCATGATCATTTTAATCCGTTCCATAGGTTTGATTTCCCGCTTTTCCTTGTCGGTCAAGACAGCACCGTCCTCAGCTACTTTTATATCGTTCCATTCCGGTTTTAACTCAAGTACGTTTTTATAAAACTCATAAGCTATAAAACGAGAACTGCTGACGAACATGGCCTTGCCCTTAACGGTTGCACCCTCAGTTACCCGCTTTTCGTAATGCTGAACAAAATCGGCAGCCAATTCTTTTAACCTGTCCGGGTCGCCCAAAATAGCGTTCATATTGGCAGATTGTTTTTTGCTTTCCTCAATTTGGTATTCGTTGGCACCGGCTTCCTCCGCTTCTTGATAATACTTTTCAATCTTCTCAAGTTCGCTGTTCTGCAAGGCTATTTTGGCAGCTCTACCCTCATACACAATGCGCACCGTTATCTCATCCTTTACAGATTCAGTCATCGTGTAGGCGTCCACTACTTTACCGAATACATCTAAAGTAGCATCTACAGGGGTACCCGTAAATCCTACAAAAGTTGCATTAGGCAGCGAATCATGCAAATACCTGGCAAATCCATAGGATTTTTTAACTCCCTTTTCCGTGACCCTAACCTTTTGGTCCAAATTGGTTTGACTTCTATGCGCTTCATCGGAAATACAGATTACATTGGTTCGTTCGCTCAATAGCTCAATGTCTTCCGTAAACTTGTGTATGGTGGTCAAAAATACACCACCACTTGCACGGCCTTGTAACAGCTCTCTTAATTCAGACCTGCTTTCTACACTTTTTATCGTATTATCACCTATATAAATTTTGGCATTGGAAAACTGTCCTGAAAGTTGGTCATCTAAATCGGTACGGTCTGTTATGAGAACGATTGTAGGGTTTTCGAAATATTCACTCTTCATTAATAACCTTGTGAGATAGAGCATGGTGTAACTCTTACCGCTACCGGTAGCGCCAAAGTAGGTACCTCCTTTTCCGTCCCCTTTTGGCTTTTGAGCTTTTTTGATATTATCATATAAAGCTTTTGCTGCATAGTATTGTGGATAACGACATACTATTTTCTCATCTTTTTTGGACGTGTCCGGTATGTAAATGAAGTTTTGGATAATATCCCTTAATCTGTTTTCATGCAACATTCCTTGAATAAGGGTGAACATACTATCAATACCATCCACTTCTTTGGCCAAACCAGCTATTCTGCGCCACGCATAGTAAAACTCATAAGAAGCAAAAAATGAACCTGCTTTATTGTTTACCCCATCACTGATTACACAAAAGGCATTGTACTTAAAAAGCTCGGGGATATCTCTTTTATAGCGGGTTGTTAACTGCACGTAAGCATCATGTATGGTGCAATTCTCTTTGATAGCTGTTTTGAACTCGAACACTACAACCGGGATCCCATTAATGTAGATTATACCGTCAGGAATACGTTTTTCCGTACCTACGATTTCTAGTTGGTTTACAAACTTGTAAATATTATTGTCCCCGTATTTTTCTCGAGGTTCGGCAACCGATAAACTATCCAAATTATCGCCCTGCATTTGCCGTTCCAAGCCTGTATAATCGATTAAAGAAACCCAAATATCCTTTTGGTTACGGTCTTCCCGTTTTAGGATAAAACCATCGGAAAGCCATTGCATTATTTTTTTATTGGTTTCGTACAAATCTGAGGCTGGCAAGGTCTTTAGCTGCAACACAATGGATTTGGCCTCCGTAAGTGTGAGCCCTTCGTTTTTGTAGCGTTCCAATAGAAATGCTATTAAATCTTCTTCTATCAGTACTTCTTCCGGTTCACGTTCAATGGTATTGCCTAAGTAATGTGGATACCCCTCATTATCCAGCAATTCTATAAATGTTTCCTCTAATCTGGCTTCCGTAAATTTTTTCATCCTTGATCAGTGATATGCCAATGCCCCTCTTTTCTTCCTCCCACGCGCTCAATTAAGTTGGCTTTTTTTAGTTTGTTTAAGTGTGTAAATATGGAACGTTCCGAAACTCCTATTAAATCCGAAATTTCATCTGCGGTAGTGTTGGAATCCAATGCCAATATCAATAGGACCATTAGGCTGGTAGGAGTTTTTATGTTGGATTGCCTTAATTTACCCGTTTTTAATGACGTTCCGAATTCTTTTCCGAAGTTTTCCTGAAGCTTTCCTGAAGTTATACTGAAGCTTTCCTGAAGCTCGCGCAACAAGGTGGGCAGATTATCCTTGACCCAAGGCAAAAATCCATCTCTACTGGGTTTATCACTGCTTCTCAGTGCATGAAATTCTTTTTGTAATGTATCCCAATTACTATCAGGAGCAGGGTTATGTGAAGCCTTACCTGAAGATGGAAAAACCATCCGAGTAAAATTGTCCATGAACTTAAAACAGTCCCTACCGTAACTTTGTAATATCCTAGGAATCCCAGAACCCAATTGTTCCACTAACTCTACATCTTTAAAGACACGCATTAGTTCCTTGTTCCTGGGAATGGAAACACCCTCAAAAAACTCTTCCTGGCTCAACCCTTCCGGCAGGGAACCTGCGGAAGTAATCTCTATCCTGTCATCGAATATCTCAAATTTAGGGGGTACCTCCCGAGTATAATCGTTATGTACAAGAGCATTTAAAATGGCCTCTCTCAAAGCCACGGCGTTCCATAACCGTTCCTCTATTCTTTCTTTGGAAGTAATAGTGGCAAAGGTTGTATTCTCAACTTCCATTTTGTCCAAGACACTCTTAGTGGCCTTGATTAGGGAACAATATCCGTACTCGTTATTTTCAGCAAGGTTAACCCGGTCCAAACCTTTGTATTTGGCCACTTTAATGGAAATATTGTTAACATCTGCCAAAAGGTAAGCTGCATAGTTTAAATCGCCATCTTCTGTAAATAGTTCCAGGTTTTTCTTAAATTGACTATTCAGGGTTTTGCCTTTCTCCTGATAATAAATGGAAAGTTGCTCAAAATTAAGGTCCTGACGATGCGATTTTATCTTACCTATCGAATTGCGGGTCCTACCGGCAAAAAGCTTGTCAATCATTGCCTGTGGCATTGGTTCGGCGGCTGTACCTACACGTAAGAAACAACCTTTCTCGGTCATTCCGTATTTTTTCTTGAAATAGGGTTTTTCACTACCGCTGGCCACAATGACTTTAATGATATGCTGACCGTCTTTTCCTTCTGCTACCACATCAAACAAGCCCATAGCGGAAGGAGCAATGTTGTTTTTAATGCGGTCTTTTATTTTAAGCATATCGGCATCCAGGTCTGCTACACCAAGGGTGTTGCCGTTTTTATCGATACCGATATAGACCAAACCGCCCTCGTGGTAGTTTAAAAAGGCTACCACTTCTTTTTCCAAATCTAAATCTTTGGTGAGCTGTGCTTTGTATTCTATGCGGTTGGTTTCTGTCATAACTGCTTAATTTTTATTATTCAACCATTCACTAATAGGCACAACTTTATCATTGCCATTAATCGATGGAAATACAACATAAGTTCCTTCTGACCTATAAGTTCCCTTGAAATATTGATAATAATCAACTTTGTAGATGTAAGGATATATTTCTAAATACTCACTACCTGAAAAATCTGAATAATCTTTTTTAATAGGTAAAATTGCAATTTGTTCAATATACTTTGCTGCATCTCCTAAACCTAACTCCCAATTACACCATTTAGAGCTTATTGCACCCTCTGTTGCTAAAAGAATAAATTTATGATTATCCTTAATTTTTTGTTTTATTCTATCTGCGGTCCTTCCTGATGTTGTTTTAGGCATCCCATCATCTAACCAATCAACATAAACGTCTACACCATACGATTTTAAAAATGAAATAGCACCTTCCAAATACTCTCTTTCGTCGTGTTTATGAGAAAGGAAAATTTTAGTTTTAAAAAGACTACTTTCTCCTTTAAAGCTGGTTAGGCTTTCATTTAAGGTCATATAGTAGGATTTTGATGACCTTCTTTGGTTTCTAAGTTCTGATTCAGTTATAAAGCTCATAGATTATCTAATAGTTTTTACAATATTAAAATCATCTTTCTTATCTCGTAGCTCTATCGCTTTGTCAATATATTTTGTGGGATTTGCTATAAAATCGGACCATTTTACAGATTGAATATAGGAGCTATCGCCAGAGTAAACCCAACCGCCATTGCAAGCTCTTCTGTTTGGTTCTTTTACATTAAAAATATTATCACGTATTATTTGAAACAGAATAGAAGTATTCAACGACCTGCAATTACATTCACCATCACGTGTTATATAGTATTCATAACTTCCGCTTTCATCTGGAAGTACAACGGCTATAACACCATTAGTACTACTCGACCTACCTAATCTTGTCTGCTTTTTTAAAGAGTATGAAACTTCCCAAGGCATCCATTGGTCTTTTTCGGATGTAAACGATTCCTTCATTCCTTTAGAAATTAAAACAACTGTAACACTACTATCAAAAATCTTGTCTCCTAATTTTGAACTGATAGAAGAGTCTGCCAAGTTCTCCATACTTTCATCGTCATTTTCACCTTTATAAATATGGTCATCACCTGTCAAATGCTCTGAAATCTCATCTACATAATGTCTTGCAGTTGTAGCGATTTTTATTTTACCAAAAAAGGAATCTTGATATATGCCTAAATCTTGTACTAATGAGTCAGAATATTTATATGAAACGAATACTTTTCTTGCCATACTATTAAATTTTATCCATTAGAAATTTTTGAAACAAAGACATATACCCATAATCCTTTTCAAGTCTTTTGTTTTTTAGGTTTTGAGGAAATAAATTCTCATATACTAATTTAGTTGCTGCACCTGTACTAGCTATAGGAAGTAATAATGCTTCTGGATGATATTCTTTAAACATTCTATATTCGTCTTCAATACCATCCATTCCGCCAATAAAAACTGCTGCTGAAAATTCATTCTCTGAGAACATCTTTTCTCTGAGTAGTTTTATACTAGCAGGAATGCTGTCTTCTTTTTTCGTGAATACTATATTTTCAAACTTATTATTATCTGCAGGGAAAATATCTTTAAACCATAAAGATTGGTAAAGCTTCACGTGTTCTTGGATATTCATATCCAATTTTTCCATCACGTAATAAATTAATGGCGTTATTGATGGATGACCACCCCAAATTATTCTGTGGTGTGGCAATATGACTGTTGTCAAAGCAATAACTGAATCACGAATTGCAATAATGTCTGCTGTTTCTATGTACTTGGGATGTCTATCAGGAAGAGGAATACTTGCTGATAGAAAAATATTTTTTAAGATTTTTGTAGCCATCCTTGAAATTCTTGTTTTTTTAGTGTTTTAATGTCCTTCTTGAAATTATCATTTAACCATTCCAAATGTTGTAACCATTTATCACGTATTCTTAAATCATCATATATCAAGCGTATAGACACCTCATCGTATCCCATTAACTCTTTTTTTATTTCGGCAGATTGACAACTAGTAGAGCGCGGTATACCAATTGTAGGAATGTAGATAATGTGCTCACCAGTTGGCCGGTCTTCTGTTAAAATTTTCTCGGGCTGTACGGTAACGATTCTATTATTTTTTTCAGCCATGTTTCTAAACTCGGTGATTAAATTGTCCTGTCTTGCAGCTAGATTTCTGGCGCGTACAGATTCAACTTCGACAATTATATTTTCAATCATCGATTCAACTAGCTGATCAGTTTTATCATATTTTTTTTTTGTGAAATCGTTTTCACTTAACTGAATAGGATAACAGAGGTATGAAGATTTGTCAATATCCTTTATTTGATGATTTGGCCACACCAGCTGGACAATTCCTATTTGTTTTGCATTTGCCTCTGCAAATTCTTCTTTACACCAATGACTTTCCAAAAAACCAGGAGTATTTAGTAGTACAATAACATCACAATCTGTCATACGATGCCATAATTCATCTTGAAAAGGTTCTCCTTTTTGAATTGAGTGCGTATCAAGAAACACATCAAAATTATAGGCTTCTAAAGCCTCATATAATTGAATAGCTACACCGGTAGATTCTGCTCTTCGATAACTAATGAATACTTTTCTTGTACTTCTTAACAATTCAAAAGCTTCTAAGACAACATTAGTAATTCTATTTAATTCATTTTCTGAATATTTAATGGCATTTTGATTTTCTAAAACGCGTGGTATATCGGTTTCAAAACTGTCATAAAAGATTGGTAGAATCATCGTACCATCTTTCAGAAGCTTCTGAGTAACATCTAAATCCTTAAAATCGCTACTAGTGTCTCCAAAGTACAGCGCAAATGCAGGTTGGTTACCCTTATATTCATCTTCAATAGAGGATGCCGGAATGACTTTAATAAACTCTTCAGGCAATTTGAGATTCCTTAAATCCTCCCTTATTTGGTTAATAATTATTTGCCTTTCACGAACGTCTGAGCCTAGTGTTATGAGTTGATATTTGTATTTCATCTTTGAGAACAGTAATGTTTAAGTTCAACTTTAGTCATTTTAGCTAATAACAAGCTTTGAAGTTCTTCTAGTTGGAATAATTGGCTTCTTTTTCTTTCAATTTCGGATTGAAAAAATCGTAATTTTCTTGATATTAAATCAGTAATTTCATTACTGTTGAAGAAAAATAAATTTGAAATTATTTTGGTGTTAAGTACTGATTGAACTGAGCCACCAAGTGAACCTTGAATCTGTTTTTTTGTTTCTATAGAATTCAAATAACAATAAATTAATTTAGATGATATTCGAAGCTCGTCTGGCTTAATTATTATTGTATTCAAACAATTAGCCTCAAAATCGGCATCAAAAATAACAGGCATACCATTTGTTCCGTGTCTAGCTACTAAAATATCTCCTTTCTTTAATTGAGATTTTATATGTTTACTGTGAAATTTCTTATTAACATATTTAAGGTCTTTATAAGACATTCCTTGAGAAGTTAAATCAGTTGTCCTTAGCATTGGTATACCTTCATCCTTGCTACAATAAGAATCATAAAGAGAGCCTACAAACCCTACACAGACCTTTTTAGTTAATTTTTCCAATCTCTCCACTCTCCACCCCACAGGAATCTCCTTATCCAACTCATCATTAAAAACCATTTCACCACCAGAAGATTTATAAGGTTTACCTTCTTCATTAGGAAACTCAAAATCCACAAACCAATGCTTATACAAGGCTTGTGCGGTTTCTTCCAGTTTTTGGTTAAGCTGTTCATTAAGTTCAATGCGGTTGGTAACGGTGTTGTATTCATTAACTATTTCGCGTTGTTTTTCTATGGAAGGGATGGGGAGTTCTACTTCGCAGAGTTCATCCCAATCAAAGGTTTCTCTTGCAGAACCGTGTGATTTAAAGCGAGCATAACGGTCAAATTCTGGTCTTCCAAACCACATCATTAGGTATTCGGGATTCAGTTCGTTTTTATCAATTACTTCAAAGACCGTATATGCTTGTGAAATAATAGCCTCATCATAATCTTGTAATAAAGCAATGGAAATTTTATCGCCATTACGTGATGTTACTGGACCATAAGCAAATTGATTTTTCTCTATAATCTTGTAGGTTTTCATATTTGTACCTACCGTGTTTGCTATGGATGGCATTAATATTTTTTGAATACTTACCCCTAACAGTGTTTCTACCTTTAAATCAGTATTTCTTTTGTTTACTGGTTGTATGTAATCGCCAAGTTTTTTATAGTTCGAGCTCATAACCTAATTCTTTAAACACGTTTAACAATTGGGTCTTGCTCTCGGCTTCTTGTTGCAACAAATCGCTTAATTCCGTTTGTAGAGCCGTCATTTTCTCCTCAAAATTGATGTTCTCGTCACGGTTTACAAACTCAATATATTTACTAGGCACTAAAGAGAAGTCTTTCTTTATAATCTCTTCTTGCGAAGCTGAATAGCAGAATTCAGGAACATCTTTATAGTCAGTTTCCTTTTGCTGCCAACTGTGATAGGTTTTGGTAATATCTTGGATATTTTCTTCTGAAAATTGGATAAATTTCTTTTCAAAGGGAATCCCTTTTTGACGTAAATCCATAAACAGAATTTCATCCTCACGATTACGATAGTTTCTTATAGTATCAGGTAATTCAACAGTGCGTTCGGTTTTGTTTTTGTTTAAAATCCAAAGTGTTACGCTAATGTCTGTGGTGTAGAACATACTTCTTGGTAGAATAACAATGGCTTCCACCAAGCCATTCTCTACTAATTTTTTACGGATTTTGTATTCTTCACCACCTCCGGAGAGAGCCCCATTAGCCAAAATAAATCCAGCCACACCATTTTCGGACAGTTTACTTACCATATTCAAAATCCAACCATAGTTGGCGTTGCTTTTTGGAGGTAAATCATAGCCTTTCCATCGTGGGTCGTCTTGCAGCTCATCAGCACCTCTCCAATCTTTTTGATTGAAAGGAGGATTTGCCATAATAAAATCGGCTTTTAAGTCCTTGTGTTGGTCTTGCGCAAAGGTATCGGCAGCTTTATCGCCTAAATTGGCAGCGATTCCACGAATGGCTAAATTCATCTTAGCTAGTTTATAAGTAGTGTTCGTATATTCTTGACCATATATAGAGACCTCTTTCTTATTACCGTGATGATTTTCTATAAACTTTATGGATTGCACGAACATACCACCAGAACCACAAGCAGGGTCATAGATGATGCCTTTATAAGGTTCTATCATTTCGGCAATTAGATTTACAATACTTTTTGGGGTGTAAAATTCTCCCTTTCCTTTTCCTTCTTTTAGCGCAAATTTTGATAGGAAATATTCGTACACTCTTCCAACAATATCCTGACCTTCATTTTGTAGCGTATCTATCTCGTTTATTTTATCTAGTAATGATCCTAATTTGGATTTATCTAAACCTAAGCGAGAGAAATAGTTGTCGGGTAAGGCTCCTTTTAACGATGGATTGTTTTTTTCGATGGTGTGCAAAGCCGTATCAATTTTAATAGCGATATCATCTTGCTTTGCATTTTTACTGATATAGGACCAACGAGAAACTTCTTCTAGAAAGAATACGTTTTTCATATTGTAGAAATCTTTCATTTCTACATATTTCTCTTTACCTTCTGCAATGAGCTCCTGTCTTCGTTGTTCAAATTTATCACTGGTAAATTTCAGGAAAATCAACCCTAATACTACGTGTTTGTATTCCGAGGGTTCAACAGAGCCTCTTAGCTTATCACACGATTGCCAAAGGGTTTCTTCTATAGATTTGGTCTTCAGTACTTTTTTCTTGGCCATTTATTGGTTGAGTTATTTTACTTTAATTCATTAAATTTTTCCTTCATCGTGGGATTGTTGTAGGTTAACTTCTTTATAGTTAAATCCTCCGCTTTGTTATTTGCCAAACGTAAATTATTGACAGATGCCAGCAGTGCATCTTTTGTCTTTTGTAAATGCGTCATGGTTTTATCAATTTCTTTGATTGCATCCCCAAACTGTCTACTAGCTAAATCATAGTTTCGAGCAAATCCAGTTTTAAAATCATTGATTTTTTCTTCGAAATTGGTAATATCTAAATTTTGATTTCGCATAATACTGAGCTCCGTTTTATACTCCAGTGATTTTTTACCTGCGTTGCGTAATAGGGTAATCATCGGAATAAAAAATTGCGGACGAATAACATACATCTTGTCGTATTTATAAGAAACATCCACTATTCCAGTATTGTAAAACTCATTGTCAGCCTCTAATAACGATACAAGCACGGCATATTCGCATCCCTTGGCATTTCTGTCTTTATCCAATTTGGCAAAAAAATCTTCATTCCGTTTTTTAGTGGCAGTTTGGTCATTTTCATTTTTCATTTCAAACATAATGGATACAATTTCATTATCATTTGCATCCTTATCTTTAAAAATAAAATCACCCTTGCTACCCCCGGAAGCATCGTTATCCTTTTCAAAATAGGCATTTGGAAAAGCCGTAGGTCTTATTTTATTAAACTCAATTTCGCAGTGTTGTTCTAGAGTTTCGCCAACCATTTTGGTTGAAAGCTTTTGCTTGTAATCTTTTAAGCGCTCAATTTCTTCGTCACGGTATTTTATGACTTGATCTTTGGTTTCCAACTCCCTTCTAAAATCATCTTTTAGAGATTTGGCTAATAATTCTTTTTCTACCTCTTTTGTTTTAAGGTTGTTTTCTAGTTTGTCCTTTTCCTTTTCTAAGACACTGACTGCCTCTTGCAGTTCCAGTTTCTTTTGTGTTTCCGCTTGCTCTAATTTGGATTGCAAGTCCCTAATTGTATTGTCTTTTTTTGAGACTTCTTGAATCAGCTCAGTCTTGCTTTTCTCTCGAAGTCTATCTATCTCTCTTTGTTTTTCAGCAAATTTTTGTTGGAATTCGTTTATCAACTGCGACTCTTTCAATTGAAGGGCATCAGCCTTTTGTCTTTCTGCAATATCCAAGCGATTTTTAATTTCATCTTGGAACTGCTGGTCCCGAACTTGCTTAACTATATCAGAATAAACCGAATCGTCTACTTTAAAGACTTCTTGACAATTTGGACATTTAACTTCTGTATTCTTATTCATTTTAATGATATTATTTGTAATCGAAACAATTGTTAATTCTTGATTGGGTTGTGTTTTGAACAAAAAGCATTTTCTAAATCTTGTTCTTTATCCCAAAACAAAGAACCACATTCCTTACAAGTCCTACGTCCGCGAATAGCGAGATACTTATAGAGCGTTTTCTTGGAGCCTACGTCAATCAATTTCATTATTTCTTCAACGCTCAATTCATTATCCCTATAATAGCGTTCAGCCAATATAGCCTTGTGCTCAGCCTTTTTGCTCAAGCCCGGTTTACGGCCAAGCCGTACACCTCTACGCCGTGAACTTTCCAGTCCGGCGCGGGTCCGTTCAATAATAATGTCTCTTTCCAATTGGGCTACGGATGCGAAAATGTTGAAAACAAACCGACCATGGGGGGAGGTGGTGTCGATAAAACTCTCTTGAATGCTCTTGAAATGTACGCCTTTTTGCTCAAATTCCTCGATCAATTTGGCAAGATGAGAAAGGCTTCTGGCTATCCGGTCCAGTTTCCAGACAACCACGGTATCGCCTTCGCGTAACTTCGACATCATTTCATCCAGACCCTTTCGTTCTGCTTTGGCTCCAGATGAAATATCTGCATAGATGTTTTTGGAATCTACCCCTTCCTTTAAGAATGCATCGACCTGCAGATCGTGCTTTTGTGTTTTGGTGCTTACCCTTGCGTACCCAAATTTCATTTTGTGGTATTTATACGTGTACAAGGTAAACTATTAAAGTGTACGGTAATAGTAAACTCTAGAATATTAACAATCTGGTATGGCTGGCAAAGTTTATTTAAACGGTGGGTTTTGTACACTTGGAATGGCACATGAAACGGCAATTGACGAACAAATAACAGAATAGATTTGGTTTAGATGCTTTAATTGTTAATGGGCTATCTTTAAACTGCTATTAATTAATGGCACCAATTTAGAAAAGTGTTCAGCACATATCTACTCTCTGCCTTTCGCAATAGGTTCTGTACTTTTCGCATTCACTATTGTATTTTCGCAATTGCTCTTGTAATTCACAGGTCAAACAAAAACCTGGGAAATAACAATTTTCTAATCGTTTTTTCGATGATTACCCATTTTGCAAATCCTTCAGGGAAATAAATTTCACAACGATTATGGTGCGCTTCACAACAAAAAGGAGAAACATTACCACAACAGGGTAGGGAAATTGTTAGTATCGTTGTTTAAAGGTCAACAAAACAAAAACTATAGTTTTAAAAATTTTCCAATAAGTAAATTATGAAAACCTCAAATCTATTCAAATCAGTTATTGCAGGAATAATGGTATTGACCGTAATTGCGTGTAGCAAGGATGATGACCCTACCGCAAGCGTAACGGTCAATGGAACTACTTTAAGAACAAGCCCTTCTGACTTTACCGTTGGTGACCAATCCGATTTCAATGGTGACATCGATGCAAGTTTTACTGGCAACGGTGGTTCCACTACGCGTATGTTCAGCTGGAACAACAATCTCACTACGGCAGATTACAATGCCGATATCACGGCGACCACAGATGGCACCTTCAATATGATCGTAACGGATGCGGACGCAAATATCGTTTTGAACAGATCCTTGAACGGAGCGGTTGAACCGGATTCTTTCTCTGGGGTAACCGATGCAGGAACTTCTGGGATATGGACGGTGACGATTACCGTTGAGTCTTTCAGTGGTGATGGTAGTTTCTCTTTGAGCGAGGGGGACTAATCTCCCGTTTGTAAATATATGGAAGCCCCTCTATGGGGCTTTCTTTGTTTCTAGTTCTAATTATAAAGGAAGTTTTATAAAAGCAACCTTTTTCTGAACAGGGTTGGTTATGACTGTTTATTGAAATGTAGGACAATGCTTTTCACATAAGTTCAATTTATTATAGCATTTCTTGAACTATCTGAAAAATGGATGAATGACCATCATCAGGACAATCAATCTGTGATTACTTAATCCTTTACTCGAATTATTAATATTCACTCGGTAACATCAAGGTATCATTAATGAAGAATAAACGAAGTTCATCCAATGGAAAATCCGTATAAAGGTATTCTTGTTTTACCAGAACATTATTGTTTCCATCACTATAGATAACTTCGGCTTCATATTCCAAATTCATTCTTTCCGTTTCAGAGAGCCTTTTAAAATCTATAGTTACAAATTCACTACAAGTTCTCAGACTTTTGGCCATTATCGAGGCATCGGTAATTAACCAAAAACATTCCGCAACTTCGGAAAGGTATTTGATTCCGTCGGTATATCTAGTTTTAAATAATGGTAGCCTGTAGAACCCTTCTGTTCCTATGAATTGTGAAAGTTGTTCCATTATTTCATCTGCTTTTGCTTTCATTTTACTGAGTTTTTAGTTGTTGTATGAAAGGGCGGAACTTGTTCCGCCCCTTACTCCATTTACTCTTTTCCTTTGTTACCGATTAATAATATTTCGTCGGCTACTACTTCGGTCACATAGCGTTGGTTTCCGTCATCGGTAGTATAAGTTCTAGTCTTCAATTTACCGGTCAATCCAACTTCCTTGCCTTTAGTAATGAATTTTTCCACTACCTCCGCTGTCTTGCCCCATGCTACAATTGTATGCCAATTGGTATCCGTTTGTTTGACCCCATTGGAATCCTTATAATTTTCATTAGTAGCCAATGAAAACCGGGCAACCTTCTTTCCGTTATCCAAATTGGTAATGGTTGGTTCTTGTCCAACATTTCCGATCAACTGTACGTAATTTCTAATGGTACTCATAACTATTTGATTTTAAAGCCTACTCTATGGGAGGCATAATTAATAATTCCCTTTGGTGTGCACATTAAATTTTAAGGGGTGTTTGTTTGATTTCCTTTGTGCACCGCACTATGGATAAGGTGGGTTCTGTCAAGACTTTTTGTGAACAAATAGGGAGTGTCTGCTACTCAGTTGTTCCATTTAAAACTTTAGTGAAGTAGAAACCTTATTTTTCACAAAAACTCGCCTTGGTCTTGATAGGTTCCATAAGGGCATTAGCGATTCCTTTAAATCTGGTGGTAGACCGAGTGTACGGAAAGTTTAACCGGGAAACAATCGGATTTAAATTGGAATCGGTTATGCCATTCCCCGTTTTGCGCAGTTCCGCAAAACGAGAAGGGCCTTATACATTATAGACCCCTTAAAATTTAGAAGGGTACGGTTCGATTTTCAGGGATGAACGGGAAAGGGCACGAAAAGACCTTACCGTTCATCCTGGGAAGAAAATCAGAATCGGGGCCTACCGATGGGTAAAGCGGACTTACCTGTTTTTTGAACGGAATGAAGTGTTCCGAACCGGCGTGGCGGTTCGGCTAAATGGAATGAAGGCTAAAAACAACAGGTGTGTCCAAGACTTTTTAGCGAAGCTCTTTATCCAAAATAGAGAGATAAAGTGCTGAGAAAATGTATGATAATTGAAATAAAATAAACCTGTACATCTCCATTCGTTGCAGGAGGCCTATTTGTCCAATTTACCTTATATCATTCTCTTCAATTAATCGTACTTTCCGTGGATAACGAGTTCTGTATGCCGCAATAATTTTAGCAGTATGGTATGAATGCTTTTTATTGTCAATAAAATTCCTCAGCTCATTAATTGAAGCAATAGATTGAGAATGGTCGAGATAACCGTATCCCTGATATACCCCATGGAGTACTAATACCAAGCACTTTTCACCTTCAACACGTCCTTTTTCAAAAATTACGTAATTATCCTTTTCATTAACAATATATTGCAAAGCATTAGCGACTTTATTATTATAAGTTCCTATATCCTCCTTACCTTGACATACTCCATCACAATTCGAAAATTCATCAAGATAACAATTTCCCAATCTACTTTTCAAGCCAGTCTTCAATGGGCACAACCTAAATTTACTCGTTAGTTCGATTAACCGTTTAATGGCATCGCCCCTCTTTAAAAATATCTCATTAGGAGAGTGCATAAATGGCCTTCTTTCGATTTTTAGCTCCATAAGGCCCAATTTGTTCTTTTGGGATATTATATGATAAGTGATATAATCTTTCTTTTGAATATAATTATAGATGGGATTTAATTTATCGATTAAATCTGCTTCTCTCAATAATGCGATAAGTTCACTCCCGGTTCTTTCAAAATCTATATCACTAGTACTTTCACAAAGTAATCTTTCCTTTTTACTATTGCTGTAAAAATGGCTTAAGACCCTTTTTTTAATATTTTTAGCCTTGCCTACATAGATTACTTTCCCTTCGCTATTTTGAAATTTGTAGATGCCAGGCGTATTTGGCAATTGGCTGAACTTCGAGCCATGAGAGTCTTTGATTGCATTTTTAAGCTTCCCAGTTTTAGAATTTAAGAGATTAGAAATTAGGTCCCCCTTCTCATCTAACAGCACCAATCTTTGAAATAGAATAGAAACCGCCTGCCCGAGACGATCGGAATAGTTTCCTTCCTCATATGGAATGTTTAATACTCTAGTCAAATATGATAAGTCGTAACTCGTCATATTTGGCATTAATTTTTTTGCTAGGCGCTTAGTGCAAAGGTGTGCAGCATTAAATGCAAAACCCAAATAATTGAACTCTGATTGTAAAGCATAATGAATCAATGATGCATCATGTGCAACTAAAATATAATCGTCAAGCTCATTTAATAACCTTTGGGCAATATCTAAGAACGAGGGCGCCTGGTGCAATATCGCGTCAGTCAAACCAGTTCTATTGCCGACATAAGAAGGTATTGGCTCTTCTGGATTAACATTAGTATGAAAAATAGGTTCATAATGAGTACCTTGAAGTTTACTCACGGTCAACTGAATTATTCTTTGAGGTTTAGTTTTATATCCGTAGGTAACGAGCGATACGATGGCAAAATTTCTTCTCAGCATATTACTTTAACTAAAATCCATTCCAGAGGACAGATCCAATTTACTGGGTTTCTCGGCATCCCTAATTTTCATGAAATTAGGACCAATAGTTTGTTGGTTTACTAAATCCTCTGGTATAGAAGTTAAAAAATAGCTTTCATTGGCCTGTGATAAATTCTTCAATTGGACCGATTCAGATATTCCGTGAATGGCAGAGATAGATGCTATGTTTCTTGTAATAATAAGTCGATTTTTTGCACGCGTTAGGGCTACATATAATACTCTTCTGTCCTCCTCTATAGCTTCCATGTCATCTAAAGACCTAGCAGATGGAAATGATTTTGGGGATACATTCAATACGATACAAATATCAGCCTCTAAACCTTTTGCCGAGTGGATTGTCGATATTATAACATGATCCCTATCTTCGGAAGTAGTCAACTGCGATTCACTTAACACGGGAGATCCATTTAAATTCTCGGCATTGTCCAATAAACCTTCGCCAATAAATTCTGCCAATGTCGAATAGCTATTTGCCAATAATTTTAAAACCGGAAAATCACCTTTACGCTTTTCAATCCAGTCTTTTCTATATCGAAATGCTAAACCTAACGACATGGCTTCATATGCAATATCCACCATTCTGCCAACCTTGCCCCTTTCCCTTTGAATTTCTTCATATAACCCAGAAATTTTATCGCCATCTTTCCCCGGTATCGCCCTTTTTAAAAGAATAGGTATTTCGGTACTACCTTGGTCCGCAAGAATTATTGCCATAATTCTTGATGCTTTAACTTCACCAATGCCCTCCCAAAAGGTTAGAAATCTTATCCATGCGATTTCATCATATGGGTTATTGACAATCCTTAATAGCGAAACTAAATCCTTAATGTGTGCAGCCTGGAGAAATTTTCGACCACCAAAAGTGATGTAAGGAATTTTTCTTCTTATGAATACAGCTTGCAAGGTTTTAGTATAATATTGAGACCGAGAAAGTATTAGGTGGTCTGAAAATTGACGGTCTTCTTCCGAATAATTCTTCAAAATCTCATTGGCTACCCAATTGGCTTCTTGCCATTCATCACTTACATTTAACAACAAAGGTTTTTCTCCGCTACCTCTAATGGATTTTAATTTCTTTTTATAATCGATAGGGGATTTTTCCAATAGCCAATTAGCAATATCCAAAATTTCTTGTGTTGAGCGGTAATTCTTTTCTAATTTTAAAATTTCAGAATTAGGAACACGTCTATTAAATTCATTTACATTTCTAAAATCAGCTCCCCTGAAAGAATATATGGATTGTGCATCGTCACCCACACAGAAAAGATGACAAATATTAATAAATGGCGTTAGCAATTCCCACTGTAAAGGATTCGTGTCCTGGCATCTCATCAACAAGCAAATAATCTAAATCTTGAGCCAATAGGGATTTAGCTTCGGGGTTCGAATTTAGTTGTGTAGAAACCACCAATAATAGATCATCATAATCTAGATAGCGCAACTCCATTTTTTTCTTTTGATAAGCCCTCAGCAGTAATTCTACATCTGTTTTGATTGCTGAGATTTCGTAATCTGTATCTTTATCGTTTTTTCCATTGTAAACTAAATCACGCAAAGATTCTGTCAGGTTTTTTTTAGTATTTCTAGCATACGAGTAAATGTCTATGAGCTGTTGGGGTTTAATTCTAAATTTGCTATAAGCCTCTTTATAGTTTCCACAAATCATTTTCATAATTCCCAACTGATCATCAGGATCAATGACTGTGAAATTTGCTGCTCCAAATAAGTTGGGGTATTTAATAATCAGTTGATTGCACCAACTATGAAACGTTGCTCCATTTAAGGATTGAGCGCTTGCTTTAGGCAAATTAGATTTTACCCGCTCAACTATTTCATTAGCGGCTTTTTTAGTAAAGGTCAATATTTGAATTTTTGAAGCCTGTGCACCCTTTTCAACTAAATAAGCAGCTCTTCCAATTATCGTTCTTGTTTTCCCAGTACCGGCACCGGCAAGTACAAGGAGATGCTGCCCTTTAAATTCAACAGCTTTCAACTGCTGCTCGTTTAGTGATTCTCTATAGCTCATAGAAATATTAAATATTTAAATTAATCATTAATACCTTCGTTGACTATAATAAATCTTTTGAAGATGGCGATAATTTACTATAGTGAAATTATACGCTGCGATGATGAATAGATTAATTTTACCAATTTCCTTATTGGTGATAAAGACTTATAAAATTAGGGATTACCAATGCATTCCTTGGTCACTTTTCAATCAAAACTTTGATAAAAAATTATCAGAATTATAATTACTATTTACATGATGGAATTATTGCAAATTAATTTACCGACACCCTATAGGATAGTACTAAGTACTATGGGTATTTACTTCACTGTCATTCTATTTACTAGAATAGCCGGAAAACGTAGTTTTTCGAAAATGTCCAGCTTTGATTTTTCAATGACCGTTGCTATTGGTTCGGTCATTGCATCGACAATTCTCTCTCCTTCAATATCTTTAGTAAGTGGTATAATGGGATTGGCAAGTATTTATATATTGCAAATTCTTGTTGCAATCGGCCGAAGATATAAATTGTTAAAGCAAGCGGTAGATAACTCACCTTTACTTCTTATGGACGGACGAATAATTATAAAGGACAACTTAAAAAAGGCTAGGGTAACCGAAAGTGATTTACGCTCAAAATTAAGAGAGGCAAACGTCGCTTCATTAGATGAGGTACTTGCTGTAATTTTCGAAACCACGGGCGATATAAGTGTATTGCATAAGATTGATGGAGATATAAAACTCGACCCGTGGTTACTAACCGATGTGCAAAAATCTTAATACACCACTGCTTAGTTGTTTCCTATCAGCATGAACTATCTTTTTCAAAGGGTAGTTGTATGAAAATGATTTTAAGGCAACGCGCATAATATACCTCATTTATGATAAAGTCGAAGTTACTCATCGAACCTTTATCAATTATGTTCACATGTGATAAAACATTTTTTCAAAAAGGGCTTATTTGAGCTAAAAAAACCCCAGTAGTTTACCATTGCTGGGGTTTTTCTAAATTTGGTATTATACAGGAATTTTTTGCGCTACTTGCATTCGCTTCCAATTTCGATGCCTTGATATAGCATCTATAAATAACTCCGGTTTTTCATTAATTAGAATAGCTTCATCTTCCTTATATTCTTTTATACTAGAGGTCTCTAATAAATGTTCACCCTCTCCATCTGCAGCGATGGATTTACAATGAGAAAATGCTTCATTGATAAATTTGAGAAATTTCGATTCTTCTTTTAATACATTGACGGATTTCTTACCGCCCGGAATATAAATCGCATCGAAAAGAACACTCTCCGTAGTCATGATCGCTGCATCGACCTTGTGATCCATTCCTTCATCACATTTCACCATTCCTCCATGCGGGGCAATTATTTTCACAACAGCCTTTTCATTTTCTAAAGCTTTCCGCATGGCCTGAAAAGATTGCATATGGAATCCGTCAGCAACTAAAAATGCAATTTGCCTAGTAGCAATAGTATCAAATTTAGTGTTGGCTTGACTCAAAACAGGAGATTTCTCAAGATATATTTTTTTACTTCCAGGCTGATGGTCCTCAACAACCGCATCCGCCCCAATTGATTGATTCAAGGGTCTATCAATATCTTCGGGTATTTCCATTCCTAAATTATCCGCTACCCTTTTAGCTAAATTGGAATCAATTTGGCCAATTATAAATAGCATACGACTTTTAATCTCTTCGTGGTTACATTTACCCAATTCAAATGAATATGCAGATATAACATGTTCTTTTTCCCAATCGGCCAAACTTCGGTAGAATAATGCTGGTTGTGAAAAATGGTCACTAAAACTTTCGCTTCTGCCCCTGATTTTCTTGGCGTCGATTCGTTCTTGGTAAGATTCGAACGCTCCATCGGCGACTTTACTCAAATAGGGGCAACCTCCACCCAAAGCATTTGGAAAATACGCAGTTTGCCCTTTAGGAATTTCCATTTGCATATGGCCATCACGTTGATTTACATACGACTCAGCAACTGGCCTATTGATAGGAATTTGGTGAAAATTAGGGCTTCCTAATCTGGATAATTGAGTATCTCTATAAGAAAAGAGCCTACCTTGAAGAAGTGGGTCGTTCGTAAAGTCAATTCCAGGAACAATATTACCAGGCAAAAATGCGACTTGCTCAGTTTCGGCAAAGAAGTTTTCTGGATTTTTGTTGAGTACCATGCGCCCAATAATTTCAACAGGCACCATTTCCTCGGGTATAAGTTTGGTAGGGTCTAATAAATCAAAGTCAAATTTGTGCTCATCTTCTTCAGCAACAACTTGGATGCCTAATTGCCATTCGGGGAAATTGCCCGAATCAATTGCATCCCATAAATCTCTTCTATGAAAATCACTATCCGCCCCACTGATTTTCACAGCTTCGTCCCAAGTTACAGAGTGAACTCCCAGTTTCGGTTTCCAATGAAATTTGACAAAATGAGATTTTCCTTCCTCATTTATTAATCGAAAGGTATGTATGCCAAAACCCTCCATCATTCTGTAACTTCGAGGAATCCCTCTATCGCTCATAACCCAAATATGATTGTGTAATGTTTCGGTTGTTTTGGAAACAAAATCATAAAATGTATCATGTGCCGAGGCTGCTTGAGGAATTTCATTGTTCGGTTCAGGTTTCACCGAGTGAATTAGATCGGGGAATTTCATCGCATCTTGAATAAAGAAAATGGGCATATTATTACCTACTAAATCCCATGTCCCCTCTTTTGTATAAAATTTTACTGCAAACCCCCGAACATCTCTCGCCAAATCGGTTGACCCTTTTGACCCAGCCACTGTCGAAAATCTGACAAATACTGGAGTTTTTCTAGAGGTATCGGTAAAAATTCCAGCCTTTGAATATTTTTTGATATTTTTTGTTAACTCAAAATATCCATGTGCCGCGCTTCCTCGGGCATGTACTATTCTTTCTGGAATTCTCTCGTGATCAAAACTTGTAATTTTCTCTCGAAGTAGAAAATCTTCTAAAAGTGTTGACCCTCTCACGCCAGCTTTTAATGAGTTATTGGTATCATTTACTTTCAAACCCTGCCTTGTAGTGAGAGGTTTATTCGCATAGTCAATAGTATATTCTTCAAGTTGACGTGATTTATCGGATTCTGATGACTTTTCATTATTCTTTTCGGCCATGATAATTGATTTTAGATTGTTGTTAACTACTTATAAAATGGTTATTCGCTTTTAGAATTGATATTCCTCCATTTATTTTAAATCTATGCAACAATGTTAATAATCGCAGTTCCCCCTAATGCATTACGACGAAGTGACTCGACTGAAGTTTGTATGGATGCTACCAATGAATTGAAGGAATCGGGCTTTTTTAAATACCTATTTGCTCCGATTGAAAATAATTTAGCTATGCGATCAATATCAAATTCAGTGGAATAAATTACAATAGGTACATTGTCAAATTTGCTATTCTTACGAAGAGCCTCTAAACATTCCTCGCCATCCATTCCTGGCATATACAAGTCTAAAAAAATCATGTCAGGTTTACTGTGTTCGGATGAAATAGCACTCATCAACTCCAACCCACTATTATAAATCTTTAATTCAGCAGAGCACTTTGATTCTAAGAAGGCTTCTTTAAAAAGTTGTTGATCATCTTTATCGTCATCCACTAAAAATATCCTAGACTTTTTCATTTTCATCTAAATTTCATTTATAATTAATTCAGTTAGGAGATGTAATCTGAAAGAAAGGATAGAGTCCTTTGCCATTTCTTGTAGAAACGAAATTCTTAGATTTTGAGTTAGAAATTTGTTGCCAAAAATTTTTAAGTTAACTCAAAACGATATAAGAATATACCTACTTAAAAGTATTACATATCATCATCGAATAATTAGCTATCTAGGTAACTTGCCAACTACTAAAAATTTTACAGCTTGTCTATACGGGTTTTAGAGGTGACAAATCTATATATTGAAGTCGAATTTCCCCCACATGTTCGTCGTACACAACATCATTGTGTAATTTTTCCCAAGTAATCACCTCATTGAAGTTTTCATTGAATTGTGCTAAAAGCTTTTCCGATAACAAAATATATTCGTTCTTGGCAATATCATTCTTGAGTAGCTTATGCGCAGTTATTACATCCTCTCCAATGAGTTTTATATGCTTACCAACTTTCACGTGAGCAATCTCCTCCCCAAAGTGAAGTATAATTTTAAGCCCTAAGATCTTTGGAATATCCTTGGCCCTAGCAGAATCTTCCTTTTTGATGAGCTCATCAATATGGAAATAAAAATCTGTATAGAATTTTTTACATTGATTTATAAGATCATCGAAGGAAGGAAGTTTCCCCTGTTTGTAGAATAAGACCGCGTCTCCCTCAATTTCAGAAATTTTAAGTCCAATATTATTTGAATATATAATATTATTTAGGAGGGAAGGTATCACTTTTGACCCTAGGTCAAAATCAACTTTGGACATAAATTCTGTGAACCCACTAATATCAGGGATACATAATAAGGTAGGTTTAGGATTCATATTATGAATAAATATTTGAGTGCAATAAGCTATGTTATCAGGCTTCGGCCAATAACGCCATTATTTTTTTTCAGGTTCGATGTCTTCTTGAAATTCATCTGTCATTTGAAATTCTGATTGATAGGTGAAAATATTGGTAGACAAATTAATTAAATGTGATTGCGTTTCATAGAAGTGCATCATGTAACCCGCCGTATTCACAAAAATTACAACATCTCCTTGAGAGGGCAAACCTGGGAACTTTAAAGCTCGTTTTAAGAGTACGTCCTGTTCTAAGCAATAGGCTCCAGTAAAGTATAATTGAACTTCCTCCCTTTCTGTTGGAAGGTTTTTATAAACAAGAAAGGGATCCACCAAATAGTCAGCGCTGGAACTTTTGAGATGGCTCATATTCATCTCAAGACCCACCAACCAATTATCATTAGCATCGATTTTTCTGTGAATGACCTTGGCCATGGTTATCCCCACTTGATCTAATAGAGACCGGCCAGGTTCAATTCTAACTTCTAAATTCAATTCCTTTAAAATATCCGCAACCGATTTCCCTTCAGAATTTTTATATTGAAGAACATTTTCCAAGTATTCGGGCCCGTTTACACTATTATAATATGGGTATGTGCGTAAATTACCCCTAATAGTCTTGGCCTCTTCATCTAGGTGTAATCCCAAACCATCATTCCTAAAAGTTATTTCTTTTTGATTACCATACAAGGAAGATCTTAAATTGTACTGGAAGGCGTTCCATTCATTTTCGGACTCCAGATAATTCATTAAAATTCCCCCTCCAATATCCATGAATTCTATCACGTTTCCTTGTTGACGGAATTCCTTTATTATCTGTAGGGTCTGTTGAGCTGCCTCCCCGCGCTGTCGGATACTATATCCATCTAAGTGAAAATGAATTCCACGAAGCATCAAATTGGGAAAGTCATTGTTCGAGAACCACATTTTAAGGCTAAATATATCTCTCTCGATATCGAAGCCAAAACGGCTGTAGAGTTTCTCCCCGCCCACTTTAAAACCGCTTAATCGAATAGCCACGTTACATTTTTGATTTAATTCACCAGCTATTTGATTGGCCATTTGCAATTCATCTAAATTATCAATAACCATGACTACCTGATTAGTTATAGCCAACTGCATCAATTTTCTATTTTTAACGGCAGCCGTTAATACCAATTTGTCAGGATTTCCTCCTAAGAGCAGTGATTGATTTAATTCTGTATAACTAGCCGTGTCTACGCCAATGCCGAACTCCAAAGCCTCTTTTACTAATCTGGTACATTTATTGGCCTTTCTTGCGAAATAAATTTGACCTTTCAGTTCCAACCTATTGAAAACATCTTGAAAGTCCTTTATATTATCTCTGAAAGATGGGAGATGGTGTACATTTATAGGAGAGTCATATTTCTCGAATAATGATTCGAGGACTTCTGAACTCCCCATAATATTATTCATCCATTCACTCATTTTTGGAGTTAAAGGTGTATCGCTCTTTGCCTTATAAACATTTTTTATTTCTGATATATTTTCAATCATAACTTATCTGAAAAATTCATTTCTTCTTGACTCGCATTTTCTAGAACAAGAGTTGCCCAAATGGAAGCGAAATTATTTCGCTTTCTTGACAATGTATCATTATCGTACACTACTCCTTCAGTAGGAGTGCCATAGATGGATATATTTTTGAGCGACTCACCGTCAGTGGATATAGCCTTACCCTGCCTATCAATTTCAGGACAACCTACATCATAGCTCTTATCATTATGATTCACATAGCTACGTAAAATACCATGCTGTCTCATGTTGGTAAATAAGGGACCCCAGTCCCGGGTAGATTGAGCTGTTGGGATTCGTGCATCAATTAAAACATCAAGATG
Source organism: Euzebyella marina (assembly GCF_003687485.1). Taxonomy (GTDB): domain Bacteria; phylum Bacteroidota; class Bacteroidia; order Flavobacteriales; family Flavobacteriaceae; genus Euzebyella; species Euzebyella marina. Next base: position 2,104,603 of record NZ_CP032050.1, on the reverse strand, counting down.
GTCCCTATTTCTTCCATCTAGCGATAGAATCTCCCAATTTTTATCTTTTTTAACGACCGTAGGGTCGATACAATAACTGAAGTCAATAATGCCCGATTGAACCAGGGATAAAACTTTTTCCATATTCGCCAAAGGAGGTCCATAGGATATCCGGTTCAATTTTGATCGATATTTTTTGTCAAACACAAAATGTGAATCTCCCGATAGACCGGAAAAACTGAATACCCGATTGAAAATTTCACTCAAATCCCCCCATGTAAGGGCAGCCGCCATAAATCCACTACTGTGAGATCCTTTTTTACACTCTTGTACTATATAGTTTAAATAATCGACAGGATTCAGTTTGCTTTTTTCCTTTACAAAGGCCCTTGTCTTAAAAAGGTCTCCAAACACAAATTTGTATTCGTTAGGATAGCGTTGATGAAATGCTTTAATGAGAAATTCCATTTTCTCCAAATCATTATTTACCTCAAAATCGAAACTGTATTTTTTTGTAATTACACTATAATATCTATATCGGGTCTCCGCCACATATAATGGTAGAATATGTCTAATGAAGTGAATATAATTTTCGGATAGAGAAGCCTTAAAAATATTCTCTAGGGTGAAAAATTTGGGCGTGTATCGTATTTTATTTTCAATGCCAGTTCTAGGAACCATTAACATACCACTTCTAGAGAAGGGGAATATTTTGCTTGGTTCCTTTCCTGAGGGATGGTATTTATAGTTACCATTGGCTAACAATTCAAATCTCCCGCCTCTACCTTCCGTCAGGCCCAAGACAGCGTCAATGAATGTGAGACCCATTCCTTTTATTCCCACATGACTCCTTTCACTAATTGCTGCTAAATTTTCTTCAACAGGATATACAAATGGAATAAATGTTCCATTACAGGATATATCATTTCTTTTTCCACTCTTGAAGCTTGAGTGCCCGGTAGTTAGTAAAACCTCATTAACGAAAATTTTATGAGAACTACCATTTTCATTTAAATATATACCTACGCCATTCTCATAGTTAACAATATCACGAACCTCGTTGTGATAAATATTAATTTTTGCATTGTCCGGTTTGTTCCTCAACAAAAGATTGAAACAATGAACCAAATAACCTCCAACTGTTTTTCTGGAAGAATAACCATTTTCAAGTTTATAGATATCAATACCTTCCTTTCGCGATAACCACTCCACGAAACTTACTGCTTCAGAAGTAATTGATTTAGGCACTTCATCCACCCATGCATTTATTTTCCGATTTGGATAATTCATTAAGAGGTAGTCTGGCTGATTCGGCTGATATATAAAGCCAGCTCCTGGAAACCCTGATTTTTCATAAATATTAATTTCGAATGATATATCCCGACTATTGTATTTTATCTGAGACAACAAACGTTCCAGAGCATATAACCCTTTTGGTCCCAATCCGACTATAGCAATCTTATATGGTGTTATAGGCGCCATCTAACATATTTTGGTTCAGTATAAGATTGTCATCACTTGTTTTTTGATTGATACCTTCCAGCACCCAATGATCATTGTAAATAGTGTCTAAATACCTCTCACCACTATCTGGTAATAAAAGAACTGATGTAGCGTTCTTGGGTATTTTGTATCTGATTTTATTAAAAGCAGTGATGATACCTCCGGAAGAACCGCCAGAGAGAATTGCCTCTTTGTCCAATAAATCTCTACAACCAGTTACACATTCCAAATCAGACACATGAACAACTTCATGCACTTTCCGAACATCTAAAAATTTGGACGGAACCCCTGCGCCATGTCCCGGAATTCTCCTATTGCCAGATACGCCGCCGAAAAGAACACTCCCCTTTGCATCAACGGCTATTAACTTTGTTGACAATTCGTTCTCTTGTATATAATCTGCACAGCCCATTAGCGATCCACAAGTGCTGGTGGCAACAAATAAATAATCTGGTTGACTCTTCAATGATTCAACAATTTCATCCATGACATTCCAATAGGTTTTGGGATTGTTAGGATTTGCATACTGATTGGTCCAAACACTTCCTGGATACAAATTCAATAACTCACGAACCTTTTGTAAACGCGCGGCCAAAAAGCCACCATTAGGTAAAGGCTCTGTCACTCGGACAACTTCAGCCCCGTAAGCTGCCAATAATTTGTAATTTTGAGCATTTAGATTAACGTCAACTACAACTATCAGTTTTAAATCATAGAACCGACATGCCTGTGCTAAGCCCACGGCCATGTTTCCCGAACTAGACTCTATAAGTGTCCCCCCTTTTCTAACAGTACCATTTCTAATTAATTCCGAAACTATACGTTGAGCAGTACGGTCCTTCATGCTCCCTGCAGGATTCGCACTTTCTAGTTTGGCATATACATTATTCTCCTTAAAATAACGCCCCAATCTTACTAGTGGGGTATTTCCTATAGTATCCATGATATGCAATGCAACATTTCTCATAATTGTAACTTTAGCCGTGATTAATTGAGCTTAAATTCAGAAACCTAGGTATTATAAAGTAATCCACATACTTTAAACCACTGCAAATTCAGGATAATTAAGATGCTCTATGCTGCTCGATTCATTTTGATTTTAGCTTGATTAAAGTGTGTCAAAAATTCTTCTATAAGAACACATGGAAAGAACTGAAACAAAAAATTTAATAGTGTTGATTTCAAGATAATTAATAGTCTAAACCTATGGGTAACGAGAATAACTTGAAGACTGTAGAGGGGATAGGACTTTTTATTTATAAACTTATACTTGTTCCTATATCAAGAGATTTTCTTAGTATTCCTTTTTTTAAAAATTCTCTCGTTCCAATACATTAAAATTCTAACGATGTCAGCCTTAACCTTTTCAATATCAATTTGGTTGTCAATTTTCCCCAATATAAAAATGGAAGATATGTAAAGGAAAATAACATATATAAATAGTATTGCCGACATACCTACCGCAAAAGTTCCCATGTTATTCATATAAATTATTTGCTATCCAATACCTATCGCCTTTAACATAATTTACCGCATATATTTGATGAACTTAGGGTTGTATTAAGTTCTTCTCGCATAAAGTAGTTTGTTAAAATATAATTATAGGACATGGTCAACATTAAATTAATAGTCAAATACAAACCTAGATTATGTGATGGAAATGTATTAATTCGGTTGCTAAGAGCATGACAACCAATCCTATATATTTTGATAAATTAAAGATGATACGCTACATCGATTCGAACTTCGATAATCGTTAATAAACCAAGCCTAGATTATATAAAACCATTGGTATTCCAGCTACGAATTAACTGATGGCAAATTTGATTTCGACTACAGGTTTAGCGAGGATATGGTATTAATCATCAACGAGTAAATCATATAATTCCGTTAACAAGTTCCACTCCAAATTCATTAACCTATTTAGCCGATAAATTGCCAATGCATCATTGCCACAACCATATATGCTTAAATTAAGGTTATTAGAAAATTAATTAATGTGGGAGTATTTAAATACCCCCACATTATAGTTCTTTATTGCCCCCTCATGATAATTGAATTATCCTAGGAGGTTTTTGCCTCGCTTCTTCTTTTTTAGGTAAGAGGATTTCAAGAATACCATTCTGATATGATGCACCAATCCTGCTGCAATCCACAGTCTCTGGTAATCTAAAGGTTCGTTTAAAATTGGTATATCCGAACTCCCTTCTAGCGTATGTACTTCCTCCCGCTTGCTCGTCGACTTCACTTTTAGAAAATATGGAGAGTAATAGGTTGTCAAGTTCGATTTGGAAATCGGACTTTTGCATTCCAGGCACGGCCATTTCTAAAATTAAGGCATCAGATGTTTCTTTAATGTTTACTCTGGGCAAGGTAATTCCGTTATTATACCCTGTAGGTAATACACCGGATAATTCGGATTTTAAGACATTGTCAATCCAATTCGACCAATTGGCTAATCCTAAATCGGAAGTTGCTAAACTTCCATTTTTCGGAACAGTTAATACATTGTTCATTTTAAAAAAAATTTAAGTTCAACATTATTTTGTCATTAGTATATGCCCCTTGGGACAGTTTATAAGAAAACAAATGAAATGCCAATTGTGAAATGCACAGTGTTGAAACTTTCAATTTTAATAAAATTTTTAAATTTTTAGTGTTCTAGAAAATAGTGCATAACCGAGCATATGTCAATTTGACAGAGCGTATAACATAAATTTTGATGCTTCCGAATGGAACTTTCCTTATTTCATTAATAATAAGGATTTTAGAATAATTTGATCCTTACATTCTCCATATGAAGTTGTAATCCAACTTCATCAATTTCGCTTGTTATCAAATTTTTAGCCTTATACAATCCTCAAATGTCCCTTTTTGTTGGTATGATTATTTGACTTACTTTGCTTATGTTCATCAAGTTTCCTTCTCAACAATTTCATATCATTACTAATTTTTTTCTCAATTACCCTCGCATATTTTTGAGTAGTAGATAATTTTCTATGGCCTAGCAATTTAGAGACCGTCTCAATCGGAACATCGTTTAATAGAGCTATCGTAGTAGCAAAAGTATGTCTTGCAACATGGAAAGTTATATGTTTATCAATTTTGCAAATAGAGGCGATTTGTTTCAGGTAAAGGTTAAGTCTCTGATCGCTAAATACGGGTAAAAGGTGATATCCATTTTCTACTTTTGGATAAGAAGCATATTTCTGAAGTATTAATTTGGCTTCATTTAGCAAGGGTAATTTTACAGGTACATTAGATTTCTTCCTCCGTAGTACAATCCAATCTTCGCAATCAATTCCTTCAACGATGTTCTTTGCACTTAAATTTTTCACCTCTATATAACTCAGACCAGTGTAGCACGAAAAAACGAAAATATCCCTCACTAGAGACATACTGTCATTGGATAGTGATACATTCATTAAACAATCCAACTCGGACTGTTCCAAAAAGGCGCTATCGTATGAGTCAAATTTCAATTGGAACAAATTGAAAGGGTTAGATTTAATCCAACCATGCTTCAGAGCCATGTTCGTAAGTTTTTGAAGTCGTTCCAAGTGTTTCATTATACCATTGTTCCGCAAGGGTTGAGATTTTTTTAATGGAGAACAGGTACGTAAATAATTTTCAAATTTTGTTATAAAAGAATAATCGATGTGCAGAAGATAAATGTCCTTCACTTTATATTCTTTTTGGATAAAACGTCGAATGTACTTTTCGCTAGCCTTATAATTCTTGACAGTTCCGGGGGCTAGCTTTTGGATTTCATTTTCCCTGTGATAGGTAATCAATTCCATTAATGTCAAAACTTCTCTATCTTTTCCTGTATAGCGAAGTTTTATAGCTTCGGCCGTTATGGGATGGCCTTTCTCCAATAATTGTCTGTAGGCACTTTTTAAGTTTAAATTCACTGTATCCAGTGCATCATTAATATTGCCTGAATTTTTTACCTTGGACTTAACTCGGCAGGCATTGTAATTCCAATTCTTCTCAAGTACAGCTTTTTTTGTACTAATGTCAACTGCCTTACTATCTATCCATATACGCGCATAGATAGGAGCTGTACCATCTTTTTTAAGGGCATTTTTCCTCAACCAGAAATGAACGTTGAATGTGTGTTCTGAAATCATCACTTTCGTATTTAATTGAAAACTCAGTTAAATCGAAAGCCAAATCATCTCGAAAGTCGAATCACAGGTCGTGAACTATAAATTTAGGCATTTCTTTCCTTAGAAAATAGGACACTAATTAGGACACTAATTATAGTGTCTATAAATGAATACAAAAAAAACCAGTAAAAATGTATTTTACTGGTTTTCATTTAATTACATATTAAAAAATCAATTTTAATATCCTAAGTGTCGGGATGACTGAATCATCGACGTAATCTTATCGTATTGAAAATCATTGTTTTAACCCTGTAATCTTGGAGGTATTCCCGTTAAGAACACGGAAAGCGAAAAACAACTTTTGAACACAAATTTTATGTGTTTAACTACTAGTAAAAATAAGATTAAAATTTAAACTATTTGGAATCAAACATAAAATCCAAAATATTAACTCGATAAAATATAGTTCTACATTTTCAAGTTATTGTATGTCTATTCTTTTGCCAAAACTATCAAGTCAAAGAATAATAGTCTCGTTGATAGCTTTACTTCATCCGGTAAACCTGTAAATTCCCTCTCCTGTTCTTCAGTAGAAAATAGACTTTCAAAACCATTTTTAGCATAATATCTTAATGCCCTGGGTTCATTATATGAATCCACAACAATAAAACGACATCCTGTTTTATTTGCTCCATCTATAAACCAAGACTTAATGAAATCCATTAATTGTTTTCCAGTATTATCCTCTTCACCTTCAACATTTCTATAATCTTTGTGAACTCCCAAACGACCAATTAAAACCGCTGGATAGCTTCTCATATGTTTTTCACGTGGTATTTCCCTAATTACTTTCTTTTTCCTAGAATTTGGAAGATGCGTGGTTTTAATACTATCATTTGATATTGTAAAAGCACAAACAATTATTGATGGATCTTCATCAAGAGTAAAACAATAAGTTTTTCCTAAAAGTTCAGCAGAATAATTTTCCACATCATTTCTAAAAAAATCATTTAAATCAGGATGATCGCAATCAAAAGGTTCACAACCATCTATAACTTCTTGATTGTAGGGTTTTAATGTGCAACTTTCAAGTAGAAAACCCAAAGCAAAAGATTATAGTTTAGCTTTAGCTAAAATCTTTGAAGCAACAGAAGATTGTTTGGAAAAATCAATAGAAGATTTCTTAGCAGAGTTTTCAGCTATTTTGGTAGTAAAATGAACTGCTGCTTTATCTTTTAATACAGGTATAGATTTAATTGCTATTGCCATTGTTTCTATATATGATACAAAATTATATAATTTAAACGTTTTAAAACAATTTTTATACCAAAAACTCCATTAGTTTATATAATCAAGACCTCTACTAAGTATCATTATAAGAGGTAAATAATTAACGACACTTATTGCAAGAACAACCATTCAGATAAAAGCAACATGAGTTTTTCCTTACTTACAGAAGGTACTTCTTTAAAGAATTTAGCTTGAATATTATTATGCTTTTCTCCTATTACACCACCACTGATATAATTTCTAATTACAGTATTATCAACAAACCAATAATTCTCACTTTCTATGTTACCCAATATCCATCTTAAATTAGTTTCAAAATAGTCCGTCTGATCTCTAAGCATTTCAGGTTGAAATCCAACACCATTACCTGAACCGAACCCTAATCTACCATTACTCTTTTTGTGATACTTAATTTCCAAAAAATATAAGTTAGGTCTAGAACCATTTTCAGCTATCATAATATCTACTGCCTTTTTAAAATCATATAGCTTAAAATTCCCTCTATCAGATAGAATTTCATTCAATATATCTTTTCGAATATGGTTTTCAAATTGTGGTTCGCTTAGAATATTTTGCATAGTTATAAATACCCTGATTTTCGTCAACCTTTAGTCATTCTCATATCTGACGTAAAATAATAGGACAGGTAAACATTTTACTTGGAATTACTTGGTCAAGAACCTCCAAACGTCACTTATTGTAGCATTAAGAGTATGTTCGTCTTTGTGGGAATAGTGAAAATGGCAAGGTCTTCCATTAAATATGGCTAAATAAATTGGATATTCCGATTTTCCATCCAAGTCCTCAAACATTACAATTTGAAGACTTACACCTTTATCCAATAAGGCCGCAAAAAGTTCCTCTTCTTCCCTACTTAATGGCTCTGTTCTCAAAAACATAATTAATTATTTAATTCATTGTCAAGGTTACTTATAAACTTACCTTCTATAAGCTTGCCATTTTTCAAATACTCAAAAAACTGGTCATAATTTTCAGGGCTAAGAAAATGAAAGTCATAGTGTTGGTCGATTTTATGATATTCAAGTTGATTATTAAGTTCTTTAAAATGAGAACAAGCCCATTTGTACTTAGCTTTGTTTTCAGGAGAATAATCTTTATCGCTCTTTATCTCAACCACTATTATATGCTCAATACCATTTTTGGATACCTTTATAAAAAAATCTGGGTTAAACTTGGATTGCTTTGTATGGTTTCCTGTTGCAGTTGTCAATGAGTATTCAATCGAATAAAAATTTTGATTAGTTGATTTCAACCAAGCGTCTATTATTTTGGAATTGTCATTTTTAACTAATTTTTCAACAAATTTTCTTTCTGGTTCTTTAGTGGTAAATAGAATATCAACAGGAGTTTTAAAATCAAATGCGTTGATCTCTCTTTCTGAACTTTTCAAAAGATCCTCATCCTCTAATACTTCATTCAAAATTCTCAGTATATCCTCATCTTCTATTTCATACTCATATTTATTTGTGTAGAAAACCGTAGATCCAGCGGTTCTAAGATTACCGACCGAAAGAGTTTCCCTTTCTCTTTTTTTAGTTGATATTAGATATGGCTTTTGGGCTAGTCTCTCCAATACAATTGATTTGTTCTTCTTTCTCAATAGTGTGTTAAATGCAGCAAATATTTTTCGCTTATTATTTTCATCTATTAAATCCCCTTCAATTCCAACCCTTTCCATGGAACGCCTCAATAATTTTTCTATTTCCTCTCTTGGTGGTAAATTATTCTTTGTATACTCCGAATCGGCCAACTTCAACACAACCCCTTCCCATTCCCTAGTTTGAAACTCACTATAAATCTTATTAATTATTGCTTTTAAAGGCGTAAAACGATATTTAATATCATATTCGGCTTCACTTACTCCTCCTAACACGTTTAAATAAATAGTTTCCTTTTTCACATTGGAGACTGACGATTCTAAATTTATATAACCCTTGTAATTGAATGTATTAGTTTCACTTGTATTTTCAACCCCTCTTTCCGTTTTCTTATAATCGATGTTATAAAGATTAAAGTGATATTTACTTCTTTCCTGTGTTTCACTAGTCAATACTTGGCTAACCAATCTTAACTCAATTTCAAGAACTTCATCAACTAAACCTCTAATTTTGGAACCCCACGATGAATGATTAAAAATAACAACTTTGGCTGCATTTGGATATAAATCAGGTAATCTCAACCCTCTCCCCAAAACTTGAGCAATTAGCAGTTTTGAATTGAATGCTCTTTCCTCCATTGGAACTATTTGAAAAACATTTTTCACGTCCCACCCTTCTGTCAACATTGAAACAGAAACTATCCATTCAATTGTTTCATCTTTGTCATCAACATTTTCTAATCTTATCAGGTTGTGCTCATGTACTTTGTCCGAAGTAACTGTTATGACCTTTGTCCTCCTAATTTCTTCTTCAGATATATTTTCCTCTTTGGATAGAAACTCAACAATCCTTGTTTCCAGTCGTTTAGCATTATTTATGTTATTAGTAACCAAAATGGTCAATGGCCTAACATCCCTGTAGATTATTTTATTCTTTTGATGGTTCTGGTAAATTTTTTGAAATCTTTGGTCTTCGTTAGAACTATCATCCTCACCTACATAGTCAATGGATTTGGTGAAACCTTTGTCAATTGCACTTCTCAATGAATATCTGAATATCACATCGTTAAAGTAGTCGTTGTCAATGTAAGCTGTACCGGTAAAACCTAAAATATAATTAAAGGCATATGCATCATCCAGTAAAAATCTTTTCCAAACCTTGATGCTTTTACTTTGCAAATCATTACCCGTTGTTTTATTGTAAATATGATGTGATTCATCATTAAGAACCAATGTTTCAAATCCCTTTTTAAAACCGAAACTATCTTCAATAGAAGAGCCTGTTCGCTCATATACTGCATGGATATTTTCTATACAGATATCACCTTCTACTACCGTGACGCTACCATCAACAATTCTTGGGTTTTTTAAAATTGCTTGTTTCGGTATTGATTCTGAAAGTCTAGGATCAGATGAGAGTTGAATAAATTTTCTTTTCAACTCCTTTTCAATTGTTATTGAAGGACAAAGCACCAATACTTTTTTTACGATGCCCAATCCCAACATTATTTGGGCAATTCCAAACATGACAAAACTTTTTCCTGTTCCAGTTGCTAAATCGATAGTGCCTGAAAGTTTATGAGGCAACTGAATTTTCTTGAAATATTCATCCACATGCTCAAATCTCTTTCTAATTTCAGGATTATTCGAATGGTTTTGTCTAATTAAGTCATTAATAGAGTTGTACTGTTTTGAAGCTAGATAAATCAAAGCATTTTTAATTGCTTCCTTCTGATATTCCCTATTACCGCAAAGTGTATCCAAGTATCTATCCCAATATTCTATAGATAAATCGGTAGAATCATAATACTTATTAATTTTCAAAACCAAATCTTTCGTTTGATACGTCAGTTTATCATGCAGCATAACAGTACTTATTTATTTAGAATCTCCCTGAATTCGTTACCAAAAATATCCACATAGATAACGCATACCTTTTTGCCATTTTTTGCTTTTAACGAAATATTTATTGGCTCACCCTTTTTAAAAATATCCTCTGCAAAGAATGACTCAGATAGGATAAATTCTTTACCGTTGTAATTGTTATCTACTAAAACCATTGCCAATGCTTCAAAATCAGGAATCTCATTAAGTGTTTCCTCATCCGGATAATAGGTTTTAAACGAAGTGATGTTTAAATTTTTACCGTCAAAATTAGATTTGACCTCTGGTTGCCTTATGAAATGAAAGCCGATAGCATTATCTAAGTTATTAATATCACTTGAGCTTGTAGGCTGTCTAAACTTCTTAAATCTCTTTTTGTGAAGCTCTTCAATTATTTGATATGGAACCTTTAGGAAATAATACCTTACTTTACCAATTTCAAAATAATCATCGATAAATTCGACTGAGTTTGCGGGAGCAATAAGGTATAACCTATCACCAACTCTATTCCCAATATTTTCATGTAGATTTCTTAAAAAATACTCATCAATTGAAGCATCTTTAAAATCCCAATATTTCCACACCTGGACCAAATAACCATCTTTCCTTTCTCCCTGAAATTCAACTCCATTGATAGATTTTATCTTTGGATAAACTTCAAACAGATTAAGTACAAATTCAATATATTCCTCATGCTGAAGTTGAAAAAGCTTTTGAATGTCATAGATTCCCGTATTTATTGTACAAAATGATTTTGCAGGAATTTTATAATTCTTTTTCTTCTCAATTAACGATTTTGAATTTTGAATTGTAAGCAGTCTTTTTTGCATTGTGTAGAATGAAAACTTTCCAATATCACAAACGAGCCACTTTCTGTTCAATTTTTCAGCAACTGATGCTGTCGTGCCGCTTCCTCCAAAAAAATCCATAACCAAGTCACCTTCGTTTGTAGTCGACTCGATTATTCTTTTGATTAATTCCTCTGGTTTCTGTGTTGGATAACCAGTTCTTTCTTTGGCGTTACCCCTAATATATCTTATAGGCCATACATCATCCACTGCTCTACCTCTTGCAACAATTTCATCTTCGTACTGTCTCGTAGTTCTTTCCATATTTGCATCTGGAGCAAGCAAATACCTTTTTCCATTTTTATCAACATGGATTTTTTCGTGTCTGGATTTGGCATATTCATCAAAATCTACTTCATCCTTTGGCATTTTAAACGTATAGCCAGACTGGGTTTGCGTGTAAAATAATATTATCTCATGCTTTCTATTGAACTGCTTTAGATGGTGCATCATCCTACCTCCATAATGCCATGTAATAGAATTTTTGAAATTATGTTCACCAAAAATTTCGTCCATTAAAACTTTTATATAATGAACTTTCTTCCAATCCAGATGAACAAAAATCACTCCATCGGAAGCCAAAACTTCTTTTGCAACAATGAGTCTTCTTCTCAAAAACTCGACAAACTCAGAATTCTTTGTCTTATCGGAATACGCCTTTTGACCTTGTGTCCCATTAAAATCGGATTCTGTTGCAAAAGGAGGATCTATGTAGATTAATTTTACTTTGCCTTTAACTTTACCCTTGATTAGAGGGTCTTCATTTTTATAAATTGTCTTTAGCAATTGAAGATTATCTCCAAATACTATCATATTCTTCCATCCATCTGGAAAAGCATCCCTGTTACCATTAAAAACCTTTTCAACTTGCAGAGGTACAGCCGTAACCCCATCTTCATCTGAAAGAATATCTTCCTTTCTCATTTTTCCCGCATATGCAAGCTCATATTCTTTTTGAACGCTTGGAAAAAGTTTATACTTAAAATCTATAGGTATAGACTCTCCTTTTCCCAATTTATCAATTAAATATTCCCTTTCCTTTTCTGATAAATTCATCAATATATACTCGTATTTGGTCTAAAAATAGGATAATAACGAGGAATATTCTCTTTATTTTGAAAGAAGTTTTTAAAGAAAAGAGCTGCTATTTTAACTTTTGGCATGTATCTTATATCCGAGGAATAAACGTAAAATTGTTTTTGTTTGCTTTAATACTAGGATGGTCAATAGTCGTGGAAAATCAAAAGTGAAGTCTTAATAATTAATCATTAAATATGGATATAATGATTAAGGGAAGATAAATGTATGAATTATAAAAACGCTTACCAATTTCATGGTTCTTTTCCACAATTCTTTTCATCTCTGAAATATTGATTTAAGTGATCCATCAAAGCCTCTTCCCCGACTGGCATCAAACGGTTGGCTATGGTCATCGCTTGATGGATGAATTCCTCTTCGTTCCTGTCCATTACATCATCCGAGCCAAGCTCTGGATTTATTGCCCTTATGGAAAGGTATATCAATGCACGAACGGTCAACAACAGATCCGCATGACCGTCAATGTAAAAGAAAGTAGGCTGGAACTTGTCCTTGAACCATGGATGGGGAACCAAGGTAGGGGAATGATCATTTGAGTGAAGTCTCAAATCCTTTAGGAGCTTTTCTTCGTTTGGGTTCATGGATTCATTTTTTGTTTTCAAGTTTTGATAGCTTTTCGTCCAGCTTGTCCATGAAGTAAATTTGGCTATCAGGAAGGATGCTCAATACCAGTTCCAATACTTGGATCACACTGTCCTCTTTTGATGCATTTTGATTGGCAGGAAACAACATCATTCCTTCCCCATCAAGTGCGAACACGCAAACCTCCAAAAGACTTATGATTTGTGTCAAAAGATGGTTGTTGTCCCTGACCTCGAAGGTCACATAGTTTCCTTTGGGGTCGATGGACTTTTTGTTTCCCAACAGTCCCGAAAGATTGCTCCTGAGCTGTTGTATCTCTTCCAAGGTCTTTAACCTTTTCTTCTTTGATTTCATGTGAATGGATTTATTGGGTTGTGGTTGTCTTTTGTTCCGAAAGCAGTTTCTGACCTTGTCCAAGAATTCCATTTCATCATGTGGAATCAAATCCAGTATGTATCCCAAAACCTCACTTACATTGTGGTGGGGTTGGGGAACAATGCGTGTAGGGATATATTCATTTTCCAATGCAACAATGCAAACCTTTATCAGGTTGGAGATCATAAAAGAGGTTTCACAGTATCCTTCGGTTATGAGTTCGGTGATGTACAAGCCCTTTTCAGGGATATAGGGTTTCAAGGCATGGAAATACATTTTTTCCAGTTCCTTCAATTGACCAACAAATGATTCTTCATTATTGTTCCCTACGTTCTCGGCTACTTTCGGGAATGCTTTCTCAAAATCCTTTCCGATTCTGTCGATTTGGTCTTTGCACTGATCAAGATGTTTATGGAAAATGGATTCCACTTCTTGGATGAAATTCTTCATTTGTGTTTGGATGGTCTTGGCCTGTACCTTGGTGATCTCAAATTCATTCCCATAACGGGCAACACTATAGGCGTGTTCCAACAGCAACAACAGTTCATTGCTGTTCGTCCCAGAAGATTCCGTAAAAGGTTGGAGGGAGGGAAAGAAGTGTTTGCAATAGTTGATATGGCTGATGATACTGTGGGTCACCATGCTCCTTCCAATACACATCTGTTCAATGAACCTGAATGAAAGTTCAAAGGCCTGGTGCATATTGAAAGTGGCAATAGCATAATCCCCTTCCTTGATCAAGATGTCCGCAGTATTGGCAAAGGCAGTTACTTTTGCCAGTTCCGATTTATGATAGCTAGCAGCCCTCTTCATGAGGGTCTGGTACGCCATTGTTGAATAATCCATGATGTTCTCCCCTTCGGGATGGGCGAAGACGGTCTTCCCAAGACAACAATGTTCCAAGAAATAGAGGGCACCCCTTTCAAGGCCTGTTTCGGATTGGTTCTCCGTGTAGACCCTTATCCTGAAATCGGGATGCTTCTTTCCTTTCTTTGCGACCAGTGAACGGATCTCATTGGGAAGTGGGTCATTGTTGATATCCACAAAAAGGGTAAGAAAATAATATTCGGTGTTTCCCTCAATTTGTTTCTTAGAAAGAAAGGCCCTGTCAATGGTAATGATGTTCAGGATGCTGTCGAGCAATTCGGACAGCTCTTCCACTTTTTCAAAGTGTTTTGGTATGTTTGTGCCATGTGTCATGATATTGTGGTTTAAAGGGTTCGAGAATCATTGACCATATTAGGGCCACATTCGCAAGTACCCCACCATAGACACTTGTATTTTATTAAAAGTGTTTTGTATTTTACAATCGGATTATTGTACGAAACACCCTATATTTGAGATATGCAGATAAAGACCAAGAACAACCATATAGGCAGAAAGATCAGTAGGATCAGGGAACTCCGCGGAATGAAACAGGAAACCCTTGCAGAGGAACTGGGCATCAGTCAACAGGCCGTTTCTAATATCGAGAATAGCGAAAAGGTGGATGATGTAAAGTTGGAAGAAATAGCCAAAGCCTTGGGAGTTACCAAAGAGGGAATCGAGAATTTCTCTGAAGAAGCCGTTTTTAACATTATCAACAACACATATAACAATACAAGCAGCGACAATTCAACAATAATCGCCAGTTCTCTCAACTACCAACCAACTTTTAATACAATTGAAAAAGTTGTTGAGCTATATGAGCGTCTTGTTCAGGCTGAAAAAGACAAGGTAACTTACTTGGAAAAGTTACTGGACAAGAAATAAACCAATCATCTAACTAAAACTACCTATAAAGCAACTTGCAAAAACGGCGAGCGAAACCCTGTTTCGCGCTGCAAGCGTCCCAAATTCTTACCCCCAACTTTTGCGCATGGATCCTATCGGGTTTTTGTAGTGTTCCGGTAGATAAGCGTAGAACAAAAACCCGAAAGGGCGCAACCTACTTTTTGGATTTCAATAACCCATATCCTCACCAGTCCCCCTAGCCTTATCGATTCCCCTCCCAAGGGCCTTTATGATCTTGGCTGCCATTTGCACTTTATTGGTCGGTATACTTGGTGCTTTGACACCCATCGTTTTAAGAAGTTTAAAGGCCATGTCCTTTTCCTTGGTGGGCAGCCCCATGACCTTGGCAAAGAACTTTCCCGGTTCCTTGGCATGGGCCTTTCTCCCAACATAGGATTCCACATAGTTCCGTTTGAACCCTGTTGTCTTGTCAAAGGTCTTCTCGGCCGATTGATAAAAACTGTCCCTATCAAACCCTCTTTTTATGGTCTTTCCGTTCAGTTCCACTTCGGATGCCTTGTGCTTGGCCATGGGTGAAAGCGTATAGGTGTTCGTCACATCCCTTCTGCTGACTATGATATGGATATGGGTCTGAGGCCCCTCTTTTTGCATTCCGGCTGCCACTAACTTTCCATTCTGTTTGTGTGGGGCCAATCTTTCCTGCTCTTTGATTCTTTTTTCAAGCTCTTTGACATTACCTATGGATTCTCCACGCTCCACTTTCCGTATCTCGTTCCTTAGCCTTGCTATCTCGCCACGGTAAGGTGCATTCTCCTGAACCTGTTTGTCAAAGCCACGATAGGTGCGCTCATGCTCAATCTTGGCATAATATTTAAGGTTTTCGGCCTTTACCTCTTGGTTACGGTGGAAACTCTTGGCATAGTCCTCCATGAGCTTCCTTGTGTATTCCCTTAACAGGTTCTGGTCATTGCCGATGGCCTTCAGTTCCCTTTGGTTGGGACTGACCACTATGGAATAGAATTTCGGGTCTTTCTGCCTTAATTTGGCCGTATTGGCATCTATTTCATCAATGACCGTTTGAGGGCTTACTCTGTTATTTTCTTGGTCAAAGAATTCCTCCCTTTGTTCAGGCAACCTATCTTGGTTCTCCTTTTCCAGATAATCCACATAGTTACCTACACTGGAGTTGTAGGTACTGCCCATTTTCTGTGCTGAGATGGTAAGGTACATGAGTGCTATTTTAATTGATGTTTCAAGCTTTCAAAATCCCCAATGTCCATATTGATCTTTAGATAAGGCTTTCCCATGATCGGCTCCACCTTCTCAACGCTGTTGAGGATTTCATTGCAGTGTTTTTTATATTCTTTGAATTCTTGCAGCATTCTATCATGCTCTGTTTTTGGAACAGTATTCCTTGGCTCCAGAAAATCCATTCGCTCTTCCTGTAACTTAACAGGTTCACGTTTGGGTTTCCTCCCATCCTTTACATAGGCCTCATATAGAATCAACATCATTTCATAGGTGGGCCGGATACTGGTCTTTTCCATGTTCTTGATAATGGCAATGATTCTATCGAATTTTTTCATCATCTGACGCTCCAATTTTTTGATACTGTAAAGGATGACCTTTGTTCCCTCTCCAAAAGGGTCAAGGTTGTTCTCCTTGAAGTATTGTATCATTCCATCCAATACCTCGCTATGCGATTTGTTGAACTTTTTGGAATAGCTGCGAAAGCGTGTGGCCGTTTCTTTCTTTACCGTGATATTGGAATAAGCACCGGTTCCTTTCTTTTTTCTATCATTTGTTGATTGCTTTTCCATAGGTGCGATTTTGTTTTTTAGTGAAATTGCGTCAATTTTTTCGTCAAAAAATTCCAGTGTTTACAGGGCTTCCCAAAGGGTTTACTGTAGATTTTGGAAAAGTCTACTGTAGCCCCAGATTTTGAATAGTATTCCAAAATATATTCAATTGACTGGTTTTCAACTTGTTAAAGACCCAAAAACAACCGTGATGGCGCATTCTGCGCATCACCCTCTTGCTATTCCTTCGTCCCGCAAGCGGGACCGAATAAATACAAGCTGATTTGGGAATCAGTTGCACAATAAATATTATTTGGTTTGTACGGACTTTTGGAAAGTCAAATCATAAAATTACTGCCGTACTGAAGTGCTCAAAGACACTTTTTAAAGATAACCAATTTTTTCCATTTCTTGTTTACACTTCACTATTAGGGATCTTTCTAAAATGAGAATTTGTTTGACAATTACATGTGCCTATATGACAAAATTCAGGTCTGATAAACATTGTTTTTATTCGTCTTAAGCAACCAGTTTTTGTACAAATTGACTCAATTCAGTTCCCAATTTTTTAGTCCAAATGTCCACCAAGGTAACTTCCTCATTTCCATAATTTAAGACCAATCTAAATCCTGAGTTAAATTTATCGTAATTTCTTGATTTAGTTTTTATGCTACGAATTGAATTGAAGGAAATATTTCGTTTCTTGGTTTTCATAATGTTCTTCCGAAAATAATCTTGCGGTTCGATTATAACTAATCTTTTTTCAAGATCGATAATGACATTGTTATTAGCTACGATTTTTTGAACTCGTTTGTAAAAGGTTACAATAAACCAAACCGTTGCAATTCCAATAAGATAAGAATTCGTCGATTTCGGTAATTGTTTATTGGTAATTACAATAGTTATAATAATTGGAACAATAACGACTATAAAAAGATTCCCAATCAAATTCATTTTATCAAATCCCTTGTTTACGAGAGTTACGAGGCCGCTTTCTTGTTCCAACTTGGGGTCATGATACTCATTCCGATTTACAGAGAAGTATTTTACAAAACTGTCTTTTTCTAGGTTCATTTAAATTGATACCAACGGTCTCGGCTCGTATGTTTACGAGCACATAATCTATTATTTATAAATATAGTAGTTTCCCAATAATAAATAAGAGCTAGAATAGAAGGGACAGAGAGGTCTCGGCTAGATACATTGAATGATATCGTTTCATAGAAATCCCGCCCTTCTATAATCTTCTTGGAATCCGGACAGTACCTAGACCCTGTTCACAGAGGTCGAATCAAATGCGAGCAAGGATGATAAAGAGGGTTATGGCCTTAAAAAACGATATTATGGAAAAGCGGTTGAAACAAAGTCTGGGTATCGATGTCTCTAAATTGGGTTTATCCTTGTCCCTTGGGTTCCTAACGGATAAACTGGGGAAGGAATTCATATCTCATCCAGATGTGCCCAATGACCTATCGGGTTACAAGGAGGTTTTAAAATGGTTGAAGACATCAGTTGATGGCACTGTCGACCTAGTGGTCGTCATGGAAGCCACGGGGGTCTACCATCAGGGTATCGCCCATTATCTGTACTCACATGGCCATGCGGTCAGTGTAATGCAATCAGGTCGTGTAAAGCGCTATGCGCAGAGTCTGGACCAGCGTTCTAAAACGGATGCCCTGGACAGTAGAATGCTCAGTATGCTGGGACTTGAAAGGTCCCTTCGTCCATGGCGACCGCCAAGCGAGGAACTACGGGAACTAAAGGCATTGAGCAGGGAGCGCAGTTCTTTGCTAAAGGACAAGGTCATGGAGACCAATCGCCAAGGAGCCATCGATTCGGGTGTCCATGGTAACACCAAGGCCTTGAAACGGCACAGGGACAGACTGAAACTTCTCAATGGCCAAATAGCAATGATAGAGGAGGAGATGAAAGAGATCGTATCAAAGAACGAAGTGCTGGGAAGAAAGATCGGTTTTATGATGAGCATCCCTGGAATCTCTTTTATATCGGCCGCAACGGTAGTAGGTGAGACATTGGGCTTTGAATCGATAACCAGCGCAAAACAACTGACAAGTTATGCCGGCTACGATGTGGTATTGCGGGAATCCGGCAGTTTTAAAGGAAAGACCAGAATCAGCAAAAAAGGGAACAGTCATATCCGGGCGGTCATGCACATGCCCTCGATGACCTGTGTGCGATGCAACCCTACATTGAAACGATTCTATAATAGGCTAAAGCCCAAAAAAGCAAAACCATTGGTGGCCTTGATAGCCGTTCAGAGAAAGCTGTTGATATTGATGTACACCCTTTGGAAGAGCGAGAAATTCTATGATGCAGCTTATGAAACAAAAAAGCAGCAAAAGCGCAAAGCCCTTGCTGCGCAGGATAACAATTTGATAAATCAACTTGTTTCCTAAAATTATAAGGAAAAACTTGTTTTTTGACGGTTAGTATAAGGGCAGTAGCGGATTCAAACGCAGCAACTTTCGGATAACAAGATACTTAATTAAAAGCAAAACGGTTTGAATTAAGACCCAAACCGCTATTGCTTTTATACATTGTTAGCTACTGTTTTTATTTTGAATAAGCACCCGAAGAATATGTCAATTCATAACTATGCGTGTAGATTTCAAAAACAATTCCGAATGGATCTTCTACATATACCATTTTATATGGTTTCTCATTTGGATAATATTCTCTTATTGGCATTCTCTGTTTACCACCAGCCTCAACTATTTTTTTAGTAAGATTTTCGATATCTGGGTCTTGAACACAAAAGTGAAAAAGCCCTGTGTTAAAAGGGTTAAACTCAGGTGCTTCTTTTTTTCCGTGAGGGAACGAAAAAAGCTCAATTCCAATTCCGTCAGAAGTTGACATATGAGCGATTTCAAACTCTTCCCAATTATCCCCAAAGACATCAATGCACATTTGTCCAATTGCTGTATCACTTTCTTTTTTTACTATAGATGGTTTCATAATTACGTACCATCCCATAACTTCGGAATAGAATTTTACGGCTTCCCTGATATTTGGAACTGTGATCCCAATATGTGAAAATGATTTCGGATATTTTATTTCTTTCATATAATTGTCGTTTCAAGTTTATACATTGTTAGCTACTGTTTATTTATAATAACTATTCAATAATATTGTTTATTTTTTTAATAATAATTCTGCTACCAATTCTGATGAAGCTGGGTTTTGACCAGTAATTAAATTTCCATCTTGAATAGCATAAGATGCCCAATCTTCTTTTTTAGAGTAGATTCCTCCGTTTTCTATCAACATATCTTCTACTAAAAATGGTACAACATTAGTTAGTCCAACTGCTTCTTCTTCAGTATTTGTAAAACCTGTTACTTTTTTACCTCTTACTATAGGCGTGCCATCTGCATTTTTTACACTTTTTAGTGCAGCTGGGGCATGACATACAAAGGCAATGGGCTTTTCTTGACTATTGAATTTTTCAATTAATGCAATGGATGTTTGATCGTTTGCTAAATCCCATAATGGACCATGTCCTCCTGGATAAAAGACAGCATCAAAATCGTCCGGATTCATATCTGCCAATACTTTTGTGTTTGCAATTCTTTCTTTTGCTTCAGCATCGTTATTAAAACGTTCTGTATCTTTAGTTGCAGCATCTGGCGAATCACTACTAGGATCTATTGGTGCAGCGCCTCCTTTGGGTGTTGCAATCGTAATAACTGCTCCTTTGTCTAATAAGGTGTAATACGGATTTGCAAATTCTTCAACCCAAAATCCTGTTTTTTCCCCTGTATCTCCTAATTTATCGTGAGATGTTAATACAAATAATATTTTCATTTCTTTTTGTTTTTGTAATTCAATTTTTTCTTCTGAAACTTTTTCAGAAGGTGTTTCCTTTTTTGTGTCTTTACAACTTGATGCTGTAACAACCGTTAGCAGTAATGCTATTATTTTTAATGGTTTCATAATTAACGTTAGTAAGCCATTTTTACAATTTTCTCTACGTTTTCTGGTGATAATGACTGATGTTCTCCAAGTCCTGTCCAACCACGATCTGTAAAACGCTTTTGAATTTCTTCTGCTGTACCTTCGTATTCGTTTGTGTAATCAGACAGTTTAGTGTCGATTCCTAAAGCTTTGAAAAATTCAGTTGTTTTTTCGATAGCTGCATAGGCTTTATCGTCAACACTTCCTTCTGTAATATTCCATACGCGTTCACCATATTGTACTAATTTTTCTTTTTTAGCTTCAAAATTATATGTGTAATGACTTTCTGTTATGATAGCTAATGTTCTTGCATGATCTATACCATATAAAGCCGTTAATTCGTGTCCCATTGCATGAATAGCCCAATCTGTAGGCACTCCTTTTTGAATTAATCCGTTTAATGCCATGGTACAACTCCACATAAAATTAGAAGCCGCTTTATAGTCAAAGTCATCTTTCAACACACTTGGTGCAATTTCAACTAAAGTCTGTAAGATGCTTTCAGCAAAACGATCTTGAAGTTTAGCATCTACCGAATAGGTCATATATTGCTCTAAAACATGTGTAAAAGCATCGGCTAAACCATTTTCCAATTGACGCTGCGGAATTGATTTTACGACTTCAGGATCTAGAATTGAAAATTGCGGAAACAAACCAGGTCCACCCATAGCTAGCTTTTCTTTGGTTTCTTTACGTGTAATTACAGCTCCAGAATTCATTTCAGAGCCTGTTGCTGGCAATGTTAGAACAGTTCCAAAAGGCATTCCTTTTTCGGTTCTAATGTTTTTAGTTAAAATATCCCAAGGCGTGTCTCCATCGTATATTGCCGCTGCAGATAAAAATTTAGTTCCATCAATTACAGAACCACCACCAACAGCTAATAAATAGGTGATATTTTTGGCTTTAATTACTTTTAAAGCCTCCATTAATGTTTCATATTCTGGATTTGCAGGAATACCTCCAAACTCAGTTATATCAACATTTGCTAATGCCGTTTTTACTTGGTCGTATATGCCATTCTTTTTAATACTACCTCCACCATAAAGTAATAATACTTTAGCATCTGTAGGAATTTCTTCTTTTAGTTTCTCTATTGTGTCCTTTCCAAAAATAATTTTGGTTGGGTTTTTAAATTCAAAATTGTTCATCTTCTTTTATTAATTTTTTATAGTATATTGATTATTCAATTACTGTTACTAAATCTTCTGTGCTTTTTCTAACCTTTACAAGATTTACCAACCAATCGCTATCGGCATCTCTGTAACCAATGGGTAGCATTACTGCACTACGCAAACCTTTCGCTCTTAAGTCTAATATTTCATCTAACTTATCAGCGTCAAAACCTTCTAAAGGTGTTGCATCTACGCCTTCGTAGGCAGCAGCTGTAATAGCTTGTGAAAATGCAATGTATGCTTGTCTGGCAGCATGATTAAAGTTTACTTCTGCATCTTGTTGCGGATACATTTGTAATAACTTTTGTCGGTAGTTTTCCCAACCTTCGTTTTTAAATCCTCTAATCTCGTTTGTTAAATCGAACATATAGTTAATTCTATCTTCTGTATAGGTGTCCCAAGCAGCAAAAACGAGCAGGTGAGAGCAGTCGGTTATTACAGATTGATTCCAAGCTATTGGTCTAATTTGTTCTTTAATTTTTTGATTTTTAACTACAATTATTTCAAAAGGTTGTAGACCACTTGATGTAGGAGCTAAACGAGCTGCTTCGATAATATTGTCAATTTTATCTTGAGATACTTTTTTGCCATTCATTGCTTTTGCAGCATATCTCCAGTTTAATTTGTCTAATAATTCCATTTTTTTAATTTTTTATTTATTGCTATTTTTTTTCTTTGATATTAAATATTTAAGTGCTCCTGTTGACCACAAAGCCCAGACAATTAAAACGGGTTGAAAAATCAATCTTATTAACCTTTGCCTATCCGTATTTAAGCCAAAAGAATCAATTTCATTTACATATTGATTAATATTTCCAGGAAAAATAAGAATGTAGAATATTGCTAATGAAATACCTGTTTTGATTTTTAATCTACCTCCCAAAATCATTAGTAAACCAAAAATAATTTCTACCACACCAGATGCTAACACTATAAAATCCATAAACGCTTCATCTGTTGTGATCCAAGTGGGAACTTGTGCCTGAAATTCTGTCCTAAGGAACGTTAGATGTCCTATTCCTGCATAGAGCATAAAAACACCTAACAAGATTCTCAATATGTTTTGAATGGTACTTGTTTTATTAAAATTTTTTTCCATAAGGTTTTATTTTTGAGTAGGTTTTCCTTTTGCAAGTAAGTTGATACTAGCAGATGTAATTATTGTTTTTGTTGAATTTGAATTTGCCAAGTTGATCATAGCTTGTGCAATATCTTCAGCTTCTGTAATTCTATACTTCTTTAATTTCCCGAAGAATAAAGGTTGTAGAAGTTTAATTAAAACCAACCCTATTTTTTCTCCAATACGTTTCTCTTGTCTGTCACCACCAATAATAGAAGGCTGTAAAATGTGTGTCTTTTCAATTTTTTCTGAAAGAACAGCTTGTTCCATTTCACCTTTTGTTTGGCTATAAAAAATAGAGCTTTTTGCATTTGCGCCTAATGAAGAAATGACTAAAAACACAGGCATTCCATTTGCCTTTGCAAGTTTTGCGGCAGTAACCGGAATTCCAAAATCTATCTTTTTGTATAGTTGTTTGTCTGGTGTTTTCTTGGCTGTTGTACCAATGCAACAGAATACTTCATCTGCAGTGAAATCCTTCTTGAAGTTATCTAACTCTAAAATATCTCCAACAAACTGTTTTACTTTTGAGGGCAGCCCATCAATTTCTTTTCTGGAAAACAATTTGATTGTTTTATACCTATCATCATTTAGTAGTTTTTCTAAAAGTATAGAACCTGTTAAACCAGTCGCACCTAATATAATTGCTGTTTTTTTCATTTTTAGAGTTTTATGCTGTCCCAAGCTGTTAGAAATGCTTCTTCGGTATTTGCTTTGGTCAATTGAAATTGACCTAGTTTTTGTGCCATCATTAAACTTGATATGGGATTTATCGAATAGGCATATAATATATAATCTGAAATGGGCTTAATAACTCCTTCATCCTTTCCTCGTTTCCATAGATCGAGTAGAGGTTGTAGGTGTTTTATACCTTCTTGTCTACTAGGCTCATCAATTATTGGCGTGTTATTACATTGGGTTAAAAAAAATGAATATTCACATTCATTAATATTAAATTCCGCAATTCGTTTCCAGATGAGTTCGAAGCCTGTTTTAATTGATGTATTCTCATCATAGGTATTAAAAACAAAATCTGTGTATTTCGTTTTTACTTCTAAATACGTTTGATTAACCAAGTCTTGTTTATTTTCAAAATATAAATAGATAGTTGCAGGTGAGACATTTGCCATTTTTGCAATTTTACTCATAGGAGTGGCATGGAAACCATTGTTATTTACTAATTCGATGGTTGCTTTTATAAGAGCGTTTCGTTTATCTATACTTTTTTGAAGTTTAGTCATGATGTTTTGTTTTAGGGTACAAAGATATAAAAAAATGAATATTCATTCATTTTTAAAAAAACATCAATAATTTGATTGAATTTAAAATGAAGTAAGAAATAGTAGCTAACTAGGTTATATGAATATAAAATACATCTATATACTCCTAAAATCGAATAAAATCGATGAATTTGATTAATTCTTACTGGAGAGCTTTACTTGCCTTCCATTTTTTTAACCAATATCCTCATATCTTCGCCAACTTTTTTTTCCAAGACCCTTGCATAAATTTGGGTGGTGGTTAGTTTAGTATGCCCCAACATCTTTGAGACGGTTTCTAAAGGCACTCCATTGGACAAGGTTACCGTTGTTGCAAAAGTGTGCCTTGCAGTATGGAATGTCACTTTCTTGTAAATCCTACAGGCTTTACAGATTTCCTTTAGGTAATAATTGACCTTTTGATTGCTGTAAACAGGTAGTAGGACTTTCATCACTTTTCTTTCAGGCGAGTCTTCATATTTCTTAATGATCTCCATTGCCTGTGGAAGTAAGGGGATTTTAAGTTTTTCGTCCGTCTTTATCCTTTTGGTGAATAGCCATTTATTGCCATCTATTCCTTTAAGTAGATGTTCTGGGGTCAATGCCTTGACATCAATATAGGATAGGCCAGTATAGCACGAGAAGAGAAACACATCTTTGCATTTCTCAACCCCTTCCCTTGTGAAAGTGGATTCTTCAATCAACCTCAATTCCCGTTTTGTCAAATATTCCCGTTCGGTTTTTTCAAAACGTAGTTTATAGTTTTCAAAAGGGTCTTTTGCTATCCAATCCAACCGAACGGCCAACCTCGACATTTTTTTAAGCCGTTCCATATGTTTCATGGCCCCGTTATTGGTGCATTTGGTTCGTGTAGATGGCCTGTACTTTCTTAGGTACTGCTCAAAGTCCAATATAAAACGGTAGTTCAATTTTTTGAGCTTTATGTCCTCAACCCCATATTCCTCTTTTAAAAATAGGCTCACGCATCTTTCTGTGATGTGGTAATTCTTTCTGGTTCCGGGGCGCAATGAAGTGTGCATGGTTCCATTGTGATAGGCAATCAATTGTTTCAATGTTTTTCCGCCCTCATCTTCCCCAAAAAATCTTGCTTTGATAGATAGTGGAGTGATTACTTTTTCTTCTGCCATCATCAATCTATGGGCCTCATGTAGTCCTGTATAAATTTGATCTAGGTACTTGTTCAGGGAAATCACATAACTGGAAAAACCCTTGCCCCTTTTACGATTATTATCCCATAAATTGGCTTTTATCTCCCGATTTATGCTGAAATCGGTGCGCTCACCGTCGATGGTGATCCTACAATAGACAATTAGGTTCTCGGATTGAACCTTGTGCTTTCTAGTAAAGAAATTGATTGTTAAACGATTGTTTTTCTGCATGTTGCAACCTTTTAGAGTGTGAATACTGTGAAAGTCAAAACACAAGAAAAATGGTTCTAAAAGTCATTTAAAGTTACAATAAGAAATGTAAGTGTTTGCTCCCGATGGGAACACGCTTGATATGATTTTAGGTGGTTTTAAATGAATTCAAACGATATGCCTAAAAACACAAAACACTGAAAATCATAAGATTAACAGTGTTTTGATTTTACTTGAAAAGGTTAAGTCGGGATGACTGGATTCGAACCAGCGACCACACGCACCCCATGCGTGTACGCTACCTGACTGCGCTACATCCCGAAACCCATTCCACTCGAGGTGTGAAAATAGGATTGCAAAAATATAAAACTTTGCCACAATTCAAGGCTTAATTATCTGGTTATTGCTATTTGAAAACGTCTTTTCAGAAAAATTAATTTAACTTATTGATGGAAAACATTTTACGCAAAAGCATTTCTTATGAAATTCTATTCTAGAAGGGAAGTTTCAAAAATTCTTTTTACGGGCGGTGCGGCCATGAGCGCCTTTCCCCATTTGGCTTTTAACAAAAACGAAAAGATGATTGAAAGAAAAATTCCTTCTTCAAGCAAAACCTTACCGATAGTTGGCCTAGGTACATGGCAGTCTTTTGATGCTGGCGCAGATGTAGAACTTAGAGAACAACTTGCTACCGTACTTAAGGAAATGCACAACAAGGGCGGGCAGGTTATTGATAGTTCTCCCATGTACGGTAGTTCCGAAGAAGTAGTCGGAGACTTGACCTCAAAATTAGATTTTCAGGAATCTTTCTTTTATGCCACTAAAGTCTGGACTACCGGCCGGAAAGCTGGAATGGAACAAATAAACAGCTCGATGCAAAGAATGGGAAGAAAATCAATGGACTTACTCCAAATACACAATTTAGTGGATTGGCGAACGCATCTATCGACGCTTAAAAACATGAAAGAAAGTGGATCTATTACTTATTGGGGTATAACACACTATAGTGACTCTGCACATTCAAAATTGGCTGAAATTATAAAAAAAGAAAAACCTGACTTCGCGCAATTCAATTTCTCAATGGCTGAAAGAAGAGCTGAGCAATTCTTGCTAAAAACAGCTCAAGACAATGGTACTGCGGTTATAATCAATAGACCTTTTGCCGGAGGGTCTCTCTTTAGGTCTGTTAAGGGAAAAGAATTACCTACATGGGCCAAAGAGCTTGATATCTATTCTTGGGCGCAGTTTTTTCTTAAGTATATATTGGGAAACGAAGCAGTTACATGTGCCATACCGGGCACTTCAAAACCTCATCACGTCATTGACAATATGGGTGCCGGTTTCGGTAGGCTTCCTAATGAAAAGGAGCGTAAAAAAATGCTAGTAACCCTTTCAAATCTATAATTAGAGCTTAATCTAAAGAGCTCATCCATTCGAACATGCGCTCTGTCCAGTCACGTAAGTGCTCATCATTTCGTGCAAGGGAAAACCCATGTCCGCCCTTGGGGTAGATATGCATTGTGGCAGAAACTCCTTTATCTTTAAGAGCCTGAAAAAACAATAGACTATTTTCAACCGGTACAGCCGTATCATCAGTTGCATGAACCAATAATGTAGGTGGCGTTTCCGGTGTTACTTGGGATTCGTTCGAGAAACGCTGCAACAATTCTTCGGTTTCATTGCCTTGTAAAAGTGCTTTTTGAGAACCTGAATGCTTTGTAGATTGGGTGAAAGTTATAACGGGATACACGAGGGTCATGAAATCGGGCCTAGCGCTTAACTTATCGGCATTATCAATGTCATCATACACCTTTTCATTAAAATGGGTGCCCAAGGTTGATGCTAAATGGCCCCCAGCTGAAAAGCCGACAATACCGATTTTATTGGCATTTATATTAAATTCCGCAGCCTTTGACCTAACGAGTCTCAAAGCTCGTTGCGCATCTATCAGCGGAACATTATATTTTTCTTTGAGGGATTCAGATGTTGGTAACCGGTACTTGACCACGATACCCGCAATTCCCTTACCATTTAAAAATTTGGCTATATCTGTGCCTTCCCAATCATACGCCAAAATATGGTAACCGCCGCCCGGAAAAATCAACACGGCCTCACCTGTTGCATTCTGCTTAGCGGGTAAATAAACTTCAATAGTAGGTTCTTGTACCTTGCTGATACGTAATATGCCCTCTTTTACGTGTTCTTCTTTTTCATCTGTTTCGACCCTATTAGGAATTTTTCCTTTTGGCCATAGTGGGATGATGGTATCTTGAGCTTGTAAGTTCATTACGGTAAGAATCAGAATAAAAGATATTATAGTTTTCATTTGATGAGTTTTATATTTAAGGACAAGGCCATTTAAAGTTAGCCACCCGGTCGTTAGAACCCGCAGCCAGATTATAATGCCACCACTCAGTTCTTATCGACCAGAAGCCATGTTTCTCCATAGTTTCTTTTAATAGTTTTCTATTATCCAGAATTTCTTGAGGAAGGTCGAAATTATCATGATAGGCCCTTTTTCCGAAAAAATCGAAATCAGTACCCATATCCAATTGCTCACCGTTCAAAGTTTCTAAAGTAATGTCAACCGCTCCTCCTTTATTGTGAATAGACCCCTTCTTTGGGTTGGCCACATATTGGGGGTTGGGCACAATCTCCCACATTTTATATTGTACCGAATTGGGCCTATAACAATCAAAAAACTTAATTCTCACACCTTTTTTCTCGAGCTCTTTATTGGCAGCTATCAATGCTTTGGCAGTCTTGACACGTGTATAACACTCAGCACAATCATAGACCTTTTCCTTTAGAAAATTGTTTTTGGTGGCATAACGTAAATCATAGGAAAAACCATCACTAAAATCGGCCAGTCTAACAAAAGTTGTATCAGACAAGCTCGCAAAACTTTTAAGTTTTTTCTTTGTTTCTGAAACAGCTTTCTTTACGGTATCTACTTTTGCCTCTACCTCTATTTCTTGTTCATTGATTTTCTTCTCTTGAGAATTCTTGCAAGAGATAATCATTACCAAAATGACAAGGCTAAAAACTTTAAACTTCATTTATAATCAGTTACTTATTTCGGGCAATCAAAATCACCCAATCTTTGTTTTTTTGACCATTGAAAGCAGATAGTTCAACACTATTGGGCTTTGTTATTCGCCAACCTTCGTTCTGTTTGTCGTGTAACATTCCACCTTCTTTGGGATCATAAAATGCAATCGAAAAGGCGCCATCGCTAATGGTCAAATCGGTCTTTTCTCCTTTGGGTAGATAAACTACATATATTTCATCTTTCTTTGCAAAACAATAGGCCTTTTTATTGCTTAAAAGTTCATCGTGGTTCTGCATTTCCCAAAAGGGAAGGTGCCTTTTAAAAAATTCGGTGGCATTATTGCTTACAGTCCACCACTTATCCCTTACCCGAAAATCTTCAGCGGCCATATCATTATTCGCTTGGTCCAGACCTCCAAAATACCAAGAAGTACCGCCAGCACCTGATAATAGACTGCCCCAAAGACTACTGTGCATGACCATATCGTAATTGTTATTGCTAGCTGTATCAGTAGTAACCCCTATGTCATAATGCCCTATCTCATCTACATAGACTACCCAAGGTTTTTTGCTGTTCTTAGATAAATCGACCCATTTTTTCACTTCTTGGTGTACCTCGGTAGTGTCATACATCTGCAATGAAGGTATTTCAAGGTTTGTATAACCCAACAAGGGAGAAAACGTTTCTTTAATAGGATCTAAAGGCCTGCCTTCCATTCTTTTGCCCGTCACCCTTATATGGTTATGAACAGCAATGGGGTGGTCGTAAGGATCGATACTTCTTATGTATTCGGCGTAACTCTTTAATTGCTTGGTGGTACGATTGGTCTCTTCCCCTAAATTCCATACAACCCCTAAATGATGCCCAAACCTCGCAACCATTTCTTTGTAATATAACATGCGCTCAAGGCCCAAATCACCGTGGTTCAGCAACGTATCGTTTTCGGTCTCCTGGGTGAAAAAATTCATGGCCATGCCCAACTTATCCATATGGGTAAAGACAAAATCCCACTGGTCTAATTTGCTTACATAAAATCGGGTTCGTTCATTTGGTGAAATCCAAGGCCATACATTGTCACCGTCGCCCGCGACATTCATCACCATAAAGTAAAGGCTGTTCATTCCTTTTTTTGCCAAGTAATTCAAGGCCCCTAAAATGCCCTTTCCTTTTTCGTCTTGCCAAGTTCCATCCTCCTCGTTCCAATCAGAAATATGATTTTCGTATCTATGTAGGCCATCGATTAGACTTGGGGTTTCTACTCCTCCGTTTTTGAAAGTACCGTCAAATTCATGATAGGCCAAAAAGGTTTCGGGGCTTCCCACTCCATTTTTAATAAAATAATCCTGTGTTTCACTTTCCACCAAGTACCGCTCACCATCATATTTAAGTTGGCCAGTTCTGTAGAAGCCGCTATCCGTTGTATCGATTTCCATAACTTGAAAATCACCTTTTAACGCCCAAATAGAATTGTTCTTTTTCGGCATTGTAAATTGCTTAACGGCAATATCTGTCCCCTCCATCAAAAATGCTTCGAATTTCCACTGACCTACCCTATCCGGAGCAAACTTCACGCGCCATTTATTTCCTTGCTCGCTTCCTGTATTTCCGGCATCCCCATCCGCCGCAAAATACCCAAGAACGGTCTTTCTATCGTTTCCGTTGCTGAAATTGACCAGAAGTTGATAATCTAAAAACGGATTCAGACTGTCTTTTTCCGCTGCCAAAGGTCCGTTGAAAGTGATGGTCACAGGTTGCCATTTGCGCATACTACCTTCTAATCGGTAATCTGCCATGGTTTTCTTTTCTTGGCAACCTAAAAGCACTCCGAAGGCTAAAAGAAGATATATTTTAGAAAATGCTATTCTCATGGTGCTTCGATTCACTTTTAGCGGCATAAGATAAGTATAATTTCACAAGGGCTAATTTATGGGTTCTAACAATTATGAGTATATTGAAGAGCGACTTCTAAGCATCACCAACTGTCTCAAAAAATCAGAATTATCGACCATGTACAGGTATTTCACCTTGATTCTCTTAGCTCTCATACTCAGCTGTAAAGAAGAGCCAAAAACGACCCCAGTCTCAGAAACAAGAGATGACAAAAGGCCTAATATCATTTTAATAGTTGCTGACGACCAAGGTTGGGGAGACCTGGGCAGCTCCGGTAATACCAACCTAGAAACTCCACAGATAGATGCATTGGCCAAATACGGGGTTTCTTTTGAAAACTTTTATGTGCAACCCGTATGCTCACCGACCCGGGCCGAGATACTAACAGGTCGTTATTTTCCTAGAACTGGAGTGTACAGTACCTCATCAGGTGGCGAACGTATGAACTACGAAGAAACCACGCTTGCGGAATTATTGAAAAATGCCGGCTATAAGACTGCTATTTATGGTAAATGGCATAATGGCACCCAAGCACCATACCACCCCAATTCACAAGGATTTAATGATTTTTATGGATTTGCCTCCGGTCATTGGGGCAACTATTTTGACCCAATGCTTGAACATAATGGAAAGATTACTAGAGGAAAAGGTTACCTGCCCGATGACTTGACCGACCATGCCCTTGAATTCATAGAGCAGTCAAAAACGGAACCATTTTTTCTTTACCTACCTTATAATATTCCCCATAGCCCTATGCAAGTTCCTGACAAGTACTGGAACAAATTCAAAGACAAAAACCTTCAGCTTTTATCCGAGGATGGGGAAAATGAAACTATTGATTTCACCAAAGCGGCCTTGGCCATGGTCGAAAACATAGATTATAATGTAGGTAGGGTCATGGCCAAATTGCGTGAACTCTACTTAGAGGATAATTCCATCATTATTTACATGACCGATAACGGCCCTAATAGCTATAGATGGAATGGAGGAATGAAGGGCAGAAAAGGCTCAACAGATGAAGGCGGCGTTCGAAGCCCGTTGTACATTCAGTGGACAGGAATAATCAAAGAGGGAAAAAAAATCAATGAGATTGCAGGTTCAATCGATTTACTACCAACTATTGCAGGCTTGGCAGATGTTTACCCTATTACCGCCAAGCCTATTGATGGTAAAGATTTGACACCTCTTATTTTTGATGAAAAACAAGACTGGAAAGACCGAATCATTTACAATCATTGGAATGGTCAAACCAGTCTGAGAACACAGAATTTTAGGCTTGATAGTGAAAATAAGCTTTATAGAATTTCACGTGATAGAGGTCAAAAGATAGATATCTCAAGTCAAAACCCCAGATTGGTAGATTCCCTAAAGAGGATGAAGGATGACTGGCTTACTGCTGTAAAACCGCTAGATTCGAGAAATGATAATCGACCGTTTACCATTGGCCACCCCAAGTTCAGTTTTACACATCTACCTGCCAGAGATGCAAAAGCACATGGTGGAATCAAAAGAAGTAACCAGCACCCAAACGATAGTTATTTCACCAACTGGAAAAGTCTTAAAGATTCGATTACTTGGGATGTAGAGGTGCTTGCGGAAGGTACATTTGAAGTAGACCTATACTATACTGCCGACTTAGAGAATATGGGATCCATCGTAGAACTAAGCTTAGGTAAAAGTAAAATAGCCAAAAAAATTACGGAAGCGCACAACCCGCCATTAATCGGAAAAGAGCAAGATAAGGTTGTTCGTATCGAGTCTTACGTTAAAAATTTCAAACCTCTGAGGCTAGGAAAAATGGTTCTAAAAAAAGGCAGGGGCTCCCTAGTTTTAAAGGCCACCGAAATACCAAATTCCGTGGTGGCAGACGTTCGTTTGTTGGTTTTTAATCGAGTTGATTAATCCCCTTCATATTTTAGTAGTTCGCTATCGGTATAACCTATTCGTTCTGCTTTGGCCGTAAAAGACATCTCAGCCGGCAAAGGGTTTGAATACACCATCCATACCGAATCTTGTGGTTGTTTATAGACGATGGTAGCATCGGCCTTGGGTTCTATCAGTTCAATGCCCAGGTCGGTTACTTCTAACTGCAAAGGATCTAGTCGAGGTTGTTCTCCTTTTACCAACCAACGTTCCATTAACGAACGTTCATCAACCCTCCCTAAATCGTTGGTATCTTCCATCCAATCCATCAAGAGCTGCCTATAGGTGGTGAGAACTTGTTGGTAATCGGGGTCTTCAGCCAAATTGTTAAGTTCAAACGGATCTTCATTTAAATCATACAATTCTTCGGCAGGTTTTGTAGCCGACAGCCAAAAAGATTGTTGCTCGTTCAATTCACCTTTGGCATTAAGTCTTCTCAACTCTCTCATCATGGGCATTTGCTCTCTATATGAAAGTGGCATTGCGTGGCTGATATTGGTATTGAAGCTCTTGATGTATTTATAATCAGGAGACCTTACCGCTCTTAATCTATCATAACGCTCATCAAAACGATCGGATGTATGATAAGTATATTCCGGTTTTTTTTCCGCTTCAAATGCTCCGAACTGGGCCGTACCCTGCATTAATTTTGGCGGTTCTATACCTGCCAACGAAAGTACTGTTGGTGCATAATCGATAAAACTGATCAAACGTTCATCACGCGTACCCGCGTATTCATTTTCCGGAAATTTTACAACCAAAGGTACTTTAACACCTGTATCGTATAAGGCCCTTTTATGCCTTGGGAAAGGACCCCCATGATCGGCATAAAAGAAGATGATGCTGTTCTCATAAAGACCATCTTCTTTGAGGTCGTCTAACACCTTTCCTAACTGGTCGTCTAACCTTTTTAGGTTCGAGTAGTTGACCGCCAGGTCATGTCGAATGGTGTCATTATCGGGAAAGTAAGGCGGCACAGATACCTCAGAAGGCTTTACGAACAAGCTATCTTTTCCCCTTGACCAAATTTGGCTTTCATGGCAGACCGAATAGTTAAATACCGCAAAAAATGGTTGGTCTTTATCACGCTTTCGATAGTGCCTGTCTTTGCTACTCTCATCCCAAGCAGCATCAGTCTTTTCAAAGTTATAGTCCTCTTTGGGGCCGTTACAAGTATAATAGCCTTCTTTTCGCAAATATTCGGTAAACATGCGAACACCTTCAGGAACAACAGGAGAATAACTTGGCAGGCTGTCAAGTAGAGGTTCATTGACCTTTCGCCAAGGGGTATGGGTACGCATATTATGTGTGCCCAATGTTGTTGGGTACATACCCGTTATCAACGAACTTCGAGCGGGAGCACAGACTGGGACCGGGGCCACGGCATTATCAAAAACGACCCCGTCTTCCGCCAAACTTTGCAAATGAGGCAAGTCGATGATTGTGTTTCCGTACATTGGAAACCACTCCGGTGATTGATCTTCAGCTACAATCCATACAATATTAGGCCTATTCTTTCCATTATCTTCTTCTTGATTTTTATGGTTATTACAAGCCCCAAGTAGAACTACAATAGAAAGAAAAAAAGATACAGACCTCATGTTTTTTGATTGATTTGATATCTTTTAAATATACCCGTTTTTTATTTTTAAAAGGCAAACGCCCCACATTTATCGATGTGGGGCGTTTATATACTGCTTAAAATGATCTTATCGACTAATCAAGGCTATCTAAGTATTCTAAACTTTGAGGTACCTGTTCTACCACCCTTGAAGATTCGTCTTCTATAAACATGTACTCGATACCCAATTTTTTAGCTTCTGCGACCGTACCGGCAATATCAACCTGACCCTCACCCAAAACCACGTTGGTTTCAACATCTTCATGACCAGTATTATTACCCTCTACTCCATTTTCCATATCCTTTAGGTGCATCAACGTAAATTTCTTAGGGTACTTTTTCATCAAGGCCAAAGGGTCGGCACCCCCGTGATGTGCCCAATAGACGTCTAACTCAAAAGTAAAATCTTTCGCATTTTGCGCCATGTAGTCGAATAGCGTACCATCTTTCCAAGGTCTAAACTCATAGCCATGTGCATGATAAGCTAATGTAATACCGTTCTTTTTCAACTCTTTGCCCGACTTATTAAAAACCTTCGTGGCATGTTTGGTTTCTTCCAAATCCCATTTGTTATCATCATGGGGTACCCACGCACACATTACATATTTGGCATCAAAGGCCTTTGCATTTTCAATCACCTTTTGAACATTGTTCTCTAAATCTTCAAAACCAGCACCTACACTAACCACATCAAGGTCGTTTTCTTTCAACAAAGTTTGAAATTCATCCATCGATAGGCCGTAAGTACCACCACCTTCTATTTTTGTGATTCCCCAGCCATTTATAATCTTCAAGGTGCCAGGTACATCTTCTTTAAATTGGTTTCGAAGGCTATACAATTGAAGGCCCACTTCTTGAGCGTTCATAGCGAATGTAGCCATCACCGCTACTGTTGCAATTATTATTTTTTTCATCGGTTCTAGATTATTACTATTTATTCAATTTTACGGCAACAAAGCCACAAAAGCAAGACACCTCTCAAGTAATTTTGAGAGGTGTCTTAAATATTCAATTGCTTTTAACTTTCAAAAGTTTGAAAATATATTTAGGTCAATAGGTTACCCTCATCATCCCATTCAGCAATGACATTTCGAGTACTTTGATCAACACATTTGGCAATCCACTCGGGATCATATTCAACACCGTGCTTTTTAAGAACATCATCGGGCACACCATCCCAAACATTGGGCTGGTTTCCTTTATATCCTAAATCGGCGATACCTACTTTTGAAGTGTAGTACCCTGTTACGACCAAGTTTCTCATCAATGCAAAGAACTGAATCTCTAGCGGCTGGTCATCCAAAGAAACCTCCATATCTTGATTACAGATCTGGTCCAATATTTCTTTTTGTTGATCCAAGCTTGCCGATTTGAACTCCACCCCATAATCGGTATTCGATTTATGGTCTAGCCACATCAAGCCACCTAGCAGGGTGTTTTGCATTTGAGGCATGTCTTTACCAATGAATTCTATAAATTCCGGAACGTCTGCCTCTAAAGGTCCGCCATGCGGTTCTTTCGGAGGGAGTATCACCTCACTCAATACGGCAATAGTTTCCATTTCGTGCTCGTTGAAAAGCTGCTCGTCGTGAAGCTTCTCATCACGCTCGGCCTCCTGCGGTGTTCTACCGTAGTATTTGGTATCGGTATTTACAGAAGCATCTGCATTGGCAGGTGCGGCCTCCCCTTTATCGGTTTTGCAGCTATGAAATGCAAGTGCAGAAGCCCCAGCACCAAGAATCATTGTCTGTATACTTTTTCTTCTGTCCATGATTAGATATTTTGTTGTTTCAACTGTTCGATGATATAGTCAGAAGCCCTCCAAGACAAGGCCAAGATTGTCCATGTACAGTTTTTATCTGCCTGCGATACAAATGGTCCCGCATCAACGATAAATACGTTATCGACATCGTGCAACTGATTGAACTTATTAGTAACCGAAGTTTTGGGGTCATCACCCATTCTGGTAGTACCTACCTCGTGAATGATCTCTCCAGGAGCGTGAAGACCGTAATCTCTATCCTTACCAGGTTTATTCAAATAGATACCGCCCATATTATGGGTAATCTCTTCAAAAGTGTCTTGCATATGTTTTGCCTGACGTACTTCGATATCCGACCACTTATAATTAAACTTTAATACGGGAATACCATAGTCATCAACCGTTGTCGGGTCGATTTCACAATAGTTTTCCTTTCTGGCCAAACCTTCGCCTCTACCACCGAAACCGATAACGGCACCGTAGTATTTTTTAACCTCATCACGAAGCTTATCGCCATAGCCACCGGTAGGCAGACCTAATAATTTATTGAAATTATCTTGATCAAAACCAAAACCATAATTAGGCTGGCTCATACCGCCCCATACTTCAATGTGGTAACCACGGGGGAAGTCTAATTTGCTATGATCGCCCCACCAAGGTGAATACACGTGCATACCACCAACACCGTCTTCGTTATAGGTAACATCACGGTTCATTAGATCAGGAACGAATGCCGCGCCACTACTACCGGTAGAGTCATGTAGGTATTTACCAACCAAATCACTACTATTACCTAAACCGTTAGGGTGCTGCTTACTTTTTGAGTTAAGAAGGATACGGGCAGATGAACAGGCTGATGCGGCCAGAATGACCACTTTTGCCTTCAACTTATATTCTTTTCTATCATCTTTGCTGATGTAAGAAACACCTGTTGCCTTACCTTCTTCATTGGTAGTTATCTCGCGAACCATTGAGTTCACGTAAAGACGAACTTTACCGCCACTTTTTTGTGCCGGAAAGATCAAACAACTGCCTGCCGAGAAATCGGCATAAACCTGGCAAGACCTTCCGCACTGACCACAGTAAAAACATACACCACGATCATTATTAATTCTTTTGGTCAACATTGAAAGTCGACCTGGAATAACAGGAATTCCTGATTTTTTGGCTCCTTTTATATAGAAAAGCTCATGTAATCTCGGTTTTGGAGGGGGGAGGAAAAATCCGTCTGGATCATTCTCACGACCTTCATTGGTGCCAAATACACCGATCAATTTATCTACCTTATCATAATAAGGTTTAACATCATCATAACCGATAGGCCAATCTTCACCATATCCGTCTCGGGTTTTGCCCTTAAAGTCTTTAGGTCCGAATCTTAGCGAAATACGCCCCCAGTGGTTGGTACGGCCACCGAGCATTCTTGCACGCCACCATTTAAAAGTGGTACCTTCTTCGGTTGTGTAGGGTTCGCCATCTACATGCCAATCGCCCCACGATTGATCCCATTCACCAAAAGCACGAGTAGTACCTGCTCCCCTTCTTGGAGAATCATAAGGCCACTTTAACTGGGTCATGGTTTTAGGGTCAGCTGGGTCAAAGAAAGGACCGGCTTCTACTACCGCTACATTAAATCCGGCATCAGCTAGCTGTTTGGTAGCCATTCCACCGCCGGCGCCGGAACCGACAATGATAACATCATACACTTCAGGAGATTCCTTTATCTGCATAGTTAGTTTTAGTTTTTATGAGCGCACAATTTAAAAATTAAAAATGAAAACTCTGTTGATTTAATCAATCGATGTAGTGGATTGGCACAATCTGTATCAACATGAAACAAAATAATACCAATCAAAAATTAGCCATTTGGTTCAAGGCCTCATTTACCGTTTTAACCGGAAGTTTGCACGTAGTATTCTGACACACATAAATATACGTCTCGCCATCGATAAACCTATCTTCGAACAAGGGCAGTTCACTTTTTGAATCACTGCCCACAATTAAGGTATTCGGAAGGTATTTTTGGTTCAAACCGTTTATGACAGGTTTAACATCTTTACCCACCACGGCAATTTCAAAATAAGGATAAACATTGTTAAGGGAAAGTGCGTTCCATTTCGAATAGCTAGCCGGACTTTCTGCGACCAAAGGTTGCATTGAAGCGAGCATTTGCTTCGAACTTTCAAGATATTCTTTATTGTAATCAATATGCCCAAGAAGAAATAAGTTCTTAGCCATTACCGCATTGGGCGATGGAAGTACACCATCATCTGTTTTCACGATTTTTGCAATCAATTCATCACTTTCATTGTAAAAAAACATACCTGTTGTGTCATCAAAAAATCTATCGTAGGCTTCTTTCGTAAGCCGGTCGGCAAAATCGTGGTATTTCTCATCAAAAGTTACCGAATATAATTGCAGGGCCGCATTCGCCAAATAACTATAGTCTTCTAAGAAGCCTTGATTTTGAGAGCTTCCTTCTTTATAGGTATGCACCAACCTCCCATTTTTGAAAGAATTATTTTCGAGAAATTGAAATATCTTTTCTGCTTCCGTCAAAAACTTCTGTTGCCCAAAGGCTTTGTAAGCATCTACTAGACCATTGATCAAAAGAGCGTTCCATGAGGTTATTACCTTATCGTCGATACCCGGCCTTGGTCTAGTGTTTCGGGCATTTAAAAGTTTATTCTTCCATTCTTGTTTTAAAGTGGATAATTTGGATTCATCCATCTTCTCAGATTCTAAGAAATCGACATCATCTGAATTTCTACGTAAAACATATTTATTTTCTTCCCAAGCTTCCTTTTCATTAACGGAATAGTATTTTGCAAAGAGATCAAAATCACTACCCAGCGCTTTTTTCAACTCGTTTTGCTCCCATACATAAAACTTTCCTTCCTCACCTTCAGTATCAGCATCTAATGCTGCATAATATCCCTCAGAGTTACCCTTCATTTCTCTTTGAAGAAATTCGAACATTTCGGAAACCAGCTTTTGGTATTCGACATCCCCAAAAACCGTATAAGCTTTTGAATAAAGGCTCAAAG
Organism: Euzebyella marina; assembly: GCF_003687485.1. Classification (GTDB taxonomy): domain Bacteria; phylum Bacteroidota; class Bacteroidia; order Flavobacteriales; family Flavobacteriaceae; genus Euzebyella; species Euzebyella marina. The sequence continues at coordinate 2,065,581 of NZ_CP032050.1, read as the reverse complement.
CCTGTGCATTATCGTAAAGCATTTTTTCAAAATGAGGTATTTTCCAATCAGCATCTGTACTATACCTAAAAAAACCACCGGCGACGTGATCATAGACCCCACCAAGAAGCATTTTATCCAACGTAGTCTTTACATGGGATCGAGTATTCACATCATTTTCTAAGATTGCATAATCCAACAAAAACATCAAGTTGACAGGAATCATGAATTTTTGTGTGCCTTGGTCTCCCCCTTTTTCCAAATCCCAGAACTTCTTCCACTTCTCAACATTTTCAACGAGAACTGTTTTAGAAATTTCACTTTTCTTATTTGTGGGAACAATGGTATTCGCCTCTGCAATACCGGCGGCTACCATATCGGCATATTCCTCCGCCTTTTTGGGGTCATTTTTGTAAAGGTCATTGATTTTGGTCAAGACTTGGGTCCACTGTTCTTTGGTATGGTAAGTGCCACCATACAAAGGTTTTCCGTTGGGTAGTGTAATTACATTCAAGGGCCAACCTCCATTGCCGGAAATCAGTTGAAGAGCGGTCATGTATATTTGATCGACATCCGGACGCTCTTCCCTATCAACCTTTATACTGACGAAGTTCTCGTTCATGACCTTTGCCACTTCTTCATCTTCAAATGTTTCTTCTTCCATCACATGGCACCAATGGCATGAAGAATAACCGATACTTACCAATACGAGTTTATTTTCTTTCTTGGCATCGTTTAACGGTTCTTGGCCCCAAGGGCGCCAATTGACCGGGTTATGTGCATGCTGAAGGAGATACGGACTGGTTTCATTGGCCAATTCATTGGTATACTTATGTTCTTCCTGAACTGGAACGTCATTCTTTTCCTCCTTACAAGAGGCAAGAATTAGAAAAGCGAACAGAATCACTTGAGGGAAGAAAAACCTAAAAACTTTCATAGCGAAATTTCTATCGCTCGAAAATACGATAATTAGTATGATAGAAAACCAAAAGGAATTTATTCCGTAATAAATGCCGATGCTGGCAAGCCAGCTTCGTTAAACAAATTAGGTTCGGCAATATTACCCCACCCAAACCTTACCTTTGTGGGCTCTTTTACCTCTTTTGAAGACAACAATATTTTACCATCTTTTATTTTGGCTTTTGCTTCATGCCAAGTACCATCTGCCGATGCTATTTCAAAATGCGTTGGTTTTTTGTCCTTCGCCATCAACCCTTCGGAGTGATCAAAGGTCAATTCTACAGTTTTACCCTTAATTTCATGGGACTTATAAAGTGGCCCACGAACTTCGCCATCATAACTACCATAGGTCTGTTTTAATGCCAAATTCCCCAATCGTAAACCTACATCTTGCTTATTGGGCGGATGAATATCGTTTACCGTGGCAATATCGCTTACTACCACCATTCCCGAGTTAGGAATATTCTGCTCTGCTCTTCTTTGTGCATCCCTTAAATAAGCGCCTACTTCAGGCACATCATACTTATAAGGTGCAATCTGAACAAAATAAAATGGAAACTCATACCCCCAAGCATTTCGCCAAGAGGCTACCATCTCAGAGAATAACTTGGTATAACGACTATGACGATTAACATTTGACTCACCCTGATACCAAATGGTTCCGGCAATTTTAAAAGGTGTTATGGCATGCACCATTCCGTTATAAAGAAAAGATGGCGTGACTGGGCTCCACGGTGTTTCCTGCAGAGATTGCGCATCGGCATTAAGGTCTTCATTTTCATCAAAGACAGATTTAGTCGCCCATACCTCGGCAGGGGTACCTCCCCAGGCATTGTCAATTAGCCCAATCGGAATATTCAGTTCTTTTTGAAGACGGCGTGCGAAAAAATAACCCACCGCACTAAAAGACTTCATTGTTTCGGGAGAACATACCTCCCAATTACCGGGCAAATCATCTTGCGGAAATTCAGAGGTTCTTCTGGGTACGGTAAAAAGTCTTATTTTGGGGTAGTTGGCTTGATCTATTTCCTCCTGTGCATTATCTATTCCTGCGGCCGTGGTTGCACTCCACTCCATGTTCGACTGTCCTGAACAAACCCAAACCTCACCTATGAGAATATCTTTTAGTACTACTTCGCTATCTCTACCCTTCACATTTACCTGGTATGGCCCACCCGCCTCAGGAGTATTTACAACAACCTCCCATTGAGCGGTAATAGGTGTTTTTACATTATATTCCTTACTATCCCAACTGGTAGTAAGTACTAGTTCTTCACCTGTGCCTGCCCAACCCCAAATCTTCACCTCGTCATTTCTTTGTAAGACCATATGGTCCGAAAAAATATGGGGAAGTGCCACTTGGGCCAAAATAACCTGACTTGAGAAAAACAAAAGAGTTAAAAAGAAGTGCTGAATTTTCATTTTTTGAATAGCGTTAAGTTTGAAGTCTTAAATATATCAAATTATATACTCAACAAATATTTGGCCCTTATTTTATATAGATTTAAATATCTTTAGATCATCAACCAAAAATCATTAAAATGCAAGGCAAAAATTTTTACATTAATCGTCGCAACTTTTTAAAAGGCACTACTGCCGCCATGGCTCTTTCTTCATTTGGTGCATATGGCCTTGATCTAATTTACCGGGAAAAGCCTTTAAGAGTTGGGCTTATCGGAACAGGTTGGTACGGTAAAAGTGATCTTTTTAGGCTCATTCAAGTAACGAACGTAGAAGTAATATCGCTTTGCGATGTCGATAGCCAAATGCTAGCGGCAGCGGCCGATTTGGTAAGCAAACGTCAGAAGTCGGGCAAGAAACCGAAGACGTATTCCGACTATAAAAAAATGTTGGCTGAAGGTGATTTAGATGTTGTTCTGGTCGGTACGCCCGATCACTGGCATGCGCTACAGGGTATTGAGGTGATGAAATCAGGTGCACACGTCTACTTGCAAAAACCAATTAGTGTTGATGTACTCGAAGGAGAAGCATTGATCGCCGCAAGCAAAAAGTATGGTAAAGTAGTACAGGTAGGCACGCAACGTAAAAGCACACCTCACCTCATCGAGGCCAAAAAGAACATTGTTGATGCCGGCCTTTTAGGAAAGGTTTCACATGTAGAGATCTGCTGTTATTATCATATGCGTGATACACAAAACAGGCCGCAAGCACCTATACCTGATTTTTTTGATTATGATATGTGGACAGGTCCTGCACCCATGCGAGAATTCGATGGCCTGCCCCATAGAAGATGGAGAGCCTTTATGGAATATGGAAATGGTATAGTGGGCGACATGTGTGTTCATATGCTCGACACCGTGCGGTGGATGTTGGATTTAGGTTGGCCCAAAAGAATTAGTTCAACGGGAGGCATTTACGTTCAAAAAGATGCCAAAGCAAACATAACCGATACCCAAAATGCCGTATTTGAATTTGAGGAAATGGAGTGTATATGGAAACATCGAACATGGGGTACTGCTCCCGACCCTGAATACCCTTGGGCCTTCAAAATTTTTGGGGAAAAGGGTACGCTATCGGGAAGCGTCATGCAATATGACTTTGTTCCGGTTGGAGATGGAAAGAAAATTCATAAAGATGTTATTTACGAACGTGAAAAATACCCCGAAGACGTAACGGAAAAAGATATAGAACTTCATGCAGCACCCGCCACCCGAGGCCATATGCTAGACTTTCTAGCTGCAATTGAAACAGGTTCAAAGCCGGTCGCGAACATACAGGAAGGACATATTTCTACCGCGAGTTGTATCTTGGCCAATATGGCTCTGGCTTTGCAACGCCCTCTTTCGTACAGTCAAGAACAACAACTTATTTTGAACGACCCTGAAGCTACTAAGCTTCTAAAAAGAAGCTATCGCGAGGGTTGGCAACATCCTCATTCTTAGCTCAAGACTTTGCTTCCATCATCTGAAAAATCAAATGATTTAAAAGGCCAACTTTATAAACTTGAACATTATTAATTTGCATTATCTATAGAACTTGCGCCATCATATAATCAAAATTTAGACTGACTTATTTGGTAATCATTAAATAATCTAAATTTTGTTGAAAACGGTATGATGATACTACTTTTATTATCCATATTTGTGCAAATATTATTGGAACCGACAAACTTTTTAGCAAATGAAAAAGTGTTTGATTACAGGAATTACAGGTCAAGACGGAGCATACTTGGCTGAATTTTTACTTAAAAAGAATTATCAAGTGCATGGCCTTAAAAGAAGGTCATCTTTGTTCAATACCGATAGAATTGACCACCTCTATCAAGACCCCCATGTAGAGAACCGAAATTTGCATTTGCACTATGGCGATATGACCGATAGCACCAATCTTATTCGCCTTATTCAAGAAATTCAACCCGATGAGATTTACAATCTGGCCGCTATGAGTCATGTTGCAGTTTCTTTTGAAACACCTGAGTATACTGCGAACGCAGATGGTATCGGCACCCTTAGAATATTAGATGCAGTTCGCCTTCTAGGCTTAGAGAAAAAAACAAGAATCTATCAGGCTTCCACTTCAGAGTTGTACGGTAAGGTTCAAGAAGTACCTCAGTCTGAAACAACTCCATTCTATCCTCGTAGTCCATATGCGGTAGCTAAAATGTATGCCTATTGGATTACGGTGAACTATCGTGAGGCTTACGGAATGTTCGCTTGTAATGGTATTCTGTTCAACCACGAATCGCCCATTAGAGGGGAGACTTTCGTGACCAGAAAGATCACCCGTGCAGCTTCAAAAATAGCATTGGGTCTTCAAGATAAAGTGTATTTAGGAAACCTTGATGCCAAACGAGATTGGGGGCATGCCAAAGATTATGTTCGTATGATGTGGATGATTCTTCAGGCAGACGAACCTGAAGATTGGGTAATTGCCACTGGAAAGACTACTACAGTAAGAGATTTTGTTAGAATGAGTTTTGGCGAAGCCGGTATCGAACTCGAGTTCAAAGGTGAAGGTGTAAACGAAAAAGGTTACGTTGTTTCTTGTAACGACCCAAAATACCAATTGGAAAAAGGAACAGAAGTCGTAGCTGTCGACCCTAGATATTTTAGACCGACCGAAGTCGATTTGTTGATTGGTGACCCGAGTAAGGCCAATAATAAATTGGGATGGGTACCAAAATACCAACTTCAAGATTTGGTAAAAGATATGATGCAGAGCGATTTGAAATTGATGCAGAAAGACACTTATCTAAAAGATGGTGGATACCGTATCATGAACTATTTCGAATAAAATGGATAAAAATTCCAAGATTTACATAGCTGGGCATAGAGGTTTGGTGGGCAGTGCCATTTTAAAACAACTCAAAGCCAAAGGCTATACCAATTTCGTTTTTAGAACACACGCTGAATTGGATTTGGTCGATGGTAATGCCGTTGGTGAATTCTTTGCGAAAGAAAAACCGGACTATGTTTTTTTGGCTGCGGCCAAGGTTGGCGGTATCGTTGCCAACAATACCTATCGTGGTGATTTCATTTATGCCAATCTCATGATTCAGAACAACGTGGTTCACCACAGTTATCTCAATGGGGTTAAAAAGTTGCTCTTCTTAGGCAGTACCTGTATTTATCCAAAAGAGTGCCCTCAGCCGATGAAAGAAGATTACCTTCTAACAGATGTTTTGGAGTATACTAATGAGCCTTACGCTATTGCGAAAATTGCCGGCATTAAACTTTGCGAGAGTTACAATTTACAGTATGGTACCAATTACATTTCTGTGATGCCTACCAATCTGTACGGGCCTAACGATAACTTTAATTTAGAAAAATCGCACGTATTACCGGCCCTCATTAGAAAAATGCATTTAGGAAAAGCATTGGAACGCAATGATTGGACATCCATTCGGGCCGACTTGAAGAACAGACCTATTGAATCAGTTGGTGAAACTGCCGAAGAAAATGAAATTCTTCAAATTCTTTCTAAATACGGAGTTACCAAATCTGATGGGAACGTTTCTGTTGAAATTTGGGGTAGCGGCAAACCAATGCGTGAGTTTCTATGGTCAGAAGATATGGCCGAGGCTTGTGTTTTCATTATGGAGAACAGGAACTTTGAAGATACCTATGAAAAGGGCCAAAAAGAGATTAGAAATACCCATATCAATATTGGCACGGGTAAAGATGTCTCTATTCGAGAACTTGCGGAAACCATCAAGCAATTGGTCGATTTTGAAGGTGTCTTGAAATTCAATGCCGATAAACCGGATGGTACTATGAAAAAGCTTACCGATGTAAGCAAGCTGCACGATCTTGGTTGGAAGCATAATATTGAATTGGAAGAAGGTATCAGCAAAATGTATGAATGGTACACCACTTAGAACTAAGGGCTATTCAAAAAAAATAAAAATGGCGCCATTAACCAATGGCGCCATTTTTAGTAGTAGTCAATATATCTTAATACTTCCTGTTCTTTCTTTTTCTAAGTTTGTTGGCTTCTCTATCTCCCTTAAACTTTTCCTTTACGGGATCCCATTCGATGGTTCTGCCTAATTCGTATGCAATATTGGCAACATTACAAACGCTCGCCGAACGATGGCCGGTTTCTACATCACAAATCGTGGTTCCCCTGTTTCTTATAGCAGCAAGCCAGTCTTCATAATGGTTGCCTCTATCTTCAAATTGTTCGGCGGGATTACCTCCATTCGGCATTAAAATGTTAGTTGGTGTAGTTTCTAAGAACCCCCTACTTACATCCATCGTCCCTTCCGAGCCAATAAAACGTACGGCCCATCCCCTACCAAAATCTTCATGTACCATTTCTATTCCATTTTCATAGTACATTTTTAAACCTCTAACTGCATTAGGGTCTTTTGGAGGAATATATTTCACAGGACCGGTTCTATCCATCCCCAAACACCATTGGGCAATATCGAACATATGGGCACCCCAATCGGAAAGAATACCCCCGCCGGTCTCCTTAAAATCACGCCAATCCGGATACTTGTCTACCACCTCGGGTGCAATCGTATGATGATAGGTCAATAATGGTGCGGGGCCGCACCATAAATTCCAATCAATACCATTTGGGGTAGGCTCGGTAGGTAAATCGTAAGCTCGTGCAGGATCGCCCACATTAACCAAAACCTTTTTTATATTGCCCAATTGGCCGGAGCTAACAATCATTTGAGCTTTTTTAAACTTTTCCCAAGACCTTTGCATGCTGCCAACCTGAAGAACCGTTTTATTCTTTTTAGCCGCATCTACCATAATTCTTCCTTCAACGATGGTATTGGTCATCGGTTTTTCGCAGTACACATCTTTACCGGCATTCATGGCATCAATAGATTGAATCGCATGCCAGTGGTCAGGGGTCGCTACAACTATACCATCAATATTTTTGTCTTCGAGCATCTCGTTATAATGTAAATAAGTAGCTACACCATTGTAATTTGATACCCCGCGCTTTTCTGCATAATAACCCTCAACTATCGACTTAAAACGTTCCATTTTCGATGACCACACGTCACTGCCAGCAACCACTTGAGCCTGAGTTTCGCCCGTAAAACGGTTGGAAAGAATACTTCCCTGTTTTCCTAGACCGATGTAGCCTAAATTTATCTTATCATTTGGTGAAACGTACCCTTTACCCAGCACATGTCTAGGTACTATGGTCACTAAGCCGGCCGCTAGTGCAGAATTTCGTAAAAACTTTCTTCTAGAAATTGTTGAGGCGTCAACTGGTTTTTGCTTTTCCGTTTTCATTATTGATATCTTTTCTACTGGTTCAATTTTAGTATTTCACTCCCGGCCAATAAAAAGGCACCTGTACCAAAGTTTTGCCAGCTATCTGCTGAAGCCGGTTCAGGGCTAGCGCCAATATCTTGAACCCAGCCGACCATTCCGTTTTCTTTTTGGCATTTTTGTAGGGCGTTCCACGCTTTTGTGACTACTGGTGTGTATTCCTTTTTATTAAGAATACCATTATTGATTCCCCAAGTTAGGGCAAAGGTGTAAAAGCCGCTTCCGCTCACTTCTCCGTGGTCATAAGACTCGGGTGACAAGAGGCTGGTTCTCCACAACCCATCGCTATGCTGAACCTCTTTAATTTTGGTAGCCATCTCTTTGTAAAGATTCAGATAAAAATCGCGATGCTCATAATCTTCGGGCATGTCTTCTAAAATAAGGGCCAAGCCACCTATCACCCATCCATTACCACGAGACCAGAAAATCTTCTTTCCATTTTCCTCTTTCAAATCCTTTTCATTTCCTTTCCAAAGAAACCTGATATCGCGGGCAAAGAGATGTTCTTCTTTATCGTATAATAATTCATAAGTCTCCAGATAGAGTTCATGCATTTTATCCAAATAACTCTTATCGTTTGTAATTTTTGAATAAACCGTAAGTACCGGCGGTGCCATAAAAAGAGCATCGCACCACCACCAAAGAATCTGTTGATCAGTACCCTCTACCCCATCACGCCAAGGGTGCGGTTTGTATAGATGATCGACCAAAAACCTTTCGATCGGTTCAAGGTCGACCATGCCTTTTCTTATTTCATTAACATAGAGATACGAATAGGAAATAATAATATCATCGGCATGGTAAAAACGGTCCCAAGGTTTCCACTCATTTACATAACCCATGGTTTTAACGGCGGAAGAAAAAATGGGATTATTGGTCGATTCATGTGCCTTAGAAACACCCACGTAGTAGGCTCCATTGGTCCAATCGGTGGGTGATGAAGTAAAAATGGGATGCTGCTCTTGCCATTCCATCGCCTTGACCATAGAAGCCTCGACATTTTTTGAATCGATCTTTTGAGCTGTCAATAAGGTGATAGATACGATAGGTAGTAGCCTAAGTACATATTTCATCAGGCGCAATGCGTAAGTCATAAGTTGAGTTTTAGTTGTAATTGAAGTTTTTGAGGTTGTTTTTAAAAAATTGATTTAAAGTTTGTTAAAATAATAAATAATTAAAAAGAGTTGGCCGTCAATTTTATTTTATGTTCACCCGGTGTTAATCTCACGCTTTTAAAAGCTGTGCTAACCTTTTGCCCATTATGGGTAACCACCATTTCATTCATATCTTCCAAAACGAAGTCAGCTACCATATTTGCGGGTATAGAAATGGTATAAGTTTTCAATCGACTGTTCACTTTTTTATAATCGGCTTTAATGGAACCAAGTATTGTGGGGACTTCAATGGTACTTTCATTCAACCCTGCTAGTTGCGGACGAATTTGAGCTACTTTAAAACCAGCTTCTTTTGGTTGAATACCCCATAGTCTGCGAGGAATTATATTGGCAGGCACAGCCCCCCAAGCATGGTTCCAATCGGCATTAGGTTTGTATTTCATATCCCAGGCCTCCAAGGTAATGGTAGAACCGATACGAATCATATTATACCAACTTCTATCAGAGGTTGAAGTCAACAAATCAAAAGCATAATCACTTGCTCCGGCCCGGTAAAGCCCATCCATCAAATACTGGGCTCCATAAACACTACAGGCCATTCCTCTCGACTTTATAAACTCGATTACCGATTTTTCATGTTCTTTTGGAACAATACCAAAAGCCAAAGGCATCATATTGCCATGTATGGAAGAATGGTTGGATCCCTCACCATCTACATAAGCGCCTGTCTCCTTATTAAAAAGCTTTTCATTGATCGCCTTTTTGGCCTTTAAGGCCAGTAATTCATAATCTAATGCTTCATTCTCCCTACCCATTATTTTGGCAAACTCTGCCATTATAAGCATGTTTTGGTAGTAAAAACTATTCACTACGGTATTGTATGGCTTAAAATCGAAACCATCGCGTTCGCCAGTTACATTCGGGTCGCCTCCCCAATTGGCGGGTGGCCAATCAACTATATCTCTAAAAGTTTCTTCCAAATCGTCGGGAAAGCCCAACTTTTTCATGAGTTCAGGGGTCATTCTTGTTGATGTGATCAGCCCATCTTCGCGTGCCAGTTCGTAAAGGGTCTTATGCTTTAACCGGTCGTAATATTTCTTAATCAGCTCAGTATTGCCGGTATACATATAATCGGCATGAAACATCAATGCCACATGTTGCTGCCATTCTGTGGGCCAAGTGGGGTTTTCCATAAAATATTCTATGGTCTGGCGAGCAATCGCATATTCGCGGTCTGTTGTATAGTGGCTCAATTGATTGAGATAGGCATCGGCCTCATACGGAATTCGCTCCCGGTCTCCATCTACATAAAGTCCGTTGAAGGTAGTTGCCTTGATCGAGTATTTACATAAATTCCAAACCTGGTTCAGAATATCATTATCACTTTCAAAGCCGCTGGTATCATCCTCCCAATAACTATGATAGGCCAATTGAACAAAATCTTGGGATGAAATAGGATTTTCTGCCCCCTCTATTTCGGCATATCTAAATGGCATCAGCACAGGAAAGCCCTCTGGCAAGGGCAATGCCTTACCGGGCAAGGTGTTTCTTTTATCTTTTCGTATGGGGAGTAGGTACTCGGTTTGATTGGGTGTAACCGGTACTTTAATCTCTTGATAGCGAATATGGCTTCGTTTCTCAGGCTCTCTATTGATATGGCTATTCTTTAATTGCTCGCCAATTCTAAAAGTGAGCGTATGAGCCTTCGTAGCCCTATAATTGAATTTAAGTGTGGCAAAAGCATCCTTTCCAAAATCTATAAAAAAGAAATTTTCTCTTTTTTCGAACGCTTTTGGGGTAATGGTATCCACCTGAAATCTATTGCCCGTTGTAATGTTCTTTTCGATTTTATCAGATGTGGTAAACTCTTGAGGTTGCGAATAGGCCGTTAACCGGTTGTCTTCGTCCCAAATTCGAACCTTCCAATAATAGGTTTTTCCGGCTTGGAGTTTTTCCGCCTGTTCTATATTGGTTGATTCACTTGAACGTACTTGACCGCTGTTCCAAATATCACCTAGATTCTTATCTACATTTTCTTGGGATGAAGCTACAAGAATCTGATATGCTAATTGATTCACAGCCGTTTTTGGTACCTCCCAACTATATTCTGGTTGCAAGTCAAGTACCTTTAGACCTTCCGGCTGTCGAATCATCTCCACGGTCAGCTCTGTCGGCCCTTGAGAATAGGCATCGCTATATTTTTTGATTAGCTCGTTTGTTTTGTTCCTAAAGGCTACCAATATGGATTCATACTTCGAATTAGCCGCTAAATTTTGAATTTCCTCCGGATCATTCTTTAGAAAATAAAGCTCCTCTTCCGATTGGTCATTGACGTACCTAAAATATTTCCAGTCTTTAGTACGTACACCTTCGCTGGGTGGTATATGTTCAAATTCCCATAAATGCTCAATCAATACGGTATCTCTTCCCAAATTTTTATCTTCACCCTTTATTAAGGGCATTAGGCTTTTGCCCTGCCATTCAGCAGGGGATGAAAGTCCGGCCAAATCTAAAATAGTCGAAGGTACATCTACGTTCAAGGCGAGAGCCTCGCTATCTTTTTGCTTTCTTTGTCTTGGGTCAAAAACTATCAAGGGTACCCGAACCGAATTGTCATAAAGCAACCATTTACCCGCTAACTGCCTTTCTCCTAAAAAGTATCCATTATCACCCATTAGAATAATTACGGTGTTTTGTGCCAACCCTTTTTTCTCAAGAAGATTTCTAATTTTTCCCAATTCCCGGTCAATGCCGGAAATCATTCGGTAATAACCTTTTACACTATGTTGATACTTTTCTGGTGTATCGTATCGCCAGTGCCATCGGGTTCGATTGAAGCCTTCCCTTACAAATTCAGGTTGCTGCAAAAAATACTTCTCTTCGCCCAATACCGGTGGTGGAATAGTGGTATCAGCCAAAAGATTATTGCTTTCTTGTTGCCAGAAATACTGGTCTTCGGCAGCATCATGTGCGTGCGGGGCGCTAAAACTCAAAGACAGGCAAAATGGCTCTTCTTTCGAAGTCTTCTCAATAAAATCAAGGGCCTGCTGCCCAGTGTAGCGAGTTAAGTGAATGGTATCGTTTCCGATAGTTTTATAGAAATAGCCCCTTTTATCTTTAAACGACCCATTTCGGTCATAAGATTCGTATTCGTGAAATTGTTTGTTCAAAGAATCATAACGAACGCCATACTTGCCAAAAAAACCTGTTTTATACCCATTCTCCTTCAATATACGAGGGTACGATTGTGCCATATAGGAAGGTCTTATATTTCCTGTCTGAAAGTTATAGCTGTGGGTTCGTTCGTATAGACCGGTTAATATACTTGCCCTACTTGCTGCGCAAATAGGTGTTGTAACCATGGCATTGCTAAAATAGGTTCCTTCTTTGGCCAACCTGTCCATCTCTGGAGTAGAAATCAATTTATTACCGGCATAACCAAGAGCATCAAAACGTTGGTCATCTGTGAGTATAAATATGATATTCGGTCTTCTAGTTTCTGAAGTGGTTTGACCAAAAAATGGACTTATAGTAAATAGAGATAAAAATAGGGTGACTAAATGGGCAATGCGAAAATGTGTCATCGTTTGTTGGCTGGGTGATAGGTCTAATACCTTCGGACAACAGGACTTTTTCAAAACTGCCTGCTCCGTTTCTAACTTACCAATTTAGTTCTCTAAGGGTATCCTGTAGTGTCCTGAATTTCAACATTTTTATCAGACCGAATATTCCCGTTCTATTTTAAGTGGAAAGAAGTACAGTTTTCAACCCTCGGAAACAAGCTGGGAAGCAAAAGGCTGTTTATACAACCTCTTACCCGTCACTTTATAAATAGCATTTGCCAAAGCTGCAAATATGGGCGGGAAAGTTGGTTCACCAAGTCCGGTGGGGTCTACTTCATTTTCTACGAAATGTACCTCAATTTCTTTTGGAGCTTCATTCATGCGAATGAGACGATACGTGTCATAATTACTTTTGGTGGGCGCCCCATTTTCAATCGGCATCTCGCCATATAAGGCATTGCCGATTCCGTCAATGATACCCCCTTCGGCCATATTTACCGCTCCATCGGGGTTAATTACGATTCCACAATCAAGGGCACACACCACTTTTTGTACTTTTGGTTGCCCATCGACCATCTCAAAATCAAGTACTTGAGCAGCGTAACTGTTATGACAATAATAGGCGGCCACCCCCCTATTTTTATTATTGGTTGCCCACTGCGACTTTTCCCTAACCAACTTCAAGACCTCTGCATACCTTACTGGGTCATAATCGTTAGTAACACCTTCCAAGGGTTTTTTAATGGCCCTATCAAGCAGTTCTAAACGAAAATCGATGGGATCTTTACCTGCAAGTTCGGCAACCTCATCTAAAAAAGACTGCTCGGCCGCCGCCATAAAATTGGAACGTGGCGCCCGAAAGGAACCCACTGTAATATTACTATCGATGGTCCAATCTTCAGCGAGATAATGATCTACCGCACCGGCAGGAAATCGGTTTTCGTACATGGGGCTCTCGGGAATTCCACCAGCATTGACATGATAGGCCATCAAGTGGTTTTTATCATCGAGACCGGCCTTGATTCGAATCATGTAGGAAGGGCGATAAATACCGTCGGTCATATCATCTTCTCGCGAATAGATAAGTTTCACGGGAGCCTCCATACGTTGTGATATCAGAGCTGCTTCTACCAACCAATGCGCATAAGAGCGACGGCCATAACCGCCGCCCAAACGGGTCATTTTGATCTCAATATTCTCCAAAGGAATTCCTGTTCTGGCGGATAACGTCTGTTCGGTGAATTCAGGTTTCTGTAGCGGACCTACCAACTCGGCCCTTCCGTTTTTGACATCGGCAAAGAAGTTCATTGGTTCCATACAATTATGGGCCAAAAACGGTGCTGTATACATACGCTCAATGGTTTTGGTCGCACGCCCAAAAGCCTCTTCGGGGTTTCCGTCTTTTCTTCGCACCTCACCCCCTGTCCTTGACATTTTTTCCATAGCCCGATAATGGGCATCAGAACTTTCAAGGCCGGACGGGGTGTGTTGTTCCCAGGAAGTTCCGAAGCGGTCGCGAATATCGGTAGAGCTAACTATAGGTTCGCATTCGATTTCTAATTCTTTTTTCGCTTGCATTACCTGCCAGGTAGATTCACCAACGATAACCGCCACTTCGTTAAAAGTACGGGTATCAAAAAACGTTTTCACGTAGTCATCATTGTAGACCTTGACACTAAAAATATCTCTAATGCCGGGCATACTCTTAGCCTTGGAGTCATCAATAGACTTAATTCTCAAACCAAACGCAGGAGGGTGAACAATCATTGCTATCAGCATACCTTCTCGATGGGTATCAACCCCAAAAAGCGGTTTGCCCGTTACAATTTTTTGGCCATCTACATTCTTTTTAGAACGACCAATAATCTCAAACTCACTCAACTCTTTGAGAGCAACCTCTTCCGGCACTTCTAAGGTCGAGGCGGCCGAAGCGAACTCACCATAACTGCCACTGTGATTACCTGCCTCATGCATAAGACGACCATTGCCCGTTTCTATTTCTTCAACAGGAACATTCCACTTTTCGGCAGCAGCCATTTTCAACATATGCCTTGCGGAGGCTCCCGCCATTCGCAAACCTGGCCAACCGAGCCTGATCGCTTGGCTTCCGCCTATGAACTGTCTTGTGAAAGCATCGGTATCGAGAGGTGCTTGCTCTACGGTTACGTCGGCCCAATCGACATCGAGTTCATCAGCGATAATCATGGGCATTGAGGTCTTAACATTCTGCCCGCCTTCCGGATTAGGAGACATAATAGTTACCACGCCATTATCGGCTATTTTCAAATAGCCATTTATTTTAAACCATTCCTTTGGAGCACTGTCAATGGAATTTTCTTTAGAACCATTAGGCTTACAAGCATTCAAGAAACTAAAACCTAATATAAGAGCCCCACTACCCATACCCGCATTTTTGATAAAGGAACGTCTTCCCATTTTAATTTTTGTAGTCGGCATAATTCTTACTTTAGGTTTAAACTTTTTAGTCACTCGATTGCCCCATCTTCTTAAATATATCTGGCATCGTTTCTTTATCTATAGGCTTCATGTCTATTAACTCTAGCTTCTTGACCATTTTTAAAGTTGCTGTTTTGTAATGCTTGAAATGTGGTGATTTCAGATGCTCTTCATAGGCCTTTCTATTGGCATAGATTTCCAATAATCGAATCTGGTTCTTGTTCTCTTCTATGTACATGGGATAGATGCAGATCACCCCCTTTTCCAATCGTACCGAAGCTTCAGCTTCCTCTTTTAAAATAGCCAGATAATCCTGTAAATGTTCAGGATAAATTTCAAGTGCGGCAATTCTCACCATCATGCTCGCATCAGTGAAATCATCTGTACTTTTTTCTACGGTCTGACCGACGAGTGATGAGAACATCAGCATAAGACCCATGATTACCATCGAAAACCGGAACCCTATTTTCGTACCACTCATTTTCATTGATCCAAATGTTTCTTCAGGAAATCGATAACCTTGGTACGAATATCATCCGCATCGAACATTTCACCGTAATGGGGCGCATCCTTAACAATGATCAATTCATTTTCAATACCCTTTGTGGTAAGCCACGAGCTCATTAATTGTGAGTGCCTAGGGTGTACCATATCGTCCTTTTCCCCATGAATAATAAGAAATGGAGGGTCTCCTTTATCAATGTATGTGGTGGGGCTAGCAATTTTGGCCAAATCAGGGCGCTTCACCGGTGTTGCACCGATAAGCAAAGCTTCGGGTGACTCGGGGTCATTCGCACCAGGAAACAGTATCAATTCAGCCGGGCCGTAAAAATCGACTACCGCCTTAAATTGAAAATCATCGTTCGTTCCCGCCATGAAAAATTCACCAACTTTATTATTTTTTGAGAGCCCCATCATAGAAGCTAGGTGTCCACCAGCTGAAAAGCCCATCACCGCTATCCTGTCCGTGTCAAAACCATATTCATCAGCATGGTCGACCAAAAATGATACCGCTGCATTACAGTCTTGTATCTGAGCTGGAAATTTTGCCTGTGTTGCAAAACGATAGTCAATGGATGCCAGGGCATACCCACTTTCTATAATTTCCGATACGGTCTACTTCATGTAGCCTATATCGGCATATTTGTCGTTTACGATCCAGCCACCGCCATGAACAAAAACAATAAGAGGCATTCTTTTTTCAGGCTTGGGAGGTAAGTAAATATCCAAGAGATGCTTTTTAAGTGTATCGTTATTGTAATTGATATTACCATGCAGTACCGTACCCTTCGGAAACCAATCGATTACCTTATTCTCTTGGCTGCATGACCAACTTAAAAAGCCGAATACAAAGCAAATAGTAATTATCCCTTTTTCTCTCATATAATGGTTCACTATCATTTTCGCCCCCTTTCCTTCCTCTAAAAATTTACTAGCCTACTAATGGAGGTTTGTCGGTTATGAATGGCTGCCTGTAGTGCCTTCGACCCGTTGCTTTGTACATGGCATTGGCCAAAGCTCCAAAAACTGGAGGAAATGGCGGTTCTCCTAAACCGGTCGGGTCAATTTCATTCTGCACGAAATGTACCTCAATCGAATCAGGTACTTCTTTATGACGAATAATTCGGTAACTATCAAAATTTTGTTGTTGGGGTTTTCCATCGACGAAGGTCAATTCGCCATACATGGCGTTCCCTATCCCATCTATTATGGCTCCCTCGGCCATATTAGCGGCCGCATCAGGGTTAATTACAATGCCGCAATCAATCGCACAAACTACCTTGGTTACCTTTGGCTGACCGTCTTCCATCACCATATCCAAGACATGGGCAGCGTAACTATTATGACAGAAATAAGCGGAAACCCCTCGATGGACTCCAGGGTCGCTATTTGCCCAATTTGACTTTTCCCGCACCAATTTCAGCACACCAGCCAAGCGCTCAGGGTCGTAATCATTGTTTTCTCCTACAGGATTGCTCTTTACTTTCTCCAACAATTCCAATCTAAAATCAATGGGATCTTTACCCGCGGCTTCTGCCACTTCATCTAAGAATGATTGTTCGGCACCGGCCATAAAATTGGAACGGGGAGCGCGAAAAGCACCTATGGTAATATTGGAGTTGATCTCCCATTGCTCTGCTTGATAATTCGCTACAGCACCGGCAGGAAAGCGGTTGGCGAACAAAGGGGTTTCCGGTACACCACCAGCTTTCACCTGAAAGGCGACCAGATTGTTTTCTTCGTCGAGCGCTGCTTTATAGCTGGCCATATATGATGGCCTATAAATACCAAAGGTCATATCATCTTCTCGAGAGTAGACCAGTTTTACGGGTGCTTTTGCCTGTTTTGATATCAAGGCCGCCTCAATGGCATAATGACCGTAAGCCCTTCTACCAAAACCACCGCCCATTCTTGTAAGCTCTATATTTATTTTTTCCAACGGAAGGTCTAGCCTTGAAGCCAAAGTGGCTTCTACCAATGAAGGTGCCTGAACCGGGCCGGCCAACAGAACTTCGTCATCGGTTACATGGGCAAAGAAATTCATGGGCTCCATACAATTGTGGGCCAAGAACGGACAACTATAACTTCGCTCAATAGTTTTCGCAGCGGTTTTAAAAGCACTTTCAGGCTGACCATCTTTTCGTGCTACCGTAGCGGTTTTTGATAGCATGCCGTTCATTTGCTCGTAATGAGCTTCAGTACTCTCTAACCCATCCGGTACCTCAACTTCTATCTCAGTACCGAACCTATCTACCTTATGACTTGATTTTTCAACGGGCTGCCATTCTACCGTGAGCTGCTTTTTCGCATTCATCACCTGCCACGTAGATTGACCAACGATTGCCACTAAATCGGTGAAGGCATTGGTATCAAAATAACCACGGGTCATACCCTCTTTGAGCGTCTTGATTTGAAAGACATCGACAATGCCCGGCATTTTCTTTATGGAATCGGCATCAAAAGATTTCAACTGTAGCCCAAAAGCGGGCGGATGCACGACCATTGCCGTAAGAGCCCCCTCATATTGATAATCGATACCGAACAGCGGCTTGCCAGTAACCAGCTTTTTGTTTTCAACGCTTTTCTTGGAATTACCTACAATCGTAAAATCTTTTACCTCTTTTAATGAAACTTCTTCCGGAACCTCTAAAGTGGAGGCCTAAGCAGCCATTTCACCGTAACCTGCCGATTTATTGGTTGCCTTATGTTTCAAAATTCCTTCTGATACCGAAATCTCCGTAACCGGTACCTGCCAATTTTTTGCCGCCGCTTCTTTCAACATGTGTTTGGCGGTCGCACCGGCCATTCTCAAACCTTCCCATCTTCGGCGAATACCCTGGCTACCTCCCGAAAACTGCCAACCATAATTATCGGCATCGAAATTGGCCTGTTCGACGATTACATCTTTCCATGCAACATCTAACTCTTCAGCAACAATCATCGGCATCGAGGTAATAACCCCTTGACCGAATTCAGGATTAGGAGCCATTATCGTTACCATACCATTATCACCTATTTTGAGATACGAATTGATATCGAACCACTCTTTCGGCAATTCTCTCTCTACTATTCTGGTAGCTTCATTCTGTTTGCATGAGTTAAAAATGCTAAAGCCCAAAACGAGTCCGCCACCCGCCAAGCTCGTGTTCTTTATAAATGCCCTTCTTCCTATATGTGTTTTAACCGTTTTCATGGGATAACTTTTAAAGTATGATTATGAATCGCCCTGAGCGGCCAATTTGACCGCCTTTTTTATTCGTGTGTAGGTACCACAGCGGCAAATATTCCCGTTCATGGCACTTTCAATCTCAGCATCCGTAGGGTTAGGATTGTTTTTCAGCAAAGCCGAAGCGGTCATAATCTGACCGGCCTGGCAGTAACCACATTGCGGAACGTCTATCTCTAGCCAAGCTTTTTGAACCGGATGGTCACCGTTTTCCGATAAGCCTTCGATCGTGGTTATTTTTTGTTCGCCCACGGCAGATACGGGTAATTGGCAAGAACGCACCGCATTATCGCCTAGATGTACCGTACAAGCACCGCATTGAGCGATACCGCAACCGTATTTAGTTCCTACAAACTGTAAATGGTCGCGCAATACCCAAAGCATTGGAGTACTGGGGTCTACATCTACCTCGTGGTTTTTTCCGTTGATGTTTAATGAAAAGTTTGCCATAATTATAAAGATTCCTTTGAAAGTATTGAAAATTTGGGTCTTCCTACTTATAAATTTCAAACAAGACCTACAGTTTTAAGTTTATTTTTAGAAATTTTAACAATTAAAAATTAAAATCCGTTTTGCTTCAGCCAATCTCGTACTTCGTTTTGTACCAGATGTTTTCTTTCATCTTTAATCGCCAATAAAATACCATCGCGCTCAATTCCGCCCTTAGTAGTGTAACCTTCCTTTACGTTACAGTTTTCACATAATTGCCTTACCTGTTCAAAACTACTGCCCACGCCGTAACCGGCATTGGTATTAAAGGGTAAGACCGTTTTTCCCTCCAAGTCATTTGACTTTAAAAAGCTTTTCATTGGCGGAGGCAATTTCATACCCCACGTTGGAAAGCCCAAAAAAATAGTTTCGTACTGTTCAAGATTTACTTTGGTTTTCAAAGGCGGTAAAAATCCGGTCTCGTTCTCTTTGGCCACCTGAGAAACAATCTCCTGATAATTTTCTGGATACGGAGTTTCAAGTTCGAGCGCCACCAAATCTCCCCCCACTTCTTCCTGTATCATTTGAGCTACTGTTTTGGTATTTTGTGTTCTTGATAAGTAAAGAATTAAATTCTTTTCTGAAGTGGCAGGAGTGGTTGAAATCGGACTATGCCCAATTGTCTCTAACGATAGGCAAAAGGATAGAAAAAGAAATAGGATATACTGAATTTTCATGAGTGTACGATTAGTTAATGAAGTTCTCTAGCCTCTACGGCTTTTTGAATAATATCCAATCTTTCCTTCTTTGGGTCTTTTTTGGCAACCCTGCTTATACCAAATGCTTCCTGTTTGAATAATCTCAAGTTCCCGGTCCTTTTTCCAGGATCCGCTCATATGCACAAATTTTGCTTTTTCATGGAATAAGTTAGCCAGTTTGTCAACATCCTTTTCCGCCATCCATTGCCATTTTTGTTTGGAAAGTTCTTTAATCTCGGTTTGAATGTCTGCACCTTGCGAGAATAGAGAGGTGCTACTTATGACTATAAAGAAAACTACTACAAAATTCTTCATTTTATATGTGTTTTAAATGAGCTCTCTCAAAAATACAAACCGCTCATTTCAATTTACATACCCATTTTACGGAAATACCTACCCACATTACGGATTCACATTTCTTTATGCTATTTATTTGGGAGGCAAATGTTAACTTTATCAAAAAAGGGACTGGCATGAACGATATTGTGGATTTGTTTACGATAAACGATTATTGCTCCGGACTCAATCTTTCGGCACTACATCCTTTGGTGAGTGTCATCAATCTTAATGATGGTGAATGGTCTGTAAATAAAAAAGCAGGGGCAGTACGGTACCACTTTTATGCCGCATTTCTAAAGCAGGGGCAAAATTGCATATTGAAGTATGGTCGACAAAACTACGACTATCAAGACGGTACATTAGTATTTCTTGGTCCGGGCCAAGTAGTCGATATTTCAAATTTGGATACTAATATAAAGCCTTCGGGGCATGCACTATTGTTTCACCCTGAATTGATTCGCGGTACACACCTAGGTAATATAATAGAGCGTTATTCCTTCTTTTCCTATGAATTACATGAGGCACTGCACCTCTCTTTAAAAGAAAGGCAAATAGTACTCGATTGCTTCGATAAAATCTCCTATGAACTCTCACAGAATATTGACAAGCATAGCAAAGGTGTCATTGTCTCAAACATCGAATTGTTCCTGAATTACTGTAACCGGTTTTATGACCGGCAATTTATAACTCGTGATTCGGCCAACCTTGGTGTCATTGAGCAATTTGAATCTTCACTGAACGCCTATATCCGAACAGGTAAGGCCCGAAAGGAAGGGATGCCATCGGTGAGCCATTTTGCCCAAGAACAGCACCTATCGCCCAACTATTTTGGTGATTTGGTTAAAAAGGAGACAGGAAAAAGCGCGATGGAATTTATTCGGTATAGAGTAATTGAAATTGCTAAGGATAAAATCTTTGATCCCGATAAAACCATTAGCGAAATTGCCTATGAGTTGGGTTTCAAGCATCCGCAACATTTTACACGGCTATTTAAAAGTAAAGTGGGGTACTCCCCAAGCGATTATCGGATGTTGAATTGATGAAGTAACTACTGAGACCTATCTACTTTTTCAGAACGAAATTCGGTAGGACTCAGCCCAATATTCCTTTTGAAGAAATTACTGAAATGAGTCGCTTCTTTAAAGGCTAGAACCATAGCTATTATATGAATTGGCCATTGGTTTCTCCTTAACAACCTTTTTGCCTCCTTTAAGATGGCCTGGTTAATATTCTCTGTGGTAGTATGACCCGTTAAAAGCTTTACCGACCTATTCAGGTGGTTCACATGAATATTAAGTTCATTGGCAAAGTCAGAAGCTGTTCGAAACTTTATAATCTGTGAAGGCTCATTTATAGGAAACTGTCCTTCCGATATATTCAAAAAGTTACGTCCTATTTCAAGATAGGTTTTCGGCTTGGAGGGTTGGAAGGAACTCATGTAGGCATCTATTTATAAACCGGTGGCCTTTTCCATCTGCTCCGTATACCTATCACCAACAATCTTAATTTCAGCTGAAGCCCTTTCAATTTCTTGTAATTCGGAAACAGACAGTTCAATATTTGCAGCCTTCAAGTTTTCTTCTAAGCGATGTAATTTTGTAGTGCCGGGAATGGGAACAATCCAAGGTTTTTGATGTAAAACCCAAGCCAATGCAATTTGCGCTGGTGTTGCGTTTTTTACCATAGCATATTCATGTAATAGTCTCAATAATACTTTGTTTGCCTCTCTAGCCTGCTCTGTATATCTTGGCAATACATTTCTAATATCGCCCTCCTCAAATTTGGTTTCTTCATCGATTTTACCTGAAAGAAAACCTTTGCCCAACGGACTATAAGCCACCAAC
Source organism: Euzebyella marina (assembly GCF_003687485.1). Lineage (GTDB taxonomy): Bacteria > Bacteroidota > Bacteroidia > Flavobacteriales > Flavobacteriaceae > Euzebyella > Euzebyella marina. The sequence goes on along the minus strand of NZ_CP032050.1, from coordinate 2,043,649 downwards.
CCGATGCCCAATTCTTCAATGGTCGGTATAATTTCAGCTTCATGTTTCCGCGTCCACATCGAGTACTCACTTTGCAAGGCCGTGACAGGTTGTACGGCGTGGGCCTTTCTGATAGTATTCGCACCAGCTTCCGACAGGCCAAAATGTTGCACCTTACCTTCTGCAATCAAATCTTTTACGGTGCCGGCCACATCTTCTATCGGAATGTTCGGATCCACCCGATGTTGGTAAAATAAATCAAGGGTTTCTACCCGCAATCGTCTTAAACTTTCCTCGGCCACTTTTCGAATATTCTCTGGCCGACTATTCAATCCTTCCATTTTTCCATCAATAAAATTGAATCCAAATTTGGTAGCAATTTTCACCTTCCCCTTAAAAGGTTCTAAGGCTTCGCCGACCAAAAGTTCATTCGTATATGGCCCATATACCTCGGCCGTATCGAAAAAGGTAACCCCCAAATCAACAGCCTTACAAATGAGCTGAATCATTTCTTCGGTACTTTTAGCAGGACCGTAACCAAAACTCATACCCATACAGCCGAGCCCCATAGCAGAGACTTCTAAGCTTCCTCCTAACTTTCTTGTTTTCATTATTCTTTATTTTTAATCAATAAGATTGGTATTTTTGAAAGCCCTCAAACCTTAAGACTTCTTCTAATTATCTAGTTTTCTGGAAACGCCGTCGTAATATTCTTGTGAAAGTACCTCGGTCCATACCGTAGGGGTTTCACCACCATAAATTGCCAAATAGGTCACGTCGTTTTTCTTTGAAGATGAATGCCAGTGCTCTGTGTCTTTTTCACATCTAATAACATCTCCTTCTTTCAAGATCATAGGCTCTTTACCTCTCTCTTGATAATAACCTTCGCCCTCTACGATTACCAGTACTTGTACCGATTCGTGCTTATGCCAATCAAGGGTAGAATTTGCCTTAAAAGTGGCCTTGGTGATGTTATAGCTTAAATCATCGTCTGCTTCCAAAACATGGTTCAACCAGGCTTCCCCGATATAATGGGTGTTGGGCGCCTTGTTACCTTCGGTTAAATAGGAAGAAACAGTGTAATCTGAATTTTGAGCAGATAGAGCGGCTGAAAAAGACAAAAGAGAAAATAGAACTAATTGTTTCATAATAGTATTGTTTTAGTTTATATGTTAAGCCAATAAGTCAACTTTAAATTAATAGATCTAAACCTCGGACTATACGGACTCGTAAAATAATTATCATTGTACACCAAGTACAAATCTGACAATGGGGCAAAACGCCATTGCAACCGCGAGTTGATTCCGAAATTCTCCTGCCGGTTGCTGTATTGTGCAAGGGTCGTCCAAAACACGCTTTTGCTGAAGGTAATTTCGGAACGTAAAGTCGCAAAGAAAATATTGGCATCTGCATAGGGATCGGGCAATCGAATTCCGTTGTAATCCAATCCCAAACTTATTTGTGCTTTGGGCTGAATTCGTAAACCTACTTGGCCACCTACCGCCGTGATTTCTCCGTTAAAAAACCTTCCGATAGTGGCAGTACCCCCATAAGTGAGTATGTTGCTGTTATTGGATTGATATTCAAAACTTAACTGATTGAAATGATAGCCCTGGTCGCCAGGCAATGGGGTAGCCCCAAGAGTTCGAGTAGGGTCAAAAGCACCCGTCAAAAAGATATAGTTATTGGTGAAAAAAGCCTCTGCGGATGCCTGATTCTTAAAATCGGTTTCCCAACTTAAGCTCAACCTACGATCCGTATTTTGATAATCTAAACTTGGTCGCCAATACATCACCGACAAGGCGCGAATACCATGGGTATTGAAAATTCCTTTTTTTGGATAGGCAATGTATTGAATGCCATTACCCCATTTTAAAATGTCGGTTCTGGGCACAAAACCTAAATCTGCCCGAAAATCTTGGTCTATATACACCAAGTCTTCAATAATTCGCCAGTTTCTCGGATTGTACGTCACCGTGGCCTGTGATGATAAGTTTCCTTTCGAATCGTCGGGTTGAAATGATTTGTGCAAATAGAATTTTCCGTTCCAGATGTTATCGGCAGAAGCCAAGTTGTAATCAACACCCACCACCCTGTTGTAATTTTCCTCAGGAGTTATATAATCTTCGTCGCCTACCACTTGGCGGTTTACCCAAAACGCACCAATATTTGAACGAGCCCCAATCTTACGTTGTACGGCCAGCATCATGTTATTGTTAGATGCTATCTCATTCCCTTCGTCCCGTGCGGTCTGAAGGTTTAAAAAGCCCAAACGCCAATCTTTATTTAGTTTACCACTTAAACGCGCACCACCGATGATATCGTTCTGTATCAAATTACCATCGGCATCACGGGCCAACCCTATCCTCCTAGAAAAAAAGGGTCTAGCTTCGTTAAATGAATTACCAAAGTTTTCAAAAAGGTCGCTATTGTCAATAAAAAATTGACGCTTTTCGGGTAACCTAACTTCAAAGCGCGTTAAATTGGTGAAAATATCATCAACCTCAACATTGGAAAAATCAGGATTCAGGGTCAAGTCTAAATTCATTCCGTTGCCAATAGAAATCTTGGCATCGCCACCGGTCTTAAATTTGGTTTCACTTTCGTTGATCGAGTAGTCTTTATCGGCCAACAGGTTGATGTAAGGAATAAGAGCTATGGGCATTCTCGATTCGCCTAACGGTTTTTCAAAGGTAAGTTCACCCATATAGGCCAAACTGGACAGTAATTGCTGCTGCGGCACTTTGACCCAACTGTCTTGCTGATTTACCTGATTATTCCATCGGTAAGGGCGAAACCGCCACGAGGTAGTTCCTTCGGGGAATTTCATCGAAGTGAAGGGTATGGCGACCTCGATTACAAAATGGTCATCAAACCGGGTCGCTTCGGCCTGCCACTTAATGTCCCAAGTGTTATTAAAAGTGGTTCCACCGTCAGAAACCAATCCTTCTCTTAGAACTCCATAGGGGGTGACCCCAAAAAAATACGCAGTGGTACCATCACTAAAGGTGTCGAACAACAACGAAATATTGTCATTGGTGGTCGCCCCGAAATCTCTTTTTAAACTAGAAACCACATAATCACCCGGTGCTTTCTCCGCATAAATACCAATATATAAATGCGTGTCTGAATACAACACTTTTACCTGTGTACTGTGTTCAGCCGACACTTGGTCTGATGGGAAAAATTGTTGAAAGTCGCCCGCAACTTCCGCTGTTTGCCAAATGGGCTCGTCCATTACCCCATCTACATTGATGGCTTCGGAAACGTGTTTTGCCTGAATACTTTTAAATACATCTTGAGCAAAAGAATACCCAGGGAATAAACACAGAAGAATGAGGTAAAGGCCTTTTGAAATATATCCGTTTTTGGTCACCACCGCTTTCTAGAATTTAGTTTTACCAAAAATATTCATCAGTACTACACGAGGTAATACCCAGATTACGGATATTCCTACCATTTTTACTGAAAGCCCTTGAGCGATTGGCCAAGTAGATCAGGAAACTGAGAAGGGAAGCACTAAATTCTCATCATTTTCATTCGGTTCATCACCTCAATTTAGTGTCTCTTCTATCAACAACCATGTTTTTTTAACGGTCTGTTAATGCCGTTTCTGGGGCACGAACACCTATTAACGGAATTTTCTCTAATTCCGTTCTAAATTCTTGTAATTCTTGGACTGTGAATTGTATGTTCAAAGCGCCCATATTCTCTTTCATGTGGTGCAACTTGGTAGTACCTGGTATGGGTACGATATAGGGTTTTTGTTCCATCACCCATGCCAAAGCTATTTGTGCTGGGGTAGCGTCTTTTTTACGCGCCCATTCCCTCACCAAAGTTAATACCGGCATGTGGGCCTTTATGGCCTCAGGGGTGAAATAAGGTACCGATGAAAATCTTGAATCATCTGAAAAACGACTGTATTCGTTGAATTTATCTCCTAAAAATCCTCTATTCACTACGCCCCACGGTACAAAACCAATACCTAGTTCGCCACACGTATCAATAACCTGATTTTCCAAAACCCGTTCAATCATGGAATATTCACTCTGAACGGCCGCTACTTTTTGTTCGGCATGTGCCCTGCGAATGGTATCTGGCGCTACTTCCGACAGGCCAAAATGCAATGCTTTTCCTTCCTTAATCAATTCTTTTACCGTACCGGCTACATCTTCAACAGGTACTTCGGGGTCAACGCGGTGCAGGTATAATAAGTCGATACGGTCTGTGCGCAAACGCTTGAGCATACCCTCGACCGCGGTTTTTATGTTCGCCGGTTTGCTGTTTCTGCCACTTCTACTGCCCGAAGTTAGATTGAACCCGAATTTACTGGCAATGACCACTTGGTCACGAACCGGTTGTAGAGCCTCGCCCACCAATTCTTCATCGGTAAAAGGGCCGTACACCTCTGCCGTATCAAAAAACGTAACCCCTAAATCAACGGCACCACGGATTACGGGAATCATTTCACTTTTATCTCTTGGCGGATTGTAACTGCCACTCTTCATACTCATACAGCCCAAACCAATTCCCGAAACCTCAAGGTCGCCCAACATACGGTTAGTAGTATTGGTACTGGTACCGCTCATGTTAGTTTTGGTATTTTGCGCAACCACACCTAAGGTAGAAGACACTGTCAAGCCGGCCAAACCAAGGGCAGAACGAGAGGCAAATTCTCTACGACTGATTCCATTGTTATTTGAATGATTCTTTTTGTTTTTCATTATCTGTGTTTTTGTTATTTGTATTAAAGCGTATCCATATCAATTACAAATCGATATTTTACATCGCCTTTTTCTAGGCGTTCAAAAGCTTCGTTGACTTGTGAAGGTGAAATCACCTCTACCTCAGCGGTAATATCGTGTTCGGCACAGAAATCCAACATTTCTTGGGTCTCGGCTATACCACCAATGTTAGAACCCGCAAAACTGCGTCTGCCCATTACCACGTTGAAGGCTCCCACTTCCAAGGGTTCTGGTGGTAGGCCTACCAAAACCAAAGTACCTTCGATTTTTAACAACCCTAAATAGGTGTTTACATCGTGTTTGGCCGAAACGGTATCAATAATAAAATCTTGCGTACCACGATAGGCTTGCATTTCTTCTTCATTTTTGCTCAAGACCGCATAGTCTGCACCCAATCTTTTGGCATCTTCAACTTTAGCCGGTGAGGTGGTAAACACCGTAACCTCTGCACCCATGGCCTTGGCAATTTTAATGGCCAAATGGCCCAAACCACCAATACCTAAAACGCCTACTTTTTTACCGGGTCCGGCATTCCAATAGCGTAACGGGGAATATACTGTAATACCCGCACACAATAGCGGTGCGGCGGCGGCCAATCCAACAGTGCCATTGGCCAAATCTTTAAAATCTGGCATGTGCAACACGTACTTGTCTTCGCACACATAGGTTTTGGCAAAACCACCATAGGTCATTTTTCCTTCTAAATACTTATCGGGAGAATTGAACGAAAAGGTGGGGAATTCTTCACAGTATTGTTCGTGGCCTTCTTCGCAATGTTGGCAATGTCTGCAAGAGTCTACAATGCATCCTACGGCTACCAATTCACCTACTTTAAAATTAGTGACCTGGCTACCAATTTTGGTGACCTTGCCCACAATTTCGTGACCCGGTACAATAGGATAGGCCGTATGGCCAAAATCGTTATGTATTTGGTGAAGGTCAGAATGGCAAATACCGCAGTATAGCACCTCAAACTCCACATCATGGGGTTGCACTTCACGACGTTCAATGGTCATCTCATTTAACGGCTCGTTATTGGCCGTTGTTCCTAAGGCTTTTATCGTTGTTGTTTCCATTAATTTTTATTTATGCTTTGTTTAATTATATGAGGGATTTAAACCAAGACACTCGTTCAGGGTCTCTATGGTCAAAAAAATGACTTTTTTGGGTGTCCATTTCAGCGATAGTCTTCATTTCTGCTTCGGTTAGTTCAAAATCAAAAACATTGAAATTTTCTTTGATTCTTGATGGTGTAACCGATTTAGGAATGACCACTATACTGCGTTGTATCATCCATCGCAGAGTTACCTGGGCAACTGATTTTCCATAATTGCCCCCAATTTTCTTGAGTATGTCATTGTTGAAGAAATCGGATTGACCTTCGGCAAAAGGAGCCCAACTTTCATGTTGCACGCCTAGTTTTTGCATGGTCTTTTGGTCTTCTTCACGCTGATAAAACGGATGGGTCTCAATTTGGTTCAAGGCAGGTATAATGTCATTGAACTCCGCTAAATCCGTCAGCCTATCCGGATAGAAATTACTAACCCCTATGGCACGAATTCTACCAACTCGGTTCAGTTCTTCCAAAGCGCGCCAAGATCCATACACATCGTTAAACGGTTGGTGCAATAAGTAAATATCCAAGTAATCTAGTTGCAGCTTGTTTAAAGTGCGTTCAAAGGCCAATTTGGCGCGGTCATAGCCATAATCGGAAATCCATAATTTTGTGGTAATGAATATTTCATCTCTTTCGATACCACTTTCTTTAATGGCATCGCCCACCGCTTCTTCATTACCATAGGCCTGTGCGGTATCTATACTACGATAACCAGCATCCAAAGCCGCCAATACTGACTTTTTACATTCTTCGTAATCGGGTATTTGAAAGACCCCGTATCCTAAAATGGGCATTTCTACCCCGTTGTTAAAAACTACGTTTTGCATAAGTTAGAAATATAGTGTTTGCGTTAATCCTTTCTAGTTAGCCCTTCGCGGTGCAGTTTGAATTTTAACCAATGTTGGCCTTTCATATTTGCCTTTAAGTCATCTTGCAATTTTCAAGAGAACTTGGTCACTATTGATTTTTCAAAACATTAAATACTAATCATCTCTATCAGTCTTTTCGAGTGCTATCCCTAACTGTGTCTCTGTTTGATAGAATTACTAGTCTTAGATGGAAGTTTATTTAATTTTTAAACCTCGTTAGGGTTTTTGACTTTTTATCGAGTGGTGAAACTTTCCAGAAAGTAAAATTTACAGTTGACTTATTAATCCAGTACAAATGTAAGTGCCTTTGAAACCCAATTTAATACCCATATTACGGATGTTTGTACCATTATTACCGATTCGATGGTCGACAGGTGACAAGCATTGTTCAATCACTTATCTTTATCATATAATTCAATTTTTGATATGGAAAATGTGTATCATATTAAATCGGTAGCCGATTACTTTAACTGGCGAAATTCAAAACCTGATCACCCACTTATAGGAGTTTTAGATTATGAGAAATCAAATTCACATCCTGATTATCTATATGATAGCCTGCATTACGATTGTTATGCCGTTTTCTTAAAAATGGCCAAGAACTGTAAATTGAAATACGGCGGCGGAGAGTATGATTTTGATGAAGGCTCTATGGTCTTTGTTGAACCTGGTCAAAAAGTGGGATTAAGTTATGATCCCGATTATGTGCCTAAAGGCTATGCATTGGTTTTTCATCCTGATTTATTATTAGGCACCGATTTGGAACGTAAAATGAAAAGCTATAAATATTTCTCCTATAGTGTAAGGGAGGCATTGCACCTATCGGCTAGGGAACAAAGTCTTATTCTTAGTGTTTTGGACAAAATTCAGTACGAGTTAGAGCAAAACTTAGATAAGCACAGCAAAAAGCTGATTGTAAGTAATATTGAATTATTGCTCGATTATTGTCTTCGTTTTTACGACCGTCAATTTTTAACAAGGGAAATTCCGCATCAAGGTGCATTGCAAAAGTTTGATTCGTTATTGAGCGATTACCTTAATTCTGAGAAACCCCAAAAGCATGGTCTACCTTCGGTAGGGTATTTTGCCGACCAATTAAGTTTGTCTTCCAATTATTTCGGTGATTTGGTAAAAAAAGAAACAGGAAACTCTGCCCAAGAATACATTCAATCAAAATTGATAGATGTGGCCAAAAGCAAGGTTTTTGATCCCAACAAATCTGTTAGCGAAATTGCGTACGAGCTAGGTTTCAAATATCCGCAGCACTTTAGCCGCTTGTTCAAAAAGCAAGTTGGGCATTCACCCAAAGAGTTTCGTCATTTGAATTGATATAGTCTCTGATTTGACGCTAAAAAATGTGCAACTTTATAAATTACCGGAAAGTCTTGGCCCCTACCCTATTTTCCTTGAAAGGTCAAAAACATAATGCTATGCGCAGGAACGGATAGTTCACCCTTTGAAACGGAAACACCTTTGATATCGGGCATGGTCGTATCGGATTCTAACTTTAGAACTTTTCCATTTAATTGAATTTCTTTAGAAACCAATTCTTTTGCGGTAAGCAAATATTGCTCTGCATTTTGAGTCAAGTGAAAATCAACGGCCTTTTCTGAAGGATTGATCAGTAAAGCGGCATAACCGTTAGCACCTTTCAAATTATGGACATATACATTTATGCCCTCGATATTAATTGTCATATCGAAAACTTGGGTACCCATAAGTCTACCCCATAACAGGGCTGCCCAATAGTTCGGTCTTGGGTCGTGTGTGTCTTGCTCTAGCAAAGCATATTCGCTAGCAGCCAATGTATTGTGCATTACCACTTGAACACCTTTTTTTGCCAATCTGCCCATTTGTTCTAAATACCGGAAAGTATCAAGAAAAGTGACAGCCCAAGGATTCCCCCCACAGGCGGCTTCGGCCGTTTCGGTTAACCAAATGGGGGCATCTGGTAAGTAAGTGTCACGTACTTCTTCATAGAACTTTAGGCCATCTTCTGTTTTAGAGAGCCATTCATCATTTAAAGCGTTCTCTGGGCTTAATTGCCCCATACATCGTTGAGATACACCTCCATAGAAATGATAACTAAAAATATCAAATTCAGGAATAGGCTTGGCCGATAGAATTTTATCTGTGGTAATTGTAGAATCGTTACCCCCAAGTATACCTCCCTCCCCTGTTGATCCCGGCCCTAGTATTTTCATGTCTGGCGCAGCAACAGAGACATATTCTTTAAAGGCTTTAAAGTCGTTGGCATAATCAATGGCGTCATAATTTTCCGGTGCCCCACCATGACTTGAGTGAGACGGTTCGTTGAACATTTCAGATGCATATATCTCACCTTTGAGTAGGTTGGTATATTCCAATAAGGGTTTTATCTGTGCATTGGTCCAATTTCCTTTCTGATCACGCATTCCCTCACTTATGGCGAATGAAGTAACCAGTTTTGCATCTAAATATTGACAAAAATCGATAACGCCCTTCCATTCTTTTCGGGTCAAGACATTTTCGTAACCCTCTGGAGCTTTTGTCATTTTAGGTAGGTCATTATCCTGAAAATAAGTCGTATTTGCCCAAGTACCACTCACCCTAATATACATGGGGCCCAAAGCCGAAGTAAGCATCCTTAACTTCTCATCGTATAAATCAATGGCCGGTATCTTTCTCTTTAATGCTGAAAAACCCCTTGCTTTAACCGCTGCCGTATCGATTAAATCATAGGGAATCCAAAATTCCCCTCCCACTACTTCGCACATTTCTACATTTACCGATTGATACCGCTCCTCGACATCGGCGATATGTTTTAAGCTCTCAAGTTCAAGCTTAGGTGTTTTCAGTTCATCACTTTTAGTTTCTTTACAGGAATAAATGACTAGTAAGAAAGGGGTCAAGACTAAATATTTGTATCTCATAAAAAGGTGTTTAAGTTGGCATATTTGAAAATGTTAAAGGCTATATGAAGGCTTAATTTAAATCTTCGACTTAATGATGTATAGGGAGGTGCTTTCGAGCCCTAACTTTAACCAGTAACCCTTCCCTATTCTTAACCACTACAGAATCAATCAAATATATTAAAATTTTTTATTGTCTTTTAAAAAGACAATAAAATTTATCTTTGAAAATCATTAAAATGAAAAAGGCTAGATTTAATTTTGAATCAACCTATAAGTAATTGATGGGCTATGAGAATTTATGAAGCAGACGAACTAATTTCACAACTTTCTATTGATTGTACCATTTTTGGCTACCAAGAGAAACGGCTAAAGGTTCTCATATCACAATTAAATTTCAAAGGTGATTTCTTGGCCCTGCCTGCTGGTTTCGTTTATCAGAATGAAAGTATCGATCAGTCTGCACATCGCATATTGACAGAAAGAACAGGCCTCAAAGAAATTTATCTTCAACAATTTTGGGTGTTTGGTGAAAAAGACAGAAACTATTCAAAATTTATGGCCCAGCTGTTTGCCTTCAACCCAGAATTAAAGCCTAACGATGAAATGGGAAACGAGCGATTGACTTGGTTCTCAAAAAGATTCATCTCGATCGGCTATTATGCCTTAGTTGATATCAATAAAGTACAACTAAATAAAAGTGGTTTAGACCATTCATTGGAATGGTACGATTTTAATGAGCTTCCCGATTTGATATTTGACCACAACGAACAAACATCAAAGGCTTATAGGGCCTTGCAACTTAACTTAGATGAAAATCTTCTCGGTTTCAATTTGCTACCCGATAAATTTACCATGAAAGAAATTCAACAGGTCTATGAGGCCGTCTACGATCGCCCTTTTAGAAGAAATAACTTTCAAAAGAAAATGTTGGATTTAGGAGTTTTAGAACGTTTGGAAAAAAAATATACCGGCGCCAATAACAAAGCCCCTTATTTCTATCGCCTAAAACCTTCTACGCCTTAAAATTCACCTGCCACTTACCATCCTATTCCTCCAAATCAAAACGGTCACCTCTTGTAGTAGGTTGCGAGATAACCAAGAAGATTAAATCGACATTTTCATCATTTCTGATTCGGTGAACCGATTTAGGGGGTATATGAATGCCATTGCCTTCATCTACAACAACCGTTTCACCATCAATCTCAAAAGTAGCTTTACCACTCAGTATTCTGAAAAATTGTTGCGCTTTTTGGTGATAATGCCTTTTTTCAACTGTTCCAGACGGCATTAACTCTTCGATAATGCTTAAATCGGGTGATTTTACCAAATGCCACCCACAACACTCATCTCCCCATTTATAATGTTCAGCATACGATTTAGATATCTTCATTTGAGTCTTTATTTATCATCAGAAAAAGGATTACCTACTCCCCTTTTTACAGTTTCCTTTCCATAAAAAAACAGAAAACAACCTGCTCAAAAAGAATAGATTACAAGAAATACGATGGTGTACATCGCTTCTATTTTCCGAGTTCGTCGCAGACTTTTTCGGTTTCGTCTCATTTTCTCATTTGGCCCTACATCTCGCCCTACTTTTGAACCAAAATCTAATATAAACCTAAAATATATAAAGAGATGAAAACAATTAAAAAGTATGCACTTATCGGTGTCGCATTGATTGCCCCATTGGCCGCAATGGCCAATAACCCCATCGTTGAACTAAAAAAGTCAGAATCTAAAAAGAGTGTTCTTTTAGAGATTGGCAATTCGCAGGAAGAGGCAAAAATTACTATTCTAGACAACAATCTTCAGACCTTGTTCAAAGAAGAGGTCTATAGCAACTACTCTAAATCTTTTAATCTTGAAGAGCTAGCGGATGGCCGCTATTTATTCATGGTAAAGATGAAGGACAAATCTCTTAAGTACACCTTAGATGTAGATAAAAGCCAATTAACCATATTGGATACCAAAGAAGATGCCGCTCACGAAATTTTTCAGGCTAAAGATGGCCGCCTGAACCTTAGCCTTCTAAACCTTGAGAGAAAGCCTGTTCTTGTCAACATCATCAACCCAGATGGATATATTACCCACGAAGATAAGTTTGAAGGAGATTTGACGGTTGAACGCAGTTATAACTTTGAAAAGGCATTAAAAGGCACTTACGAGGTAGTGGTTGTACAAGGCGATAAGGTATATCGCCAAAAAATAAAGAATTAAGATTGATGTCGTAACTACGTCATTGTTTGTTATAGGTGACCTAGGGTATTTGCCCCAGGTCGCCTTGTTTATGAACCGAACTTAGATCAACTTTCTGAAGAGTTGACTAAATTAGTATCTTATGCTGTATTTGCCCAGATGATGAACTTCAACTTTAATATTCCGAAAAAATATAGAAATATCATTCCTCATATAGTGGTTTGGGGCATTTTGATTCTGCTACCTTTTCTTTTTGCATGGATGCGTGAAAACGAAAGTCCCCTTTCTGATAGAGATTGGGCCTTTTTATACCTCAACTCTTTCATGCTTTTTTTCTGGATGCTGTTCTTCTACCTGAACACACAAGTAATCATTCCCAAATTACTTTTTCGCGGAAAGTACCTTTTGTTCATCTTATTGCAACTGATCATGTACCTAGGTGTTTTGGGCGTGCGCCGGTTGGTCTTTCACTTATTTGTGAGCGATTCGATAGAATTTCAATTTTTAGGCTCTGCGTGGCATAATTCCATCGTATTTCTCTTGACCACACTTGTCAGTATCATAGTAAAAACGGTTCAGGACAGGGCAAAAACCGAGCAGTTGGTACAAGAGGCAAATAACGAAACCTTAAAATCTGAACTCTCTTTTCTTCGTACGCAGATAAGTCCGCACTTTTTGTTCAACGTACTCAACAATATGGTCGCTATGGCACGGTTAAAAAGCAATCAACTTGAGCCCACGATTCACAAATTATCTTCGATTATGAAGTACATGCTGTATCAAACAGAGGAGAAAGTGCTTTTAAAAAGTGAAATAGAATACTTGAAAAGCTACATTGAACTGCAACAGTTACGAATTGGTGACCGACTACAGCTTAATCTGAATATTCATGAAATAGAAGACTGGCACACCATAGAACCGATGCTTTTGATTCCGTTTGTTGAGAACGCTTTCAAGCATGGCACGGGAATGTTGAAAAAGCCGGAAATAGCCATTCATATCATTAGCGACAAAGGTCGCCTACATTTTGAGGTCAAGAATAGGTATGAGACCCAAAATACTACAAAAGACGGCGTTTCGGGTATCGGGCTGGCCAATGTTAAACGCAGGCTTCAATTACTATATGACGGCATGCACGAACTAGAAATAGATTCTGATGGCGAATGGTTTAAAGTAGATTTAAAGTTAACTTATAAGTCATGATCAGATGTATTGCGGTCGATGATGAACCATTGGCATTAAGCTTACTGGAAGACAATATTTCAAAACTGCCTTTTTTAGAGCTCGTGGGTACGTGCAATAATTGTTTTGAGGCTATGGAGCTAATGCAGAAAGAGCAGACAGACCTCATTTTTATCGACATTCAAATGCCTGGCATGACGGGCCTTCAATATATTTCTGGCCTAAAAGAACGTCCACTGGTCATTTTTATAACAGCCTACTCTCAATACGCCGTAGATAGCTACGATTTAGATGTTGTCGATTATTTGGTAAAACCTGTACCCTTAGACCGATTTATGCGAGCTTGCAACCGTGCGAAAGAGTTGAAAGAATTAAAGGAAGCGCCCAAGTCTTTACAAAAAAGCCAACCATCTGACCACTTCTTCGTAAATTCTGATCACAGTCAGGTGAAAATAAAATTTGATGATATCATCTGGATGAAAGGTTATGGGGACTATATCAAGTTTCATCTAAAAAAATCTGAACGACCTTTAGTGGTTCGAATGACCTTTAAAGAATTGGAAGGTCAGTTACCTGAAAATCTATTCATTCGAATACATCGCTCTTATTCGGTAGCTATTAACGAAATTACGGCGATTCGAAAGAATAGTATTTATTTGGGGGATAAAGAACTGGCCGTAGGTGAAACCTACCGAGATTCGGTACAGAATCTCACCCAAAGATAAAACGGAGCAATAAACCCTTTAGAATTTAAAATAGACCCTTTTTTAACTCTTCAAAAAATGATTCTATCTATTCTACGGACAAAAAAGGTTCTATACACGCCCAAACAGTATCAAAATTTTCCATAAAGGTAACATGCCCTGTGTTGGGTATAATTGCTAGTTGACTGTTCGGAATCATCTGGTAGGCCGCGATTACCGTGGCCAGTGGCGCATTACGGTCCAGTTCACCAGACAAGACCAAAGTTGAACATTTAATGCTCATGAACAAAGCTTTATCCGCCGCCATAGAATTGTAAAACTGCTCCATATCCCTCCAGAATTGCACTAATCGGTCTGGTTCGGGCATCAGCTTTTTCTTTTGCGTCCAAATTTCATTATTGGGGTCAAAAATGGGGCCATTAAAATTCACGGTACGCAGGCCAGGTGTTTGTTCGCCTGCGCCAATGGCGACCATCTTTTTGACTCGCTCAGGAAATAGGCTTGCCACTTTATAGGCCGTATACGCCCCATCACTAAAACCCAATACGATAACGCTGTCTTGGGTTACCGCATTGATAACGGCCAACACATCGTTGGCCCTACGTTCATAGGTAATGGGCTTGCTGCCAATTTCAGATTTACCATGCCCTCGGGTAGCCATAGCGATTACCTGGTAGTCTTTTTGTAGCCTATCAATAAAATCGGTCATCTCGTCCATATAACCTAAAATGCCACCGTGTAAAATGATTAAGGTTTTACCTTCACCGTACACTTCATAATATAGTTTAGCGTCATCGGCTTGCACATAATGTCCTGCCTTTGGGTTGTTGCCGTAGGGTATTTTGGTGTTTGTTTGAGAATAGCAAAGAGAATTTTCTACCAGTAGGAATGCTAAAACAATAAGTGATTTCATTTTTTATTCTTGAATTACTTTCAAATCTCTAAAATAGCCTTCGGTACCAATATCTACCCAAAGTGCAATAGCGCCTTCTTTAGTGCTTCCTAACATTTCATCAATGACCATGGTGGCATATTCTTCATTATTAAGAAACATTTTTACCTTTTTGTCCTTTATTTCCAAACGCATGGTAATCCACTCGTCTAAAGCAATAGGTGCTGCGGTTTCGTAATCTTTTTTGGTTTCGTTACGTAAAACGTCGAATTTATGGTCCGGGTAGGCGTAATATTGCACTGTACGGTTACGTGCAAATTGACTATCTGATCTACCAACACGGGGTCTTAGGTAAATGGATTCGTAAGCACTATCATCGTCATTGATTCTAAATGCAACCCCAATAAAACCTTGTGCACCTTTAAAAGTGGTGTTGGCCTGAACCCTGCTCAATAATTTTACCTCTATGGTGCCATTTGCCAAAGTAACATTCTTTAGCTTAACATAGGTAGGTTCATCTACAGTAGATCCTAAATTTTTAAGGTCAAATGGCAAAGCTTCTAAATCTCGTTCTACTTTAATAGCCTTTTTTCCCTTTACCTTTTCTATGGAAGCGGTGACATGTTTAAGCTCAAACTCTTGTTTTTTAAAAGTTAAAGATTGTGCATTGATAGCCGTTGCCACAATAAATGATATTGTAGCCAAAATGTATTTTTTCATAATCGATTAAAATAATTTTTCGTTAGGTGGGGTAATCCCGGCCATTCGAATGTAAATAGTTGTTTGTCCTCTATGATGGGTTTGGTGCTCGAACAATTTAGCAAAAGCCTGTGCTTTAGTCATTTTGAATCTTCCGAATAACTGTATGCTTTCTTTTAATTCTGCATCGGTCATTCCGTTCAATCCCTTAATGACAAAATCATACCCATCGGTTACCAATTGGGTTACATTTTCTTTAGAGGTGTCGGTGCTTTTTTCTGATTCTCCCTGACCTATGGGGCTTTCAATTCCTACCGCGGCCGATGTAAACCCGTAATTGGCATCGGTCAAGTGTAGCATTTGCTGCGAAAAAGAGCGAATGTCTTCGGTGGGTTTAAAATCATATTTATCGGCAGGCATGGCTTCTAAATATTCTAAGGTATAGGCCTTTGCCCTTTCCCAATCTTCTATGAGGCTGGATACGGTTTGTGCATGAACTGAGCCAAAAGCGCCCAAAATTAGGGATAGGATTACGAGTGATTTTTTCATGTTGAATACTGTTAGAGGATTAAATTATTTTGATTGATTGTAAGAATAGGTATCGATTTTCCAATAGTTATTTAATTTTTTCAAGATAAACACTTCCCTAAAGTCTTGCGCTAATTTTTGATTTTCCTTTTTCAAAAGGATGGTTCCTTTAGAGGTAGAACGTACAAAGGCATAATCACCAGCAATAACTACATCGGCAATGGTTACTTCTAGGTCAAAATCAATGGTGTTGAATACATAGGTATAATTGCCAATTAGTTCTTCAGTGCCCGTTGCAGTTGGTGCTCCAGTAGGAAGCAGTACCGCTTTTTTGGTAAACTGTTTAACTAATTCATCGATGTTTGAGGCATTCAACGCAGCAAAGTAATCTTTTACGGTTTGTGCTACTTTTTGCTCTTCATTGCTTTGGGCATTGGTCAATACGCTAAATAAAAATAAAGGTGCGATCAAGCTGTTTTTTACAATTTTCTTTCTCATTGTACTCGTGTTTTAATTTTAAAACAAAGGTCTTTGGTAGCAAGGTGTTTTACCCTTAAACTAGTTTAAGAAATCAAATATCATCCACTTTAACCTCTTTGTTCTTGGTGGGGTCAAAGGCTCGTTTAGTAATCTTTAAATCTTTAAAATACCCAATGGTTCCTATGTCAACATACAGCCCTACCCCACCAATCTTATGTTTTCCGAGCATTTTATCTACCACAAAAGTGGAGTATTTAGCATTGTTGATGTACATCTCGGCAAAATCACCGTTTACCTCAATACGCATGGTAATCCATTCTTTAAGGGCTACGGGAGCGGAGCCTTCGTATTTACCAGGGTCAGATTTTCTGAGCATGTCAAACTTGGCGTTCGGATACGAAATGTACTGAACCGCATGGTTTCGGTACTGCTGATTGTTTACGCGACCTACTTTAGGGCGAACGTAAATACCCTCAAAGGCCGAATCATCGGGCTGAATACGAAAATAAACGCCTATAAAACCAGCAATACCGGGGTAAGGCGCAGGGTCTTGTAATTGGCTGTACATTTTAACTTCAATAGAGCCATTTTCAAAATCTTCAAGACCAACTAAACGCGCATAGTGGGGTTCATCTACCGTGGCTTCAATATTATTTTCATCAAAGGGAATAGCTTCTAGTCCCTTTCGATTTTTAAGACTTTATTACCTTCAAATTTGATGATAGACCCCGTTACATTATGTAACTCAAAAGATTGTTTTTTTAGTTTGATTGTTTGTGCTTGGGTTAATACCGCACCACAAAAAAGTGTGAGAATGGAAAGTAAATATTTCATGGAAATGCTTCATTTTTAATTCGCTACAAAAATGAGACACCCATATACTTTCTGCCCTTAAAGTAGTTTAAGAATTTGCATCTAATGTGATGCATAGTCGGTTTTACTTATATCATCTACAGTTCTTGAAAATAAAAAAGGCAATCATCGATTTTATCGCTTTGATTGCCCTTTAGTTCTTTGTAGGTGTCGCCTTTACCAGGATTTACAGCTCTTTAATTTTTAGGTTTCGAAACCAAACAGGGGATGTCCATTCTTGCAAAGTTATATGCCCCTTGGTAGATGCACCGAAATGAGGGAAGTTCTTAAAGCCAGAATTGGCGACATAATCTTTCCATTCTTGCGAATTAAAATCGGCTTTTGCCGTAAGGTTTCCATTCAAGTAGAATTCTATTTTACCATTTTCTTGTATAATTCGAGCCGTGTTCCACTCACCAACGGCTTTCGTAGGTGTTGGGGTTAATTGCGGAGCATAGCCATAAAGACAACCTGATCTCTTTTCTTCGATTGAAAAGTCTTTATTACTGGCATCCAACAATTGATATTCCGGACCGGTAAACCAGGCCTCTTCAAATTCTTCATTTTCATGAACATTCACAAAAACACCGCTGTTACCGCTTTCCGTCATCTTCCATTCAAAGGTAAAATCATAGTTTTCGTAGGATTGATCAGATACCAAATCTCCATGCTCACCATTACCGTTCAAAGGATCACAAGTAAGTATACCATCTATCGCTGCCCAAATTGGCTTAGCATCAACATCATTATACAAATGCCAACCCTCGGTAGTCTCTCCGTCAAATAACAAAGACCACCCTTCCGATTTTTCTTCATCGGTTAATATATTTGGCAGCATGATATTAGATTCTTCAATAACTTCAGTATCTGAATTATTCATAGTCTTTTTATCATTTTTACATGACGCGACAACTAGGAAGAAAACGGACAAAAAATAAAATTTTCTATTCATGAATGTTAAATTATTTAATTGTAATGATTTATAAAAACTTTACTAGCTTTTAATTTCTTTGGTTCAACAACTTTATTTTAAGGCAAAGGCCATCACCGAACCAGAAGGGTTTTCCGTTGTTCCTCCAACGGATATGGAAACATATTGTTTGCCACCTACTTCATAGGTACAAGCCGTGGCATTTGCCATGGCAGGCAGCTCATATTCCCATAAAGTTTGGCCGTTAGATTTATCTATTGCTCTAAGCAGCTTATCTTCTGCCCCACCAATAAAAATTAGTCCGCCAGCAGTGACTATAGGTCCTGATTTTCCCTCAAGTCCTGTTAATGGTGCTCCATCTTTTTGCAATTCCGGATTATTTCCCAAAGGAACTTGCCAGTTATATTCCCCGCTTGATAAATCTAGAGAATGTAGGGTGCCCCAAGGTGGTTTTATGGCAGGGTTACCGCTTTGATCTATCCAAGTAGTGTATCCAGAAATATTATAGTATTCAATTTTGTCATTTTGGGAAGTGGAAGCCGCTTCTTCAGAAATTACCCTGTCTTCTTCCTCATATAAAAATGCCAATAACGATTCAATTTCATCATCGGTCAAAGCCCTAGAAAAGCCAGGCATTTGACCAACGCCCCCGGTAATTTTTGTTTTGGCTATTTCTTTTGAAAGTCTTGATTTAACGTTGGTTAGTTCAGGAAAAACCGCGCCATTACCTTGACGGTTGGCGCCATGGCAAGCGGCACAATAGTTCTTATACAAATTGCCACCCTGTTCAATGGTTGACGTAGCCTTAATTTTTGCCGGGTCTCTTTCTACTATGGTAATCAGTTCGGCAACATCCATAGAGCGGATATATAAGGTATTGGTTTCCTTATCAAAAGCCGCTCCGCCCCATTGGGCACCACCACGGGTACCGGGTATCATAACGGTTCCTTTTAAATCTGGCGGAGTGTACATACCCTCATACCTAAGTGAATCGAACTGTTTTTGAAGCGCTAGATTATTTTCAGCTGAGACATCATTTAAATCTTCAACCGTCATATATTGTCGTGCAAACGGTAGAGGCCTTGTTGGAAAGGGTTGTGTGGGCCATGCTTTTTCCCCTGGCATAAATGATTCCGGTACCGACTTTTCTTCTATGGGAAAAATGGGCTCGCCTGTGTCACGATCCAATACGAAAACAAACCCTTGTTTAGTAATCTGCGCCACTGCATCTATATCTATTCCATCTTTTTTTAAGGTAACCAAGTTAGGTGGTGCGGGTAGGTCATAGTCCCACAAATCGTGATGCACCGTCTGGTAGTGCCAAACATAATCTCCTGTTGCTGCATCTAAGGCTAAGACGCAATTACCATAAAGATTTTGCCCCAATCTATCGGCCCCATAAAAATCATAAGAAGGTGAACCCAGAGAAGCGAAGACCAACCCTCTTTTAGTATCTACACTCATTCCTGCCCAATTATTTGCACCACCAGCAGTTTTGTAGGCTTCTTTTGGCCAAGTTTCATAACCTGGCTCACCCGGCTTAGGTATGGTATGAAATGTCCAAGTTAACTCACCGGTGATTACATTATAGGCTCTTATATAACCGGGAGGAGAGCCATAAAGATCTTCTAACCTACCTCCTACAATATAAAGGTCTTCATAAATTACCCCCGGAGAAGTCAGGGCAGTAAACAGATCAGAAGGATCATCCCTCAGACCTATTCGCAAATCAACCGCTCCGTTTTTACCAAAGTCGGTAATAGGTTTTCCATCTTCCGCATTAACAGCTATCAATGTAGGGCCCGCCCCGAATAGAATACGACTATCGCCATTTTTCTCCCAATAGGCAACCCCACGAACGGTACCTCCGCCTTGTTGGCCATTAAAAGGGTCGAATTGCCAAATTTGCTTACCGGTGGCCGCATCAAGGGCATATAAAATGGCCTTTGCGGACATCGTGTACATCACCCCTTTTACAACAATTGGGGTACATTGGCTTAAACCAGCCCTAGAACCATCTGGCATATCGTTCATATTAAAAGACCAAGCTAATTCTATGTCTTTAACATTATCAACCTTTATCTGTTCAGCCCCAGAATAATTTGAACTTTCCAGGTCTCCTCTATGAGTGAACCACTGTTCTTTTGAATTACTGGTTTGATTTGAGTTACAACTCAAGAAAAATACGGTTGTAAGTGTTAGTATGGTAAGATAGATTTTTGAGTGGCCCATTATTTAAATTTTAAAGTCATTTTCAAAATTAAATGGATATGATAAGCCATATATATAATAATCAAACCAAGAACTTTGAAAATAAAACTATTCTCTTCTATATTCCTGTGGAGTTTGACCTATGTGCCTTTTAAAAAATGAACTAAAATAATTTGACTGAATAAAACCTAAGGCAAGAGCTATTTCAGAAATTGTCCAGTCTGTTTGTTTCAAAAGTGCAACAGCTTCTTTAATAATCCGTTCTGCGATGAGATGACTCGTCGTTTTACCTGTTGTATCCTTAACCATTCTATTAAGGTAATTAACATGAACAGAAATACACTCGGCAAAGTCACTGGCACTGACCAATTTTATAGGCTTTAATGGACTTACAACAGGAAACTGTTCTTCCAGTAAATCAAAAAAGCGCGATGTAATTCTAATAGGTGCTTTTTGATAAGGCTTAAAATTTAGGGTGTCATCTATTTTAATCGATTCATGAATCAATAAGTTAATATGAGACCTAAGTACATCATTCTTAAATTTGTATGTGCTTGACTGTTCATGTAACATATTTTGGAAAATAGAAGCAATTTTATCTTTTTGTTCTATAGTGAGCTTTACAGCAGGTGCTGCCCCGATTTTGAACAAAGGGGTTTTCTGCATAATGCTGACCCGGTGGCCGGGATACAAAAATTCTTCCAAAAAGTAACAGGCATAACCTTCCCACTTTTCTGAAAGAACTTCTGAAGAATAGGGAATATATGGTGTAGAAAAGCGCAGGTAGGTTCCATCAAGATGAATTTTTTCATGAGCTTGATTTATCAGTGCTTTTCCCGTTACCAAAGCAATCTTATAAAAACCTTTACGAGAATAATTCAAAAACCCTTTGGCATGAGGTTGAATCTCTATCACTATAGCTCCTTTTCTTTTTAAATTGTTCAGAAAATTTGTTGACGGGGCAGAATTGGTTTTGCTCATACCGTTAAAGTATAAAAATCAAACTTATTTTCAATCCCTCATGTGTATTTGATTTATACCGACTTTTAACAGGCTTACCCTAATCAGACTTTACCATCTCTTTCCTGATCATACTTAAAAATTCAGGAGTAATTCCCAAATACGAAGCGATTTGGGTGTTGGGTAATCTATAGGCCAATTTGGGGTATTGCTCTAAAAAAGCCAAATACCGTTGATGAGCGGTTGAGCTTATCGTATGAAACACCCGGTTCTGTAGCTCAACATATTTTTCCTCGGTAATCACCTTAAAGATTCTATCTAACTTTTGAATGTTTATATAAAGAAAATAGAGATCTTGTTGGGCTATCTGAATAATTTCAGAAGACTCTAAGGCCTGTATATTGGACACTCCCGGCTTTGTAGCATGAAAACTCGTAATATCCGAAATCCATTCATTCTCCCCGGCAAAGAGAATATTGTGTTCTTTACCTTCTTCATCTAAAACAAATAGTCTTAATATGCCCTTTACCACAAAGGTGTAGTATTTACAGACTTCGCCCGTTTGCAGAATGAATTCCCTTCTTTTAACCGCTTTATGCGTAATTCTGCTTTTTATCAAACTTTTTTCATCTTCCTCAAAGGGTAAATAAGACTCAAAATGGGCTAATAGGGCTTCAGCATTCATTTTCGGGAAAATCTTTTATTGAAGATAAAGAAATTCGGTTAGATGAGATTTTCGGTGCGGGTAGGCAGTGATACACTGAATAGCTTCTTAGGGCATAATTAAGGGTATATTTCTAATGTGATACCCACAAGTTAATATTCAAAAATGAACCTTATCAAATCATTTTGTTTAGCGGTCATTTCTCATATATCCCAAAAAATGATGGAAATCCTTCTAGAGTAGAAGATAAAACCTCGTAATGGGCTCTCAGAAGCACCCCGTAGCATACTACTCCAAAAACACTTGTAAATCAACATCTTAAATAACTTTATCTCCTAGTAAAATTCATTACAACAGCCTTTCCCAAAGAATTATGTCACCATTTTAACTACTTGGCAAAAACTAGATTCATCGAATCATTTACTTAAACAATATCCATAAACAAAAGTTAAACTTTTAATTAATAATAGTATTACTATTAATTTTGCGCTTCTCAACTACACAAATGATGGACCATCTTTTAAAATCTTTAAAAATTCAAATCAACGAAGGGCTGTACATAAAGGATCCCGAGACGAGCGATTTAGGCAAACGAATCGTAAAAGAAAGCATATTGCTTATCGATGAAATCGGCTTTGAGCATTTTACATTTAAAAAACTAGGGGTAAAAATAGCCAGTAACGAAAGTTCAATTTACCGGTATTTTGAGAACAAACATAAGTTGCTGTTATACCTTACTTCTTGGCATTGGGGCTGGTTAGAATGCCAGTTGGTTTTTGGCACCAATAACATGCCCAACGTGAAAGAAAAGCTAAAAAAAGCCATTAAGATCGTTACATGGCCCGTAAAGTTCGACGCCACTTACTCGCATATAGACGAGGTGAAGTTGAACAACATAGTAGTAAACGAATATTCAAAATCATATTTGACAAAAGAAGTAGATAGCGAGAATCGAGAGGGTTATTTCGCCATTTACAAAAGATTGATCAATCGCCTGAGCTCAATGATATTAGAGGTAGATGAGAGTTACCCTTTTCCTAAAAGTTTGGCAAGCAATGTTCTTGAAGGGTCTTTGCACCAACGCTTTCTTAAAAGCCATTTTCCCTCATTGACCAATTGCAGCGAAAAACAGGGTCCGAATTCATTTTTTGATGATTTGGTCTTTAAATCACTAAACATATAATTGCATGGCCAAAAATGTACTTACCGCTTGGCAGCGCCTCATCGGGCTTCTTAAATTAGACAAGCGCGATGTTTATCAAACTTTTTATTATGCCATTTTTGCCGGTCTGGTCAATTTATCACTCCCGGTAGGTATTCAGGCCATTATCAACCTAATACAAGGTGCTAAAGTAAGCACCTCTTGGATCATTCTGGTCGTTTTGGTAACAGGTGGCGTGGCCTTTGGCGGGCTTTTACAGATAATGCAGATACGTATTATTGAGAATCTTCAGCAAAAAATATTTGTGCGATCGTCCTTCGATTTTACCTATAGGTTTCCAAAAATAAAAATGAGCGAGTTAAGAGATTATTACCCCCCGGAACTTGCCAATCGTTTTTTTGATACGCTAAACGTTCAGAAGGGTTTGTCAAAAATATTATTGGACTTTCCGGCATCGATACTTCAGATTCTATTCGGTCTCATATTGCTCTCATTTTACCATCCTTTCTTTATCATCTACGGGCTATTGCTCATTTTATTGATTTATGTGGTATTCAAATTTACCGCTCAAAAGGGTATGGACACCAGCTTAGATGAGTCTAAACTCAAGTATAAGGTCGCCCATTGGATACAAGAAGTAGCCCGTTCATTGGTAAGCTTCAAATTATCGGGCAAAACGGCGCATGCTGTATCGAAAAACGACCTTTTGGTTGCCGATTATCTTGAAGCACGTGAGAACCACTTTAGAGTTTTGCTGTTACAGTTTATTCAAATGATTGGTTTCAAGGTTTTGGTTACCGCGGGTCTTCTTTTGATCGGGGGGCTTTTAGTACTTAATCAAGAAATGAACATCGGGCAGTTCGTAGCGGCTGAAATCATTATTCTTTTGGTAATCACCTCTGTGGAAAAGCTTATTAGGGGCCTTGAAACGTTTTATGACCTTTTGACCTCTTTAGAAAAAATGGGGCAAGTGGTCGATAAAGACCTTGAAGATCAAGACGGTGACCAACCTATCAACCCTGCGGAAGATATGACCGTTGAGTTGGATAATGTTTCTTTAAGTGTTTCGGGTGGAAAGACCATATTGGAAGATATGTCGCTAAAAATAGAACCACACAGTTCGATTATGATTACCGGACCGAACGGTGCCGGAAAATCGACCTTGCTTCGCATGATTGCCGGTATTACCGAGCCGACCGGAGGAAATATTTATGTGAACGATATTTCGCTAAACGGAGTCAATTACAATCATTACCGGGCACTTTTAGGGCAGTCGCTTACTGAAGAGACTCCTTTTGAGGGAACCATTTGGGAAAATATCACTTTCGGTGATAAAACCATCCCCCAAAAAGACCTTCATTGGGCATTGGACAAAGTGGGGCTTTTACAATTCGTGAAAGAACAACCCTTAGGTCTGAAGACCATCATTTATCCCGAGGGGAAACAAATACCGCATACCGTGGCCAAAAAGATTGTCTTGGCAAGAAGTATCGTTCGCAGACCTAAAATATTGCTATTAAAAGACCCTCTAAATCTTTTCGATAAGTTGGAAGCTACCCGGATTATGGACTTCCTGACCGAAAAAGAAAATCCATGGGCATTGGTGGTAGCCAGTCAAGACGACAGATGGTTAGAACGCTGCCAGACCGTCGTGACCATGGAAAGAGGAAAAATTGTATCGATAAAATAAAAAGCCATGCTCAATATATCTAAAAATCCACTGAACAAAACAGTACACTTGACGGGCTTTAAATCGACCGAGCGGGTATTTCACCAAAGGCATTACAAGCATTTGAACCGGTTTCTTCTCGGATCGGCCATTTTCGGAATCATTGTTTTGCTTCTACCATGGACACAAAATGTTCGCGGAAATGGTTATTTGACAACCCTTAGCCCTGAGCACAGACCTCAAACCATTCAATCGCCAATTCCTGGAAAAATTGAAAAATGGTACGTGAACGAAGGTGATTATGTTCAAAAGGGAGATACCGTCTTATTCATATCCGAAGTGAAAAATGAATACATGGATCCCAAACTGGTTGAACGTACAGGAGAGCAAATCAAGGCAAAAAGTCTATCGGTACAATCATACCAAGGCAAAGTAAATGCTTTGAGGCAGCAAATTTCGGCATTAAGGCAAGAGCGCGAACTTAAACTTGAACAGTCAAAGAACAAGTTGACACAATCAAGGTTGAAGGTGAAAAGTGATAGTATCGACCTAATTGCTGCACAAACCAATATCGACATTGCCGAGCGACAATACGATCGAGTTGTTCAATTGCAAGAAGAAGGGTTGAAGGCTGTGAAAGATGTCGAGGAAAAAAGATTAAAACTTCAAGAAACCCAAGCCAAATTGATTTCACAAGAAAATAAATTACTGGCTTCTAAAAATGAAGTTATCAATGCAGAAATGGAAATCAATCGTCTCAGAGCTTCCTATGCCGATAAAATAGCTAAATCTGAGAGTGACATGTATACGGCCCAATCAAATCAATACGATTCTGAGGCCCAGGTCAGCAAACTTGAAAATCAATATTCCAATTACGACATCCGTAGCTCTCTTCATTACATCAGGGCCCCTCAAAGTGGTTACATCAACAAAGCAATCAAGTCAGGTGTCGGCGAAACCTTTAAAGAGGGTGAACAACTGGTCAATATCATGCCGGCAGATTTTGATATTGGTGTGGAAACCTACGTGGACCCTATCGATTTACCGTTAATTCATGTAGGTGGTGAGGTACGTATTTTGTTCGATGGATGGCCGGCTATTGTTTTTAGCGGATGGCCCAATACTTCATACGGTACTTTTGGAGGTAAAGTGGTTGCCGTAGAAACCTTCATCAGTCAAAATGGCAAATACAGGGTGTTGCTAGCTCCTGACCCCGAAGACAGGGCTTGGCCGAAAGATTTAAGGGTAGGATCCGGTGCCAATACCATTGCACTTCTTGACGATGTTCCGATATGGTACGAAATCTGGAGACAGTTAAGTGGTTTTCCACCGAACTATTACCAACCTGCCAACGCAACGGATAAAACTAAAAAGTAATGCGAATAAAAATTCTCTTTATATTCTTTTTAGTCGCCTTCAGCATGTCTGGTCAAGAACCCCAGACCGTCTTAAAGTTCAATGAGTATTTGGCCTTTGTCAAAAAATTTCATCCCGTAGCGAGACAGGCCGAGCTCACCATAGACTCTGGACAAGCCGAATTGATGAAATCACGAGGTGCATTTGATCCTAAAATTGAGGTCGATTATAATAAAAAGCTTTTCAAGGGAACGGAGTACTACGAAAAGCTGAATTCAACCTTTAAAATTCCGGTATGGTATGGTATCGATTTTAAGGCCAAGTACGACCAGAACGAAGGTGAGTATTTAAACCCTATGGACAATGTTCCTGAAGATGGTCTATACAGCGCCGGGGTAACCGTGTCCGTCGGTCAAGGTCTTTGGATGAACGACAGAATGGCAACTTTAAAAAAGGCCAAGATTTTTAGGGAGCAATCGAAGGTAGATCGCGACCTGCAGGTCAACCAAATACTTTATGAGGCATCAATGGCCTACTTTAAATGGCTTCAAGCCTATCGCGACCAACAAACGTTCAGTCAGTTTTTATCAAATGCCGAGATTCGTTTTGAGAGTATAAGAACTAGTGCACTCTCTGGCGAACTTGCCGCCATCGACACGGTAGAGGCAAAGATAACGGTTCAGGACAGGCAACTTCGATTAGAACAATCAAAAATTAGTTTGATCCATGCATCACTTGAGCTCTCTTCTTTTTTGTGGTTGGATAATGTACCGGTCGAACTGCAACCTGAAGTCGTTCCCGACATTCAAATAGATGGCATAGTGGACACTACGTTGGAGATTGCCGGAAAACCACTCGACAGTTTTCCTATGGAAAACCATCCGAAACTAAGGTCTTTAGATTTCAAAGTTCAGAGTTTGGTAGTAGATAAACGACTTAAAACCAATAAGCTGCTACCAAAAATCGATTTGGAGTATAACTTTTTGACGGAAACACCGGAATACATCAATTCTTTTCAAGACGATGCTTATAAAGCAGGTCTTTCATTCAGTCTGCCGTTGTTTTTAAGAAAGGAAAGAGGTGACCTTAAATTGGCCAAAATAAAATTACAGTACGCCCGATTAGATTATGATAATGCGGAAATAAAGATTCGGAATAAAATTGTCGGGCTATATCAAGAGTTAGATTCTTATGAAACGCAGCAACTACTGATGGGCGATATGGTCGATAATTACGAACGAATGTTATCCGCCGAAGAGCGCAAATTCATGTTGGGAGAAAGCTCGCTATTTTTAGTCAATTCGAGAGAAAGTAAATTAATCGATGCTACCCTAAAACGTAACGAAATTCAAAATAAATTCTATTCGGCCAAAGCCAAACTGTTCAACTCTATTGGTCAGGCACCTCAGAATTTATAAAAAGTGCTATTGTTAGTTCTTACATCGCAAGAAAAATACGTGTAAATTCTAAGAATAGCATACCAAAAATAAGTGCTGAGTAGATTAGGTAATTATATTATCCCCCTTTGATAAGTAAGAAATCTACAGGTTTTTAAAGTTTACCTCCCATTTTATCTTTGAAGATAGATTTTATGACCGCCACTTCTTTCTTGAACTGCAAATCGGTTCGAGTCGCAAAATAGAGCGTATTATCGACGGTTACATCACCTTTCCAAATCACCTTGATTTGCTTAGACTCAAGCTCATTTTCAACCAAAAAATCAGGAACTACAGCCAAACCTTCTTTACCACTTAAACTACGTATAATAGAACTGATATTAGGTAAAATAAAGTTTGGTTTAAAATCGGGTCTTCTCTTAAAATTGTCGAACCAAAATCGTATGAAATGTTCCATTTCATTTGAGGCACTATACCAGGTATTGTTTTTTAAAGTTTCTTCGATTTTGGCTTTTTGCTTATCACCTAAAGCACTTTCAATTTCTGGAATTTTTGTTTTTGAACCGGCCACCAAAATGATGGTCTCTTTTGAAAATGGTTCGTACTCTACCAAGGTTGATCGGTTGTTGATGCGAGGGGTAATGACCAAATCTAACAAACCGTTGTTCAAATCTTTGATTAAATCTTGATGGTTGCCGAATTTAGCCACCAGATTGAAATTGAACTGGGCGATTTCTGGTTCAAGAATGGCTTGAAAAGTTTCCGTACACATACCAATATGTACCGAAGGCACCTGCTCTTTTGAAGTTTTTTTAAAGTGCTGCTCGGCCCTACCAAGCTTTTCCAACGGTTCTAATACAAAATTATACAGTTGCTTACCCTCTTCGGTAGGTATCATTTTACGAGAAGTACGCTCAAAGAGCTTTCGACCCACGTAGGCCTCCAAAGCATTCAAATGCAAACTCACCCCAGGTTGAGATGTGTATAACGATTTGGCAGCCTTTGTCAAGGTATGGTTTTCATAAATAGCGACAAAAGTGCGATACCATTCTAAGTTAACCATACTATTATTTTTATAATACAAATGTATAATTTATATTATTTTAATAATGAATAGTCTCGTGTTAATTTTGCTTCAAATTAGAAACAAATCGATATGACACGAATTCTTATAATCAATGGCGGACATCAATTCGCACACTCACCAGGTCTATTTAACAAAACGCTTCTTAATGAAGATGTCAATTACTTTAATGGTTTAGATGAGTATGAAATTAAGACCACTCAGGTAGATGAGGCTTATGACACTTTAGGAGAAGTCGAAAAGTTGAAATGGGCCGATGTAATTATTTATCATACGCCTGTTTGGTGGTTTCAAATACCCTTTAAATTCAAAGAATATCTTGATAAAGTTCTTACGGAAGGGCATCAGAAAGGCATATACCACAGCGATGGTAGAACCCGAAAAAATCCGGCTATTAATTATGGAACAGGAGGCCAACTGAACGGCAGAAAATATTTACTAACCACCAGCTGGAACGCGCCACAGGAAGCTTTTGAATGGAAAGGTGAGTTCTTCGACCAGACCAGTGTCGATAAAGGCGTTCTTTTCGGTTTTCACAAAATGAACCAGTTTATTGGTTTAGAACATCTTGACTCTTTACACTTTCACGACATGGAAAAAAATGCAGATGTTCCCAAAGAACTTAGTCGCTACAAGTCTTTTTTAAATCATCATTTTAAAAAAGAGCTCATTGCACAATAAATAAAAACCACCTCACGGTGGTTTTTTATATCTACTTTGTCTAAAAGTTTATAAATCAAAGGGTTCGCGCCATACTGCGATAGGCTGGAAAGTAGTCGCAAGTTTTGAAGACGTTCGTTTTCAAAGTACTATCGAAGCTCTTATTAGAAAGTTGCTCATAAACCTCTTTATTTACCACATACTTCCATAAATAGAACGGTCGAAAATCTTTTGAAAAGCTTGACTTAAAGTAAAAAAGTGAGTCTTCACTACCAGATTTTCCTCCTCCCAAATTAAAATACGTATAACCTTGTTGGGTGGCTATAATTCGCATCTCATCTATGAGCAGTTTCAAAGGGTTTAGATGTAAGTAATCAGTTTTACTACCAGAAAGATGGTATTGTACAACGTTTTGCGTCTTTACAAAAATAGCTCCCGAAATAATCTCTTCGGTCTCATTATGTACCACCAATAAGAGTTGCGTGTTGAATTTTCCCTTTTTTAGAAGGTCAATGAAGTATTGCTCATCAAAAAAATAGGTTTTCTCAGCCCCTACCCTTAACATGTTTTCGTTGTACATCGCAGCAAATTCCCGAATATGCTGTGTGGTAGTTGCTTCAATGACGCCACACTCTCTTCTAGCCTTATTAATATAAGTCTTAAGCCTTTTGTTGAATCTTGAACGCTGTTCATCCAACGTTTGGGTCAAATCGATATTCACCACCAAGTTATGAAAGCAAATTTCCCCCAGATCTTTTAATGTATGAGACTGACCATCTATATAAGGGTGCAATCTTGAAAAGACCGATATCACCTTATGCTTGAACAAAAATTGATGTAATTCGTTTTTGAAAGCACTTTGTTCAAAATAGCTCCCTCTTTTTTCAATAGGCCCAGCATAACCGTAAACCGAAGTAGCATCATAATAATCGGTTCCAGAAATTTTTCGAAAAATCAAAGGTAGGGCAATTAGCGTGTCCCCCTCTGTATACTTTATCAGCGCGGGTATATCGTTGTTCTTTGCTAAAAGACGGTGGTACTCATAAGTGTGATAGAAGTCAAACTTGCCGATGCTTTCAATCACTTGGTTCCACCCTTTTTTGTCAGTAAATGTTTCTATCATAGGATAGCATGTACCGGTTAAATTAATTATGTTCACTTCTTTCGGTAGTCGACCGAAAGTATTGGGGCAGCTCTAAATATTAAAAAAAGGCACTGCCTAACTTTTGGCAGATAAATTTTCTTGAAAGTGCAAGGAACTCAAATACGAGGTATGATATCGGAGGTAATTCATCAAAATAGTGGTTAAGGTTTGGATTCTGTTTGGCCTTGAATTTAGGTCTTTTTTTTCAGATTTAGGAATTTATCAATGTTAAAATGGATTTTAATGCAAAAAACACCGATGAACGAACCAAAAAATGATTTTTATTCAATACTAAAATGAATGAATGTCCTAAATAAAATGGTTTCTCAACACTCTATTTTATCAAAAATTAGGCCAAAAAAGAATGTTTAAAATTTGAAATTAAGTAGCTTTTAAGAACTTAACCTTGAGTATTTTATAACCAAAAAATCCTGTAATCCCTCCAATTAAAGATCCAAAAGGTATGGTAACAAAAAGGAAAATCCATCCAACGGCGACATACCCTCCTCCGCTGGCCGCTCTTTCGGCCTCTTGCCCATCTAAATATTGACAAATCCAAAAAAGACCATAAAAGCCAAGAATACCACCTAGAATTACCCCAACAAATATCAGGGTCAACATTATTAAAATTCTGAAAGTTTTGTTCATTTTGAGTTGCACTACTCTACAATTAACGCAAAATATGCTAGCCCATTGTATCTACAAACAGCCTGAAGTTCTTAACCTAATACTGAATTTCTATTTAAGAGGTCAAGACAAGAGCTACATCAAATTGCTATTACTCAAGGTGATTTTTAAAGATCCGACACAACTACAAAAATTTTACTTCCTTTTAACGCCAAAAGACCCTTTCAAGCAGTACAGTACAGGATGGTATTTCTTCCATTTTGAAGTAATATAGTACTTGAAAGGAGTGATACCCTTTTGAGTTGTTTGAGTTAGTTTAATTGAAAGGGACGAATGTTGTTTTTTGTCCCTTTTTTTCCAATATAAATTCGCCTTTGCAAACTTCCAAACCTATCTCATTACCCATTCTAACCCGCCAACCTAAACATAGAAATCCCGACCCAAATACGAAATAATCGTTATCAGGTCGGGATTTTACTTTAAGTTAGTTTGGTCTTTTAAAGACCGGTATCTTGCCAGCTTTTCGAGTTGGCAGAATTGATAACCGCTTCACAAACTTTTTGGGTCATCATGGCATTTTTAAAGGTAGGCTCACAAGGCTTTCCTTCTTGTAGACTTTTCAAGAAGTCGGCCACCTGATGAACGAAAGAATGCTCATAACCAATAGAAGTTCCAGGAATCCACCAACGATCCATATAGGGTTGGTCGCCATCGGTTATCAATATTTTTTTCCATCCGCGAACGATTCCCTCGTCTGCATGGTCGAACATTTCCAAGTAATTCATATTGTGAAGATCCCATCTTAAAGAGGCATGCTCTCCGTTAATCTCCAACGTATATAACGCTTTATGGCCACGGGCATACCGTGTAGCCTCAAAAAGCCCCAGTGAACCGTTTTCGAAATGACAGTGAAAGATACAGGCATCATCAATACCGACCTTCTGCTTTTCACCCGTACCTTGGTGTACCCTTTCTTTAATGAATGTTTCGGTAACCGCCGATACATCTTTAATAGGTCCGTTCAACCACATGGCCCCATCAATACAATGTGCCAATAAATCACCTGTTACCCCTGAACCCGCAGCATCTACATCTAAACGCCAAAGCGCTTCGCCCCCCTGTGGCAAATCAGGACTGATAGTCCAATCTTGCAAGAAATTGGCCCTGTAGTGAAAAATCTTACCCAATTTTCCTGAATCGATAATATTCTTTATCAACGTAACTGCAGGAATTCTGCGATAGTTATAGAAAACCGTATTTGGCACTCCGGCTTTTTCAATGGCATCGACCATAGGTTGTGCCTCTTCTACCGTGCGGGCCAATGGCTTTTCACACAGCACCATTTTACCGGCCTCGGCGGCCGCTATGGCAATATCGGCGTGCATATCGTTTGGGGTACATATATCGATAGCATCAACATCGTCTCGTTTGATTACCTCTTTCCAATCTGTTTCGTACGATTCGTAACCCCATTGTTCGGCAAAGGCCTTTACTTTAGATTCGGTACGTGAGCATACCACTTTCATTACGGGATTATATTCCAATTCAGGGAAAAAATCACGAATACGATTGTAACCGTTACTATGGGTTCTGGCCATCAGGCCCGTACCTATCATCGCTATGCGCAGTTCTTTCTTTTGTGCCATTATTCTTTAGTTTTTAATTTAAGTTGTAGTTAAAATTCATTTACAAGAGAGGTCGTAAAACTTCCTCGATATAAATACCGTCTTTAGCGGTCACCCCATCAGGGTTTACGATGGCCTCATCACATTCATCTTCAACAATGATCCAACCTTCAAAACCGCTCTCTTTTAGGTATTTGGTGATGCCCTCAAAATCGATAATGCCTTCACCCATTTGCGCCCACTTACCGTTCTCGAACATGTCTTTGTAGTGTACACAGTTGACTATATCTCTATATTCTTTAATGACCTTAAGGGGGTCCATTCCACCTTTTGCCATGTGACCCACATCCGGGGTGTATTTAATCACCTTACTATCCAACCCATTGAGCAAAATCTTATAATCTTCTTCAGTTCGGTAAATGGAGCCCATAGGGGAGTTGGGGTGATAAGAACAGGTAATTCCCTCACCTGCGGCCCTGGTGGCTATCTCGTTCACACAACTCAAAAGGTTCTGCTGGCGTTCTACCAGATTTTCACGGTCGCCACCGGGCATTTGAACCAAAAGCAAAATCGCCTCCGGAAAATAATTCATGAATTCGATCCACTGATCGGCATTGCGCTTTTCTTCAGCGGTCTCCTTAGGATTTCTCCAATCTTCTACATGACATAGAACCGATAGTTCGATATTATTTTTATCCAGTGCCTCTTTGAACACCCGGGGGTCTGTAAAACCGTTCATAAAACCCGTGTCGGGCTCTATGCTTTTAAAACCGGCCTTGGACATTACACCTAGAATATGCTCCAATTTATTTTTATAAGCATCACCGGACATGGCCCAAGTGTACGTTTCACATCCTATTTTTATTTTTCCCATTTTCTATTCTTTTCCCAATCAATAATTCATATTCAACCAATTCAGTACTCGGGTATTGAAATCATCAATTTTTTCCCAATGGAAGGCATGGCCCGCGTCTTCATATAGGTGCAGTTCACTGTTTGGTATACCGCTAGCCACCTCTTTGGCCATCCATTCAGGAGTAAACTGATCTTCTTTACCACCAATAACCAAAGCAGGAACTTTAATATCCGGTAATTGGTCAACCACCTCATGAGACATACAAGCATACGCTTGCCCTTCTAAACCATGCAGTGGTTGCTGCACTTGAGCAAAAGCAGCCTCTTTCTGGCCTTGCATGAGGCCCTCGTATTCTTGATCATCATCCCAAGTAGATTTATGGAAAATCAGTAACTGAATGAAGTTTGAAAACTGTTCAGGCCGCAAATGGGCCTTGGCATGCATCATGTGGGTAAAAATCGCTTTTGCTTTGCGGTCACAGCTTGCCCAAGGGCACATTAAAACCATTGCTTCAACCATTTGAGGGTGTCTAATAGCCACTTGCAAGGCGATAGCACCCCCCATTGAAACACCCACCACTGCTGCATTTTCTATATTCAAGGCTTTTAGCAACCCTGCAGAATCATCGGCCATTTGAGCAGTAGTGTATGCTCCTTCAGGTTTGTCGGAGAGGCCTACTCCCCTATTATCAAAAAGAATACAGCGGTAGTTCTTTTCCCAAAAAGAGACATGCTTTTCCCAAACCGAATGGTCTGCAGTTATGCCCATGATGAGCAAAAGGGGTTTACCTTTTCCTCTTTCTTGATAATGTAGCCTGATTCCGTTGACGGTCGTATAGGGCATTATTGATTCGATTTTATTAGTGTTTCAGCTTAGCTCCATCCGTGCATATCGCGCACCTCTACTAATTTGGCAAGAATATCGTTCCAGGTCTGCTGTTTCATCATGACGTCGTTATCGAACATACATCCGTCCCAACAGATATGCTGAAAAGCTTTGGTCAGGTTTCCACTGCCATCGCGCAACCAATAACCGGCATCTTTTGCGACATCCAACTTACCATTTGGATCAGTGGCCAAACAGTGTCTACCAGTTTTATCATGAGATCCTGTACCATGAACGGTACCATCGTTTTGGGCCACATGAAAATCGATGGTCCATGGTCTTAGGGCATCGGTTACGGTCTTCAGTCCATTTTCCAAGGTAGCACGGTCAGACCAATCAAAATCTTTTGGTAAAATTCGATGCTCAGGTGCGTTATAACCCAGTAGATATAATAATGTGTGCGACATATCGGCTTGAAAACCGATGTTCGGCCGATCGACGGCCTCTAGGGTCTCTACCATCGTTTTCCAGCTGTGCATACCGCCCCAACAAATCTCGCCTTCGGCAGCCAACTTTTCATCATAGTCGGCAGCGACGTCACAAGCAGCCCTAAAAGTATCGGCCACCAACTTGGTGTTTTTGGCAGGATCTTGCGCCCATTGCTCGGGGCCGGAAGCAGAGTCAATTCGAATAACACCATACTGGCGTACCCCATGCTCTCTTAAAACCTTTCCGAAATGACAAGATTTGCGAACCATTTCTACAAAGGTTTTTCTATCTTCATCAGAACCTAGTGTCGGCCCTCCCCAAATAGGAGCTACCAAACTACCTACGTTCAAACCATGGCCCGCAATTTTATCGGCCAATCTTTTTATGTCATCATCGCCCATATCGATATTGATATGCGGATCTAACAGACCGATATCGACACCGTCAAATTTGTTACCGTCAACTTCTGCCGCGGCAGTCATTTCAAGCATTGTATCAAAAGGAATGACCGGTTGCGAATCTGGACCTTTACCCACAATTCCCGGCCATGTGGCGTTATGTAGTTTTGGAAAAGTATTACTCATCTTCTCTATATTTTAGTGTTCTACTTAATTTTCTTTTAGTCGAGTTGTAAATCAGGATTTTCAGGACCAAAATGCTTTAACATCACAATCGGGTCTGTAGCGCTCTCATTCGTAATGATAATACCCTCCTTTGCGGCACTCTCTGTTACGAAGTACTCATCATGGGTCAATTGCCCATAACGGATTAATGAAGGAGTTTCAATATCCCAAACACCCATTTTACCGTGGCCCTGCATCATGATCATACCATAACAGGCACTATCTTTGATGGTTACC
Organism: Euzebyella marina; assembly: GCF_003687485.1. Classification (GTDB taxonomy): domain Bacteria; phylum Bacteroidota; class Bacteroidia; order Flavobacteriales; family Flavobacteriaceae; genus Euzebyella; species Euzebyella marina. The sequence goes on along the minus strand of NZ_CP032050.1, from coordinate 2,007,992 downwards.
GTTTGACCTGGGAGTATGGTCAATTCTTTGGCACTAAAAGCATCGGATCGATAACAGATCCATTTATCAATATAACCTTTAGCTTCCATTTCTTCAAGAGGTTCTACCGGAACAGGAGCCATAAACCTAGTTTCAAGCATATTGGGGTCTGTGTTGAGCTCCCAATCGATTACTTCCATTAGTTGGTCATAATCTCCTTTACGATCTTCAGGTGTACCTTTCCACAATAATTCCTCCGGTATAATGGCTTCGTTCACCAATGACTGGTACATAGCAAAAACGTCGGAGGCCTTTTGTGGCTCATAAGTACACATACTACCTGGGGCATGAAGCATTCCCGGAGGTACATCCCAACCGGTACCAGGCTCTAACCTAAATGCCGAAGAGTAATTGGTAATCTTATTATCACCTTTGGTAAAATTTTTCAAGCACTCTTTGATCTGCTCTTTGGTCGTACCGGGGGTTATTCCAAAAAAGGTATAGGGAAAATCACCACCATGGTTGTTCACTTGCGGAGGAAAATAATACGCTTCCGGTTTTCCCTTTTGGCCAACTTTGGCCGCATGCTCATCATTGTGATGAATGTGATGCGGTAAAGGACCCATGTTATCAAAGAATTTTGAGTACATAGGCCAGCTTTTATATTCGTTCCAAAGCCTGTCACCTATAATTTCTCCTTTTAGTTCGTCGATTACATCTTTTAAGAGTATTTGAACCTCTTCGCCCCCATCTTCAAGAACAACGTGGCTCAAACCTTCATTCTTTCCTGTCAGTGGGCCATTTTCGGCTGGTGTGGTAGAAGAGAACCAACGCTCATCGATACCCCCGCGTTCACCGCCTAACACATAATAATCGTCTGGGTGAAGTTTTATTCTTCTTCCGGGAACACAAAATGATCTTGGTACCCAAGTTGGCGTCAAGCGCAAAATTCCCTTGCCTTGTTCCAGTGCTTTTTCAGCCAATGTTGCCATATTACTCTCTGTTTAAAAAGGTTTAGTTTAAATTGAATTAATAAATTTTTCTATTTCTTTTTCTTGCAAAACCTCTATTTGCAAATCATACATTTTTCTTTCATTGGGCTCCAAATAAATCAAGCTTCCTTCTTCTCTGGCCTTTTTTTGGCCTATCGGCGGATTGGTGGCCGGCTCCATGGCCGTCACGTACTCGTTTTCTCCCCAATGTTGCCAATTGACCAGCCATGGTAATTGTTCTTTCTGAAATTGAAGCCCCACCAGTAAATTCAGTTGTTCATTATAAATTCCGCATCGGGAGACCCCAGCATCATCAGCCTTGATATCAATAAAAGCAACATCTTCACCTGTACCGGAATGGGCTTTCAATGGTGGGGGACAGACCCTAAAATCGTTACCATCTTTAAATACTTTCTTATCGGTGTCTGGGTTAGGCGATTTCCAATCACCATTCCAAAGCAATTTCGTACCCTCATCAACCAAAGGCCAACCAAAGTTGACATGGTATAATAGCATGTGCGGAACTCTACTATTGCCCCTATTGACCACCTCATCTTGAATGTTGATTTTGGCTTCACCCAATCTTCCAGAGATGGTTCTTCTCAACTCTAATGAAGGGCCAAAAACTTGCGTTTCTTTTATAACCCCTGTAATACTCATTTCTAACTCACCATTTGCAGGGTCGGGCTGAACGATTGAAATTACTTCGGCCGGGGTATTACTGATTCGACCGTGCACCCCTCTATGCCCATTTTCATCTTCTTCAGGGCCGCCCACATGTGAAAGTCCACAGGTGGTGACCAGACCTCCTACAAAATTTCTTAGCCAACCGATACCGTGGTCCGAAAATCGATCAGGCGGCAATACGCCAGCATGACTCAACCATGCAAGACTATATTGGTTGTAAAAAGCATCGGCAACATCCATCGCTCGATCAAGAAGCACCTTATAACGTAGACCGGTACCCGTGTTGATCCAAGCGATGCGTGATCCTCTTCCCAGACCATTGTCCAGAACCGAAGTTTCAATTCCGCCCATCTGGGCAACATTACCCACTTTTCCTTTTGCCTGTGCTATATATGCCGATTCTATCATAAATCTATCTCACAATTTGGAGCACCCAATGATTAAAGTTCTTTGATTCTTATATTTCTGTACTCTACTTTCATTGGAGGACCGACATGAACTTGCACACCTAAGTGACCCGCGTCTTTTCTGTTAACGGCATCTTCATCGGTCACATCGCTCATAAGGATGCCATTTACGTAATGCTGCAAGTGGTTTCCATTGATGACCAGGTGTACTTCGTTCCAATCTTCATGCTTGATTTTTGTTTTTAGCGAGTCTGATTCTCCTAAAGAATCTACCACTTCCCTACTTTGCCAACAATTGCGCTGCACATTGGCGCTAAGTGATCCTGGCTCATCAGGATTGTCTTGTGTGTTGATAATGACTTTTTCACCACGATACGCTAAAGTGGCCCTTTTCTTTTCCTCATAGTTTTGCCCGGTGTACCGAATTTTGCCATCTATATCGGCCTGATAGCCTCGAAGGGCATGAGGTATCGTATCTATCTTATCACTTCTATAATTGATTCCGCTGTTTCCCGAATCGGCAATTTTGAATTCAAGCTTCAATTCGAAATCTGACGGTTGTCCGCCTTGCCAAACAATAAATGTGTTATTTTCTAATAGGGTTTCAGGAGTCACTTGACCGACCAAGCTACCATCTTGTACGCTCCAATAAGTTGGGTCACCCTCCCATCCTTCTAAAGTTTCGCCATCAAAAATCTGTACAAAACCATCTTTGTCAGCTTTCACTTCGGTCGTTTCTTCTTCAACAACCGTTTCTTTTTCTTTCTTTGTTTCTTTACAAGACTGAATGGCCAATGCCGCCAACAGCATATAAAGACCAAGTCTAATATTCATTTTTTTCATCTTTTATTTCTTTAGTGTTTTTGTTCTTTTAGTTCGTTGTTAAGCTCTTTGTTGAAATACACCGTTAGACCATCTTTGCCGGGAACCACAATATCTGGTCGCCCATCTTCATTGAGGTCGATTACCTCAAAAGAGACACCCGTACCTTTTCCTTCGCCATAAACCCCGAAATCGATTACCTGTTTACTGAAACTCTCGCCGTTCCAACGAAAGTAATACAGCCCAATGGGGTCATAACCTCCAGGGTCGTTACCGTTATGTGCCTTGTAACGCTTGCCAGTAACGAGTTCTTCGACACCGTCACCATCAAGGTCGGCCATTTCCATAGTGTGGTATTGGGAATTGAAAGGGTCAATTGGATGTTTTGACCACTCTCTTGAACCTTTCTTTTTATTACCTATAGATTGTTCATACCAATGCAAACCATAACCATGCCCCTGCCCCACTATCAAATCATTAAGACCGTCACCGTTCACATCTGTAACCAACATGGGTACACTGGTAGTACCTAATTGAAATTCTTCATGCAAAACCCACTCTTCATTGAAAATATCTTCGGGCGCTTCTAGCCAGCCGTGCGGAACAACAATGTCACCTCTACCATCGCCATTCAGGTCTCCATAACCCAAACCGTGACCTTGCTTTTCAGCAATGGTCTTTACTTCGAATTTTCCGTTCTGCCAGAAAACTATACGCAAAGCATCATTGGGTGTGTTGGGAACTATTTCTAACACGCCGTCGCCATTCATATCCCAAGCTCGGGTAGATTCAATATTACCCACTTCGGCAATTAAATGTTCAGGCCATTCTTCTGATCCGTTGTTTTCCTTCCAGACCAATTTCTTCTCGAACCAGCCGCCCGTAATAAAATCCGTCTTTCCATCTGAATTAACATCAAAAGGAATGGTTGAAAAATGATCGTAATATTCACCAAATCGCTTAGGCCCACCCACGGAGTGCCGTTTGGCAAATAAAGGCCCTTCATACCAGAAAGCTCCTGAAACAATATCTAAGGCCCCGTCATTATTGACATCGAAAACCCCCACCGATTCATAACTCTCAGTAGCAATTTGCTTCTTTTCAAATACGATGGTCTGAGGAAGTACTGGTTCCGTAACCGGTTCTTTTTGACACCATATGGGGGCCGAGCACAATACTAGACCCGGAAATATGGCATAAAACCTGTATGGCGAGCATACAGGTTTTAGCCTACTTTTAATACTGATTATCAGATTTTCAGAAAAATTTTCAAATCCAATCATGCTCATTGCAAAAGGCAATTCTAATTATTCATATTCTTATTGCCCCGCCTCTGCTTGGTCTTGGCCCGAAAAAATCTGATTTTCTTTGTCACCACCGGCAACCAGATAGGCCAATAAGTCTTTTACCTCATCTGGCCCCAAACGATTGATCGTACCTGGAGGCATCAATGAAATAGTCGACATACGTGTGCTTTGCACTTGATCTTTGGCTATACTTCTAATTACATCCGGTGCGTAAGGGTTTTGGCTAATTTTATATTCCGAATCATTTTCACTGATCAAACGTCCTACTACTGAATTACCATCTTTTAGCGTGAACACGGTAGAGTTGTACTGATCGGAAATAACATCGTTCGGATCTATAATTGCCTTCATCATATCTTCCGGTGAGAACCGCGTACCAATCTGTGTTAGGTCAGGACCAATATTCTGGCCTTCGCCACGCATACTATGGCACGTAATACAGTTGGTGGCCAAGAACATGTTTCTACCTTGCTCAAAGTCGCGGTTTTTTAATCCGTCGGCCAATAAAGGCTCGATATCTTCTTCTTGCCAGTTTTTTCTAGGCCCCTTTGGCTGCACCGCATTGGATACCAAATCATTACCGGAACTGCTCAGCAAAGAGTCTCCCGACATTTCGTTATACATCTCAAACTGACTTTTAGATACGTGCGACAGTGCACCTTGTCTAGCTTTATCGATGAACCCGATATAACTTCTACCCGCTTTAAACGAGAAGGCCTTGTAGAACCATTTGAAATATTCTTCGCGTAATTCCGGAGTCCATCCATTGGTAGCACCACTCAAAACGGTACCATAGTAAGTACTTTGGGCCGGAGGCATGTTCTTAAGTGTCTCGGCGATATCCATACCATATTGTGGATTTCTGAGGATAAGATCGGCAGCCTCGGTAGCGGTGTTCGCCATTACGGAAGCATTTTCACCCTGAGGATTTTCTAAAAGTGCCAATGTCTTTGACACAACCGTTGGTTCGCCCACATAAACTAAGGTCTTGCTTAAAAGCTGATTAAGAACATCAGTCTCAGATGGATAATGTGAAGCTAGATAAGAACGTACTTTTTGTTGTGATGCACTGTTCGGCTTACCCATTCTTGATAAAGTGAGCTCTATAGCGCGTACCAGGTCGACCTGTTGAGCCGTATTAAGACTTACATAGTCAATTTCGGTCAAGGCCTGAAGCAATTTGCTCTGTTGATTCGAATTACCCTGTCTTGCCAAAGCGATGGCACCTTGAATCTTAGCGATGGCATCGGTCTCATCATACACCTTCTGTTGCCAAGAATCGACTGGTTGATGTTCAACCGCTATTCTAGCGGCATATTGCAAGAACCTATCATCACTTTTCAAATAAGGCCAGGCAGCCTCAACAGCTCCTTCTTTGGCTCCTAAATGATAAGTTTCCAATTCTTTTCTCTTCTTATTGGCATCTGTCTGGGCAAGAGCTGTGCCCGCACCTTCGACCTTATCGTCACCATCGTAATAAACACGGTATAAATCAGAATCTAACCTTCTACCTCCGGTCATAAAGTACATGGCACCATCAGGCCCGATGACCCCATCGGTCAAAGGCAATGGCAACCCTGAAAGAAACTCTTCTTTCACCCCTTTATAAGAAGAACCTTCTGGTTGTAATTCGATACCGTAAACGATACCAAAACTCCAATCGAATGCAAAAACACTGTGCTTATACTTTTCAGGAAAGTTAGCTCTACTGCCGTACATGACGTTGGTAGGTGATCCCTGACCAATATTCATTAACGGAGGTAAGTTATCAGGGTAGGCAGGCGACCATTTTCCGTTACCGGTTCTCCAACCGAATTCGGCGCCACTGGTAACATGGCAAATTCGTGTAGGTCGGTACCAAGGCATACCCAAATCCCATTCCATATCGGAATCGTAAACGAACATGTCTCCCAATTCATTAAAAGCTAAATCATAAGGGTTTCTAAACCCGGCAGCTACCAGTTCCCAATTCTTTCCTTCCGGATCTACTTTGGCTATCCACCCACCTGGTGCCCCTCTATCGTTTGCGTGACCACGCGGATCTTTAATTTGTGGAAACAAGTTATCATCGGCCCAGTTCTTAGGCAGTCTATAAGTAGCCACATCTTCAGGTAAATCGGTGTGGTTACCAGCAATTACATACAAAGACTTTCCATCAGGCGATGGAATAATACTGTGAGGACCATGCTCCCCCGCCCCATGAAGGGCCTGGAGCAGGGTAATCTTATCATATTGATCATCATTATCGGTATCCTGCAAACGGTAAAGACCACTGGTTTTCTCAAATTCTTCATCGCCCCAGTGATTGATCATTACATAGAGACTGTTAAAGGCATACAAAAGACCTTGGGCGTACCCCATTTGAACAACGGAATCTGCGACCTGCTCACCTGTTTGAATTTTTAGTTTTTCAATTTTCGGTGTTAGGTCATCAGAACCGATAGGTGCAACCTCCATACGATAGAGTGCCCCATATTGGTCAGAAGTAATCAGTCTACCCTTGTCATCAAAGGTCATTGAAACCCAAGAACCGGTACCAGCCTCACCCGGGCTATATAAATGCTCTGCCTTAAAACCAGGTTGTAGCTTTAATTTGGCAATTTTCGGATCTTGGTTTTCTGCGGTTTCCGCCTCACCTCCTTTGTCCGTTCCACACGAGACCATTAGCTGAAGCGCAGTTGCAAGCAGAAGAATTTTTTTGATCATTTGGCTTAATTTGATAATTTATTTCAGTTAGATTTTTTAATGCCTTTGAAGGTACTAAAAATTCGGGTTCAACGACGATTCAGACGCCGGAAGACCATATCTCAGACTTATATTGGAGAAGGCATTACCTCTAGGTTCCGCTCCCTCAGGATAATAGTAATCGTTAGGGTTTGCCTTGATTCGGTTTCCGTAAGCCGTTATAACGTCTACGGCGCGACCTGTTCTAACCAAATCGAACCAACGTTTGTTCTCAAAAGCCAACTCGACCCTGCGCTCGTTAAAAATGGCTTCCCCTAAATCACCAGTGGGATCCCCAAGACCCGCACGCGTACGAACTTGGTTCAGATATATCAGAGCCTCTCCCGATTCGCCCTGTTCTTCAAGCGCCTCGGCTAAAAATAACAATACTTCAGAATAGCGATATACTGGCCAATTAACACCATGATTAAAATGAAGTGAATGTGGCTCTAAAAATTTATTGATTATAGGATATGTTCCATCTCTCCAAAAACTTCCACTAGAATTTACATAGGTTATTGAAGCATCTTTTCTTAAATCTCCATCTTCGTAGGCTGCTAGTATATCCGGTGTAGGAATATTATTCCCTTCACCACTCAAGGGCTGTGGGTTAGATGTTTGCATTAAACTTCCTACCTCCTCAGCGTCTAAAGGCCAAGGAAGGCTATAATAAAGGAAAGTGCCATTCAAACCTTCAGCTCCCTCCTTATATTGAATCTCAAAAACTGATTCCATGTTATTCTTATTACCGCTGTTACCTGAAAAAGCATCTGCATAATCGGGCATCAACATGTACTCATCACTTTCAACAACCGCTCTTGCTTGAGCTTCAGCCTCAGCCCACTGCTCTCTTACGATATGAACATTTGCCAACAACGTTCTTGCCGCACCTGAAGTGGCCCTCCCTGGGTCTTGCTGTGATTTTGAAGGAAGTAAGGTAATCGCTTCACTAGCATCACTAATTATTTGAGTATATAGTTCATCCTCGCTAGAAAGTGGTAAAGCCGCATCTTCACGGGATAGTACTGGCACCAAGTGCATAGGTACACTACCGAACAATTGCACTAAATCAAAATATGCCAAAGCTCTTAAAAACAGAGCCTGACCCTTGATGTTGTTCTTGGCGGCTCCATCAAATTCAGCCTCATCTATGGTCGCTAAAATCTGATTGGTACGGGCAATTACCTGATAATTATAAACATATACATTTTGAACATGAACATTGGTAGTAATACCTTGATCGGTAGGTACCGCAAAATCGGCAAGATCTTCTTGTTGTTCGGTCGCTCCGAAAGCTGTATTACGAGCATAATAGGTATTATCGGAATGCATTTCTTTTAGATAAATACCTGATGGACCGCCCCCTGTACCATTCAGCACAGTTCTTAATGGAGCGTAGGCACCGTTAACAGCTTGTTCAAAATCAACTTCTGTTTTATAAAAAGTGGGAACACTCAAGGAATCTTCTGGAAAGATGGTCAATTCATCTTCGCAGCCTGTAGCCAGTACCCCCAGCACTACAAGAATTGAGAATATTTTTTTCATTGTATTATTTTTTTAGAAGAGTCTAATTCTTTTTTAATGATTATCCAGCCTATTAAAAGTTCAGGTTTACGCCTAAACTGAAAATTCGGGGAACAGGGTACCCCGATAGGTCTACCCCTGGACTCAAGTTACCTCCATCACCGTCTCCATCAGATTCTGTACTGATTTCTGGGTTTGGACCACCCCAGTACTTCGTGAAAATGTGTACATTTTGAATTGAACCGTAGATTCTGGCAGACTTGAAGAAACGGTCAACACCGCCTAAAGTATAGCCCAATGTAATGTTTCGAATATTAAAGAACGAGGCATCGGCCACAAATCGGCTGTTTACCCAGTCTCTTTCAATACCTGTGACATTACCGCCACCTACTGTTGTACCATAGAAGCCTCTACCAGGGTTATCTACAGATCTAAATCTGTATTTAACATCTGACAACAAATTAAATACACCATCAAGGTTGGTTGTACTATAAAGGTGACGAACCAGAACATCGTTACCTTGAGATCCTGTTCCGATTACGGAAAAATCCCAATTACCATATTTGATCGTATTGGTGATACCGTAAGTGAAATCAGGGAAAGGATTACCCATAATCGCTCGGTCATCATTGTCACCACCATTGGTAATAACACCATCCCCATTAACATCAACCAATTTGATACTACCTACCGTAGACCTACCCGGTACTTGCGGAGAACTATCTAAATCTTGTTGGTTCAAGTAAACACCATCAGCTATATGACCATAAAATTGAGCGAATGGTTTGCCAACTTGGGTTATGTGAAAGGTACCGTAGACGCGATCAATACCTTCTGCAAGCGACACCACTTCATTTCTATTAAAGGATATGTTTGCGTTGGTTGTCCAACGGAATTTACCCGTGGTGTTCACTGTATTCAGAGCGAATTCATGACCCCAAAACTTTATTTCACCAATATTATCGCTAAAGTTGGTAAAACCGGATTCTTGAGGCACCTGTACATTGTATAAAAGGTTGGTCGTGTTCTTAGTGTAGTAATCGTAAATGAAAGAAACACGATCATTGAAAAGACTCAAGTCAAACCCTATGTCAAATTGTTTAGTAGTCTCCCAACCTAAATTAGAATTTGATAAAGAACTCACTGCAGAACCTGGAGCAAATTCATCATTAAATGCCGCATTCACTCGGTTATTGATTAAAGCATATTGGGTGTAGTTACCGATATTATTGTTACCAGTAACACCGTAACTTGCTCTAAATTTTAACATGTTAATAGCTTCTTGATTCTCCATAAAGGCTTCATCGGAGATAATCCATCCAGCAGATACGGATGGGAAGTTACCCCATCTGTTTCCTGAACCAAATCTTGAAGAACCATCTCTACGCACCGCGGCCGTAAGCAGGTATTTACCTTTATAGTTATAGGTCAATCTGGATAGGAATGATACCAGGCTCCATTCTTGAATATTATCAAAAGTGCCGTTTCTATCAATATTCGCGGCGCCCTGTATGGTTGGCAAACGATCGTCTGCAAACGTATTGGCAGCTATCCTATTAAAATCTCTTCTAAACTTCTGATAACTAAATCCCCCTAAAAGAGAGAAATTGTGATCACCGAAACTCTTGGTATAGGTCGCCAAGTTTTCATTCAAATAAGAAAAGTCTCTTTGATCTTCCCAAATGGCTTCCGATGTGGTCGGAATGGGCACATTGATACGAAACGTAGCGGTCGAAGGACTAAAGAACTCATACTTCTCATTATATATTTCAGCATTTAAGCTCGACTTTATAACCAATCCATCAATCGGCTCATACTCTACAAAAGCATTGGAAAGTATGTTGACGTTCTTATTTTCATTTTTGATTTGCTCAGCCGACGTTAACCAGTTGGCGTATGAGAAAATATTTCCTGTTTCGGCAGGAAAATTATTGAAGGTCGTTCTAGTACCATCTTCATTGTAAATGGGCATAATCGGCCAAGTATGAAGGGCGTTGAAAAGAATACCGACACCACGATCACCGTCACTACGAGGCGTATTGTCTTTTATATAGGACGGGGCAATATTGAAGCCCAATCTTACTTTATCCGACACATTATAATCTAAATTGACCCTTAACGAATAACGCTCATAATCAGAATTGATAACAACCCCATCTTGCTTAAAGAAACCGGCAACTACCGCAGTACGTAATTTCTCTTTATTTGAGGTAATTGTCAAGTTATAGTTCTGCACAGGCGATGTTCTTAATAGAGCACCATACCAGTCGTTGGTCTTTCCTTCGTATTGAGAAGGGTCTTGAAAAATGGCGGGTACTGGATCACCCTGATCTTCGTAATATTCTTTTTTGAACTGGGCGAACTCTACGGCATCCATCATATCGATCCTACCCCTTTGAGGCACCTGCTGAATTCCCGTTGAAGTGTTAAGACTTACATTGGTCTCACCAACAGTTCCATTTTTGGTTGTTATGAGTACCACCCCGTTGGCAGCCCTCGAACCATAAAGAGAGGTTGATGCTGCATCTTTAAGAATGGTAATGTCTTCAATCTCATCAGGGTTTAAGTTGTTGATTCCCCCTGAAATCGGAAAACCATCAATGACATAAAGAGGTTCGCTACCTCCAGAAACAGAAAGTTGCCCCCTAATACGTACAGACATTCCCTGACCAGGCTTACCTGTGGTTTGATTGATCTGTACACCTGCAAGCTTACCTTGCAGCTTTTGTGTTACTTGTGAAACCGGCAAATCGGCCAACTCTTGTGCTTCGATTGTCTGTACAGATCCCGTTACCTGTCTTTTAATCTGTGTACCATAACCTACCAACACCACTTCATCAAGGGCCGTGGCATCTTCGGTCATAGTTGCATTTACTGTAGTTTGGCCATTTAATGGAATTTCCTGGGTAGTAAAACCTATATAGGAAAAAACAAGGGTAGCGTTCGAATCCGCTACATTCAAAGTATAGTTGCCGTCAAAATCGGTAACCGTACCGTTAGTGGTACCTTTTACGATAACATTTACACCCGGCAAGCCAAAGCCGTCATCAGCCGATACCACCGTACCAGAGACCGAAGTGCTTTGGGCGAATGCATTAAAAGATAAAAATAGGGCCAAAACCAAGTACAAGGTTTTTAACCCAAATCGGATTTTTTTCATAGTGATTAATTAAGTCAGTTAGCGAATAGTTCAAGTCGATAGAGTTCAGCATTCTACCGATTTAGTTCAAATGTATCTTTCGAAATCGTTTTCGCTATCCTGTAGTATCCTGCTAATTCGATAAAAACAGATAGAAAATTTTCAACGACTTCATTAATTTTAGGCCTAAAATTGTCAATTACACACCTATTATTGTAATTCAGTAAATTTTATCTAAATCTCATTTGATTTTGCTCTTCTAGAATCATCGAATTTTGAGGTAGAATAGTTAGAATGAAGAGTTGTGTATGATAAGTTTCTAAGCGGTGGTCAATATTCCATTGGTTTATTGCAAAATTCTTTTATAATGAGCTAACCTTTAATATCCCCTATCACTGAAAAATTTCTTACAAGAATTCTGACAAGCTTAATTACAGAAGGTTGCACCTAATTAACCGAGAGGAAAATACATACTTTAATAAAGGCAAATGAAGGTCATTTTATCAAAATGCCAGTAAAAAACAGAGCTACCATATTATTGATATCCGATTCAGTTAAGAAAAAGTTATCATATCTGCTATTTATAGTAGAAAATTTAAATAAAACGAGAATTTTGCATTTTTTTGCCCAAATAATATATTTCCTATATAATTTTACATTATCTTTATAAGAAGTAGGAATTATACTTCAAAAATTACCTTAAATGACTCCCCTAGTAATGTTAATTGATGACGATCTCGTATCTCAATTTGATATGAGAATCAAGCTACAACGACACGGCCAGCCCTCGGAAATACTTTCCTATGATTGCCCAATCGAGGCATTAAGTTGGTTTGAAGAATGGAAACTATCAAACGGTGGTCTACGCCTACCCGATATTCTTTTGTTGGATTGGCAGATGCCCAAAATGGATGGCTTTGAATTTCTAGAGGAGGCTTTTGAAAGAGGAATTCCTTTAGAAGAAATGGATATTTATATGGCCTCTTCGTACAGCAACTGCTTAGAGAAAGCCACTGAAGAAATAAGATCTAAGGTAAGAAGGCGCTTTATTAAACCGTTGAGTAGAGCCAATGTTGATATTATCTTTACCAATCAGGCACTTAAAGAGCAAGTCTGAGCATATTTCAGCCAACACTAATCAACTGCCTTGCATTAACTTTTTTTTAAAATCTTACTCTTTTTAGTGGGTTATTTACCAGTTCCACAATTATTCACCCTGATTTTATAGCGCTAACTATCCATTCACCAATTCTTCGCATGCCCAATAGTTTGTGCTCATTCTTATGTTAAAATGCTCTTGCTCATTGAATAGGATTAAAAGTTTGATGCTTTGGAGCACATACACTACAGAGGCACGACTACTTTAGTGGGTCTTATTTGACCAATAAAAATTTATTCAATTTCGGCAAAGAATAGCGCTCTATGTATGGGAAAAATCTAGATAATAAAGTCGTTTACTTGGTAGATGATGATCAGGAAGACCAAGAAATTTTTAGTGATGCCCTTGAAATGGTCGACACCAATTTTACCCTAAAGATGTTCGACAACGGGGTTGACCTAATGGCCGATTTACACTCAGAAACCGAATTGCCCGACGTTATCTTTCTTGACCTGTTCATGCCCATGATGAATGGGGAGGAATGCCTTCAAGATATCAGGGAGAACTATCAATTTAATGATGTTCCGGTAGTGATATACTCTACTGTTCTTGACATGGGTAAAATTGAAGAGCTATTTGATATGGGGGCCAATAGGTACTTACACAAACCTTCTAACTTCAATGCATTGGTAACCGCTCTGGAACGTACCATGCGCTCGGTCGAAAGAAATAAAATGGGGGGAACGGCTATTATTAATGTTATGAATTAACGCTTTGACAAATTCACTTTCCTCCTTTTTAATTGATCCATTTAGCCATTAGGGCATACATTTCACTTTTTGAAACCGGTTTGGCTACATAAGCTACAAAACCTGAAGCAATACAATTCTCTTTATCACTTGTCATGGCATTGGCCGTTTGGGCTATAATTCGAGTATCAGGTTTCATTTCGAGAATTGCTTCAGCCGCCTCATATCCGTTCATAACCGGCATTCTAATGTCCATTAAAATTAAGGAGTAATCAGAATCCTTCTTGAAGAGGTCTACCACTTCTTTTCCATTATTGGCCCAGGTTATATTGAGGTCGGTAGGTTCGAACAATTTTTGTAAATAATGCTTATTGGTAGGGTTATCTTCGGCAATAAGTATTCGTTTATTTTTAAATACCTCTAAATCGAACTCTTTTTCCTCCTCTTCTTCGACCTCATTTTCATTCCATTTTTCGAAAGGAATATCAATAGTAAAAGTACTGCCTTTGTCTTTTTCAGATTCGGCGGATATATTACCACCTAGCAAGCCCATTATTCCTTTAGAAATAGCCAGGCCTAGCCCTGTACCATCGTATTGTTTCTTGTCTTTATGTTCCACACGCTGAAAGCGTTCAAAAATAATTTCCAGATCTTTTTGGGTCATTCCAATACCGGTATCGGATACAGCAAAGACAATACGGTCATTTTTAATTTCATAACCGAACCTAATGGTACCCGAAACCGTAAATTTCATCGCATTGCCCACCAAATTGGTCAATACCTGCTTTAAACGTGAGCCATCTGTTTCAACAACTAACTCGCTACTCTCAAGAGGCACATAAGTCTCTATGGCTATCTTACTCTTGTTGCGTTGGTCTTTTATTGCCCTGAAGGTAACTTCAACTTCTTTGATCAATTCATTTAAGTTACAAGGGCCAAATTGCATATTCAGCTCACCTGCCTCTATTTTTGATAAATCGAGTATATCATTGACCAAATCAAGCAATTGCTTACTACATTTTTCTATAATGCCAACATATTCATCTGTAGAAGCCTTATCCAATATATCTTCGCGAAGCAACTGGGCGAAACCAACAAGCCCATTCAAAGGAGTGCGGATTTCGTGGCTCATATTGGCCAAAAACTGATTTTTATAAATGTTAGCCGAGTTCGCTTCTGCCAAGGCCACTTGTAAATTATGTTCGGTCTGTTTCTTCTCGCTGATATCGATAACAACGCTTATATAACTTGTAACCGTTCCGGAAGCGTCTTTTTCAAAGGGAGAATCGATGGAATAACACCAAATATAAACCCCGTTCTTATGCTTGATACGATATTCTATCTTGCACGGAGCAGCACCGTTACTTAGACTTTTCAAATGGTTTTTAACGCCCTCTCTATCATCAGGATGTATCAGTTTTTTAAACTCGTCATCGGACATTGAATTAATCTCCCCTATTTCATACCCCAATATGGTCTCATATTGAAAATTCATATAGGTAATGCGTCGATCCACAAAACTGTATACATAAATTCCGGAAGCCGATAGTTCCGTAATCTTACTTGAAAACTCTTTTTCGTGCCAAAGCTTTTCGTATAAATTTTTACGTTCGGTGATGTCTTGTGCAATTCCGCGAAGGTGGGTTATCTCTCCCCTGCTATTTTTATAGGCATTACCGGTGACCCACATCCAACCGTGCGACCCGTCATTTCTGGTCGTTTCCAATTCCAGTTCATAAGGCACCCCTTCATTGGCAGTTCTATTAAGCGATTCGCTGAGTAAATTCCATGATTCTTCGGTAAATAATTTTTGATGTTCAGAATATGGTGGTGGCGGTAATTTTGGGTCAAAACCGTACATTTTATAAAGTTCTTCTGTCCAAAAAACTTCATTTGATGCAACATCTAATCGCCAACTACCCATTCTTGCTACCTCTTGGGCCTTCGCTAATTCTTCCGATTTTAAGGTTAATGCCTGTTCGTTTTCTTTAATCTCATTGATATTAACAAAAGTGACGACTACCCCTTCTATTTTCTTATCCGTGGTTATAAACGGGCTTATACGGTTGAGATACCAATTACCTTTTCGGTCACAAACATCACCTTCAAAAGTCTTCAACTCTTCCAGTGCCAATTGACAGTCTTCGATAATTGACTTTCTGGTAGCATCTTCGAACTCAGAAGCAAAACTGTCTATTGAACGACCATAATCTCTATCCTCTAGATTAAAAATCTTTTTGATAGCAGGTGTAAACTTTCTGATATTCAACTCTTCATCTAAGAACAACGTACCGATATCGGTGCTGTTCAAAAGGTTGTTCATATCATTGTTCAGGTTTTCAAGCTCTTTGTTTTTTTCCTGAAACTCGGTATTTACCGTATATAGCTCTTCGTTGACCGATTGAAGCTCTTCGTTCGAGCTTTGAAGTTCTTCATTGGAAGACATCAACTCCTCGTTCGAACTTTGAAGCTCTTCGTTACTCGTTTCTAGCTCTTCAATTACATTCTGAAGCTCGGTTCTTTTCTCTTTAAGTTCATATTCTAAATCTTCAATACGCTGCTTCGAGATATTCGAAATATCTTCATTCGACAGAATTATCTGTTCTGCGGATTCCTCTTTGACACTTTCACCAAATTGAACCAGAAAAAGCTTATTTCCACTTTCGGTATTTTTTACCTCCTCAAAAAATAAGTCGGTCGTCATGGTTATTTTCTCCGTATCAATCAACAGATTCTTTATGGTAATCGGTTTATCGAGCTTGATAGTTCGCCTGATACCATTTCGTATAACCGTTGATAGTTCTTGAGGCACCAACCCTAAGAGGTTATTTGTAAACATGCCATCTGTTTGACTGAACCACTTCTTAAAGTCACCCTGAATAAACTGCACATTGAAGTCATCGTCGATAAATACGGTAACCGGGGCATATTTTTTACTTAAATATTTATAGTAAAAAAGCTCTCCTTGTTGCGCCTCAGTAAACTTATTCGATTGCCTAATTTGGAAATGCGGAACTTCATGTCGTTTAAAACTTAATGAGGTATCTTGAATAGACCTATTACGAAATGCTTGGTTCTTTTTCTTGATGCATTGAAAAATTCTATGCTTCGAATCGACCGTTTTAAATAAATTACCCATTTTACCGAGCGACTCGCTACTGCCTAAAAACAAGAAGGCGTCTTTGTTCAAAGCAAATTGAAAGTTTGAAAGAATGCCTTGTTGAGTATTACTTGACAGATAAATTAATAGGTTTCGGCATACGATTAAATCGACCTGAATAAAAGGAGGGTCGTTCGTAATGTCATGATATGAAAATACCACTTTCTCTCTCAGACGTTTGATTATTTGAATACGCTCGCCCGACTTTACAAAATATTGGTCAAGGTAACCTTGGCCTATTTCTTCGGCCTCATTTATCGAATACGAGCCAGAACTAGCTTTTCTAAGTGCATTTTTGTCAACATCGGTTGCAAATATCTTGATGTCAAGGTCAAGATTATTGGTTCTGATGTATTCATCAAAAAGCATGGCTATGCTGTAGACCTCTTTACCCGTAGAACAACCCGCCACCCATATACGAATATTTTCAAGCTTATTTTTTACTTGGCAAATGTGCGGTATGGCCGTATGTCTAATAATTTCAAAGGCTTCCGAATCTCTAAAAAAACTGGTTACACCAATCAAGAATTCTTGCTGCAGAGTCAGAAGCTCGTCCGCATTGCCCTTTATATAGATGTAGTAATCCTGCAAAGTATCTATATTTCTCAAGCTCATTCGCTTAGCAATACGCCTCAATAGGGTGTTGGCCTTGTACTTCTTAAAATTGACACCGGTATGTTTTTGTATTTCAAAAAGGATGGACTGGTAGTTCTTTTCATCGTACGTTTCGTCGTCTACATCACCCTCTATAATCAGATTGTTATTGGTGAACTTGACAATTTTGCTCGCTATCTGATTAGCGGGTAGTACATAATCTGCCAAATTGGTAGCAATGGCCGCTTTAGGCATTCCGTCAAATTGAGCCGATTCTGGATCTTGAACGAAAATGGTGCCCCCTGCCTCTTTGATTGTCTTTATACCTCGAGAACCATCTGATCCCGTTCCAGATAATATAACCCCAATAGCCTTGTCCGCATAACATTCACCGAGCATTTTCAGCATGATATCAATCGGAAGGTTTAAGTGTTCTTTGGGTGCTTTTTCCAATAATATGAACCGCCCGTCTTTAATACCCAAATTCTTGTTACGCTGATTGAGATAAATGCAATTAGGCTGAATCAATTGATTATGCTCAGCGGTAAATATTTGCATTTTGGTATGTGTAGCCAAAAGCTCGGGCATGAGGCTTTTGAAATCTGGTGATAAATGTTGAACTACGACAAAAGCCATTCCCGAATCATTCGGCATATAGTCTAAAACATCTCTAACTGCTTTTAGCCCACCTGCTGAAGCGCCTATTCCTACAATAAAAAAATCTTGGGGTTGTTCCATTCAAAAGTCGGGTTACATGAAAAAGAAAATAGTACCACCCTGGAACAATCGAATAAAATTGATATAGGTGACGATTTCGCCCATACCCATAAAAATGATTCGCATACTTACTTTCTAAAAGACTTAGATGCAATCACTTAATTATTCTCGGGGAAAATCAGTTCGGTCTAGTTGGCTTTTCCTGTTAAACAATGCTATGTTAAAAGTAGACCTTTTTTATCAATTAATTGCTTTACAGCAACTTAAATGCAGGTTAAATTAATTCATGATAAAATTTAGGAAGCAGGTGCAATATCAACAGAAACCTTTAATTTACTCTTGCCGCTGCCATAAACGACCCCTTTTAACGGTGGAACATCGTAATAATCTCGCCCCCAACCAACTACAATATGTTGGTTTTTTGGAATCATGTTATTGGTAGGGTCAAAATCTACCCAGCCGTACCCAGGAATAAAAACCGAGAACCAAGCATGCGAAGCATCTGTACCGACCAATTTCTCTTTACCCTTTGGCGGTATCGTTTCTATGTACCCACTCACATATTTTGCGGGCAAACCGACCGAGCGTAAACAAGATATTCCGATTTGGGCAAAATCTTGGCAGACGCCTTTTTTTTCGCGCATGACCTCGGCAACGGGGGTAGAAATACTGGTAAAACCTGAAACGAACTTAAAATCGGTATAAATACGTTGCATCAATTCATAAGTGGCATCAAAAACAGATCTGTCGGGCCGAAAAGATGCCTTGGCATATTCACGAATTGTTTTATTCGCTCTTCGAATAAAAATAGATTCCAACGTAAATTGTTTGGCATCTAAAATTGACAAATCATTACTTTTCAAACTTTGAAGTGCTTCAGCTAGTGTAACCCTCTTGCACTCATCTGAAAAAAGATTGTCATAAATCGTGGAAAAATTTCGAGCTAATTTACTTCGGGTGGTTACTTTCAGGGCAGTGTGTTCTGTTTGAATGGAGAAACGAGTGATATAATTGCCAAAAAAATCGACTCTTTCCGAAATTTCAGAAGGTTTGGGCGTTATTTCAATCTTATAATCTAACAGTTGCTGCCCCATTGCTTGCCTAGGTCGTAACGTCGCCAAATTATGGCAATAACTAACAGGGGCGTTATAGTTGTACTCTGTGGTATGGGTAACGTTAAAGAGCATATCAAAAAGGAAAAGTTTGAACCACCAATTGATTCTGTTTGTCGGTATGACTGAAATAGGTGCTTGTAATGGATTGAGATGTTTTGTAGAGCAAGTCGGTCAACTCGGCAAAAAGGGCGTCTAATTCTTCCCTTACATATTCATCATCCGTTTCTGTTTTTGATAGTTCGGATGAACTGGCCAATCGCAATTTTGAAAAAGCATCTAAAACATACTTTTGATAATTTGCCAAGTTATTGTCATTTCGGGAATGCGGTAATCTGGCAATATCCTTTTGAATTCTATTGATCATGAATGTCAATGACCGGGGATATTCTAAATCTAAAACGACCAAATCAAGAACATGCTCCAGTTTTATATAAGATCGATAGCTATATCTATAAATATTCAAACTTTCGTGACTGGTCAAAAGGTATTCAAGCAAATCGTATTCAATCTGCTCATCGTATTTAATGGCCAGTAATGACCGGCATTTGGCTATGGTCAAAATACTTTGTTCCAATTGCAAACCGATAAAGTATAATAGCAGACCTTGTTTGACCAAAATACTTTCTTCGATCAAACCCATAAAAGCAATCAACCTCGTTATTAGTTGATTGAGTACTTTCAAAATTTTGTTGATAGAACTCTCTCCACTCGATTCAAAGGCTTTCCATATATGTTGAATGTTTTCAAAAACCCTCCACATATCACTTGACCATAGGTTGCGTATCGAATAGTATGAGTAACTGAACATATTAATGGTATGGGCCATACTTCCGGGCCGATTTGCATCAAGCAAAATGGAAAGCATTTCTTTCATCGGATTATCCATAGCCGATTCACCTTCTTCCGTTTCCTCAACAAAACCAGGATAGGTTCCCGTTAGGCTAGTTACCGCTTTCAATAGAACCTCAAGTTTTTCCGATTGGGGGTTTTCATCACTCTTCTGAACCAAGGCCAACTGCCTGATAACCATTCTTATAAAACGGGCCATGACCAAGGTACGACCTACATATCGGCCGGCCCAAAATAGATTTTCAGCGGTTAGGCTGGGGAGATCGTTCAATCCTGAAATGGAAACAGGACTTTGCTTATGCCAATTTCTGGAATAGTCTTCATAAATCGGCTCTTCTTGAACCACCCAAAAATCTTTACTGGTACCGCCTCTTTGGTTTGAAACCCTAACCGTTTCACGGTCCGGAGCTACTCGAACCAACCCCCCGGGCATCACTTTATAACCTTCTCTGGCAGCAATACAAAAAGAACGGGTCACCAGATTTCGAGCTTCAATATCTCCATTTACTAAATTGGGTGCCGTTGAGAAGTTTATTTTTTCTTGGGCTACGTATCTATATGGGGTTCTATTAATTTCCAGTTTAAGTTTTTCTAACTCAACCGCCGACAGAAACTCTGCAAAATGTATGCTCTCACGATTGGTTCTGTCTATTCTTTTGATAACCAATTGCGAAAGATTGTTGAGTACATAGTTTTTCTCTTTTTCTTGGCCACACCACCACGAAGCAATTTGAGGCAAAATAAGCTCTTCATCCAAAAAATACTTGGCAACCGATGGCATAAAGGGAATGAGACCCGGATTTTCCATTACGGCACTGCCAACTGGATTTACTATGGACACATTTTTTCTACGAACTACGTCTAAAAGGCCTGCGACTCCCAAATGCGAGTCTTCACGGAGTTCTAACGGATCCGCAAAAAGGTCATCGACCCTACGCCAAACCACATCAATTTTTTTCAGCCCTTGCAATGATTTCATCCAAAGAAAACCATCACGAACAACTAAGTCATTACCTTGAACCAAGGGATATCCTAGAAAGGAGGATAGGTAAGCATGTTCAAAATAGGTTTCGTTATGTGAACCGGGTGTCAGGATAACGATATGCGGATTTTCCTTTTTTACTGGGGATGCATCCAATAACATCTGATTCAGGTCATTAAAAAACCCGGACAGTCTTTTAACATTCATTGCCCCATAGATATCGGGAAGTATTCGACTCGTGGTAGAACGATTTTCAAGGGCATAACCCATACCCGAAGGAGCCTCGGTACGGTCATTGACCACCCAGAGCCTACCATCGGTGCCACGGGCCAAATCGGCGGCATAAATCGAAAGAAAGGTGTTATTGGGGTATTGAATTCCGTCACACTGCCTTAAAAACCCCCTATGGCCATAGATTACTTCATGCGGTATGATTCCCTCTTTGATCAATCGACGTTCTCCGTAAACGTCTTTCAACACCAAATCGAGTAGTAGGGCGCGTTGCTTGATTCCCTTCTCAACGCCAGCCCATTCATTTTGACGAACCAAAAAAGGTATCACATTCAAGTTCCAAGGGCGATGCATGCCCTTTGGATCGTTGTATACATTATAGGTTACACCATTTTCTGCTAGTAGCCAATCAACATCCTTTTGTCTAGACCTCAACCCTTCAACACCAAATTTTTCAAACTCTGCCAGCAGATTACGCCAATAAGGCCTTAACCCATTGTTAGCATCGAACATTTCATCATTACTGTACTCAGTACTGTAGCTACTTAACCAGCTGGTAGTTGTTAACGGCATCTTCTATAATTACTTCTTGCGCAAATCAAGAACGTGTGGGTATTCTGGATTGATCGGTACCTCCTTATATACAAATGTACTTGAAGCATTCTTTCGCTCAACCGATCGGCCGACAAAATTTGTACCTAATTTCGGTTCCATAGAAAGTACCTCATCTTGGGTATGGTTAAATTCCCAAAATCGGTTAATCCGGCGAGATTCTGCTTCTAAACTGTTGACTGGATACGTATCGTAGGAACGGCCACCGGGGTGCGATACAAAATAGGTGCATCCCCCAATTGATTTTTTATTCCACATATCCACTATGTCGAATACCAAAGGTACATCTACACCGATGGTCGGGTGCAGGGCCGACCAAGGTTGCCATGCCTTGTACCTAACACCGGCAACGTACTCGCCCTTGGTACCAGTTGGGCTTAATTCGATTTTAACCCCATTACAAGTAATGTTATAACGTTCTTCAACAAAATTTTTCACTTTTACCTGAACCCTTTCCAAAGAAGAATCGACATATCTGGCGGTACCCCTACCGGACATTTCCTCGCCAAGTACGTTCCAAGGTTCAATGGCCATTCGCACCTCTATTTGCATCGAATTAATCTCTACCATGCCATATAATGGAAACCTAAATTCAAAGAACGGATCGAACCAATCCAGTTTAAATGGGTAGCCTGCTTCATTCAGTTGCGAAACAATATCGGCAATATCTTCTTTCACATAATGCTCCAACAAAAATTTGTCATGTAACTCAGTACCCCATCGAACCAAATCATGCTTATAGGGCTTTTTCCAGAACCATGAAACCAAAGTTCGCACTAACAACATTTGCATTAGGCTCATTTGCGCATGTGGTGGCATATCGAAAGCCCGAAGCTCTAAAATACCGAGTCGACCCGAGGATGAGTCAGGTGAATACAGCTTATCGATGCAAAATTCTGCCCGATGGGTATTACCTGTAATATCGGTAAGCAAATGCCTGAACAAACGATCTGTAAGCCAAAAAGGCACTTCTTTATCCTCTGGAATTTGAGCAAAGGCAATCTCCAATTCGTATAAATTTTCTAATCGCCCTTCATCTACCCGAGGCGCTTGACTGGTAGGCCCAATAAAAGCACCGGAAAACAGGTAGGATAATCCTGGGTGGTGCTGCCAAAAAGTAACAAGACTTCTTAATAATTGTGGATTGCGCAGTAAGGGACTATCGGCGGGCGTAGTGCCCCCTAAGGTGACATGATTGCCCCCACCGGTACCTGTATGCTTACCATCAAGCATAAATTTTTCGGTACCCAACCGAGACTTTTTTGCCTCTTCATAAAGTTTGAATGTATTGTCGGTTAGTTCTTGCCAGTTTTTCGAAGGATGTACATTTACCTCAATTACACCAGGGTCGGGCGTTATTTTTAAAACCTCTAACCTGTTGTCTTTTGGGGGTTCATACCCTTCGATAATTACAGGAACTTGCAATTCGCTGGCCACGGCTTCGATTGATGAAATCAAGTCTAAGAAGGCCTCGGCGGTATTGAGAGGTGGTAAAAACAAATGCAATCTATTCTCTCGAACCTCAGCGCAAAGTGCCGTTCTAACATAAGGATGCTTTTTAGGATAATCATCAAGGTTTTTATTGGCCCTTATTTTTAAATCCTCACCATAGGAAGGCAAGTTATTTTTAGGCTCAAAAAGCTCTGGTTCTGCCGTCGGTTCTGAAGCTACTTCGGGGTTTTGTGGTAATGACTCTATAGGCAAGCGCAACCCAATCGGAGAGTTTCCGGGGGCCAGAACCAACTCATTGCCTCTAAATTGCCAATTGTTGGATAACCATCGTCCACCACTTTTTGACAAAGGCAATACGTGACCGACTATTTCACTTGTACCTTGCTCCAGCACCTCCCCTAGCTTACGCCTTAGGGCCGAATCATCTTTACCATACTCCTTACCGTTAACATCGACGGGTAGTTTACGCTCCTCCCACAAAAAGTAGAAGGCATCCTCATAAGCAGGCATGATGGAGTCGTTCGGGCATACCAATTTTTGGGTCAAGGTATCTAAAAAATCATAAGTTATGTTGGAGGGCAGTTCATACGATTTTGAAAAGGAAGCTAACCATTTGGATTCTTTCCAAATAATACCACCGTCTTTACGCCAATGAATTCCAATAGTCCATCTGGGTAGCGCTTCCCCGGGGTACCACTTCCCTTGAGCATGGTGCAGCATCCCCCCTTGACCAAAACTACTCAGCAACCTATTGGCCAAATCGCTGGCAAGTTGCCTTTTGTGTTCCCCATCGGCAGCGGTATTCCACTGGTCCGATTCCATATCGTCAATGGAAACAAAGGTAGGCTCCCCACCCATGGTTAGTCTTACGTCGTTATTCTCAAGTTCTTCCTCTACTTTGAAACCAAGATTATAAATCTCGTTCCACTGATCTTCGGTATAAGGCTTGGTCACTCGCGGAGATTCAAAAATACGGGTGACCTTATTTTCAAATTCAAACTGTGTTTCGCAAGGGTCTGTAAGCCCATATACCGGGGCCGCGCTCTCAAACGAGGGCGTGCATGCCAAAGGTATGTGGCCCTCGCCGGCCAAAAGCCCAGACGTCGCATCAAGACCGATCCAACCCGCGCCTGGCAAATACACTTCGGCCCAAGCATGAAGGTCGGTAAAATCTTCTTCGGGACCCGAAGGGCCGTCCAATGATTTTTCGTCGGCCTTTAATTGCACCAAATAACCCGACACAAATCTTGCCGCCAACCCTAAATGTCTGAGGGTCTGCACCAGCAACCATGCAAAATCTCTACAAGAACCCAATCTTTTTTCTAAGGTTTGTTCACAGGTCTGCACGCCCGCCTCTAAACGAATGGTGTAATTCAAGTAATTATATAGGTTCTGGTTGAGAGCGGTTAGAAAATCAATCGTGCGCCGCGGTGTCAAATCTATTTTCGCTACCCATCCTTGCAATAAGGGTCCGTTTTCGGTTACCTCAAGATACGGTCGCAACTCTTTCTTTAATGCATCATTGTAGGTAAATGGAAAATCTTCAACCGAATCTTCTACAAAAAAATCAAAAGGATTGATTGTTTTTAGGTCAGCAATGATTTCAACATCAATCGAAAGAATATCGGTTTTTTCTGGAAAAACAAGCCGTGCCAAATAGTTGCCAAATGGATCTTGCTGCCAGTTAAAAAAATGGTTTTCAGGTTTGATTTTTATAGAATATGCTTCGATAGGCGTTCTACTATGCGGAGCCGGGCGTAATCTAAATATGTGAGGTGATAAATTGACCAAACGGTCATACTTATAAACGGTTTTGTGCTTAATAGCAACCTTAAGAGCCATACAGTTGTTTGATTTTCAATGTATGTAAGATAAGCACTTAAACAACTAATCCCTATCGGAATCGATAGATATATTAAAACTTTTAGGTGTAAGAAATTTAAACGGTGGTATTTTAGGCTTTTGATAATTAATTACAATAATTCAGCTTATTTAATTAAAAACCTGATTAAAATTCTTTCACCGCTTACAGTAAATCCGATTTTCGCGAAATCGCTGAAACAACTAAAAAGTGCTGGAACTTGAACCGTAAAATGGATTTAAGTGGCAAGAACTCTTCACTAATTTACTCTACCCTTCATCTAAAAATATCCCTTTTACGTAAATTCATATAACACTTTAATCGGCACAAACCTATCTAGCAATGATCCATATAAAAGAATTTAATAAACTGATCATAGTTTCTTGCCTTATTATTTTAGGATGCAAAGAATCAAAAAAAGAAAACTCAGGCGAAGATATGCTATGTTTTCGAAATGAATATGCCTATAACGATTCGTCAGGACTCAAAGATGTAGAAGAATTAAACCTTACAATTATGGACGGAAAGGTGAACGGATCTTACAATTGGTTGCCCGCTGAAAAAGACCAAAGAAAGGGAGATTTGACCGGAAAACTTACTGGAGATATGATTAAGGTCACCTATACTTTTTCACAAGAGGGAACGGAGTCGACAACAGAACTAACAATCGAACTTGAGGATGATAAAGCAATAGTAACAGGTGGAAAAGAAGAATTGGGGTTAAATAGAACTCTAACACAGGTAAACTGTGAATAGAAAAATATACATCAAGTTTTTCAAAATCAAATGAAATAGAGCCGCTGTTAGCGGCTCTATACATTGTTCGAATAGGGTCTTGTTCTAGATGTAAAAACCGCCTGCAACCTCAATTCGTTGGGCGTTGACCCATTTGGAATCTTCGCCGCAAAGAAAGGCAACTACACCGCCAATGTCATCAGGTAATCCTACTCGCCCGAGAGCGGTATTACCGGCAATCATATCGTTCATTTCTTGATTGTCACGTACAGCACCTCCACCAAAATCGGTTTCGATAGCTCCAGGAGCAACCGTATTCACTCGAATTTTTCTACTGCCCAATTCCTGCGCCTGATAGCGACTTAAGCTTTCAATACCCGCTTTCATGATGGCATACGCCGAATAATTATTGAAACTGAATCGAGCCAACCCTGAAGAAATATTTACTACACTACCACAATCTGAAATTATTGGCAGTAGTTTCTGGGTAAGAAAAAAGGCCGCCTTTAAATGAATATTGACCATTTCATCAAATTGTGCTTCGGTAGTGCTTTCATAAGATGCATGAATACCAGTTCCGGCATTATTGACTAAAGAGTGAATACTATTGATCTCAAAAACACTTGAGAGACTATTCTTGACCTCAGCAACAAACTGATCGTAGGTGTTGGCTTTTGCCACATCAAGTTGAAGGGCCACGGCCTTTCTTCCTTTCGTTTGTATTTCTTCAACGACTTCGTTCGCCATTGACTCATTGCTATGGTATGTAAGGATGATATCAAAATTCTTCTCCGCAAGTTCCAATGCCATTGCCTTTCCCAAGCCACGACTACCGCCAGTGACCAAGGCTACTTTGTTTAAATTACTTTTCATTGTGTGTGAGTTTAAATGAACGACAAAGTTCTGCCTAATTTCACCCACCTAGATTGCAAAAAACAATCCGTTATTTACAAAATTCAATCAATTACGAAATTTTAACGGAGACAATTGGGTATGCTTCTTGAAGAAGTTCGAAAAATGTGCCAATTCATCAAAACCTAGGGCAAATGCTATTTCAGAAACGTTCCACTGGGTTTGCCTCAATAGCACCTTTGCTTCCTCCACTAACCTACTGTTGATAATTTGAGAAGTACTTCTACCTGTAGATTGTTTTAAAACTTTATTTAAGTGGTTAATATGAATACCCAACTGCTCGGCAAAATCATTGGGTGTTCTTAATTGTATCCTTTGCACGTCATCTTCTATGGGAAATTGTCTTTCTAAAAGTTCGATGAACAACGATACTATTCGGCTTGCCGCATTATGCTCGTTTACCGTATTTTCCATCGGCTTTAGTTTTTGCCCCTGATGGATGAGCTCAAAAACATAGTTGCGCAGTAAATCGTATTTATAGGTATAATCAGATGAAAGTTCGGCATCCATCTTTAAAAATATACTTTCAATCTCAGAGAATTGCTCATCATTCAGTTGAAAGACAAAATCGCTGTTCGGTTGATAGATAGGAAGGTCATCTAGAATAAGGCCTGTCATCGATTTGGAAACGAACTCCTTGGTGAAAACACAAAAATAGCCTGCTTGATTCGTGTCTTGGGGAAGGTATCGGTAAGGTATTTTTGGTGTGGCGAAGAGTATACCCTGCTTTTCAATCAGAACCGACCTATCTGCATATTCTACCAGATTTTTACCTTTTATCAGACTAATTTTATAATAACGTCTTCGGTTATAGGTCATTTCTGGCTTTTTACTGCTACAGTTATAGAACTTTTCAATATTGAAAATATTAAAATGACCTATATCACTTGATTGCTCACTGTCTAAAAACTCGTTTAACTGACAGACCGTATCACCGCAAATCTCTTTATAAAACTCTCGTATGCTTATAGTATCCATTCTTGCAATATTCAAACAATGCAAAGTAACGGCATTTAAGCCAAACATCTACCCAAGATTGGTCTGCCTTAGAAATTAAAAGCACTTATAACATTTTTAAAATAGTGGCTTGGTATGGTTGAAGGGTTGTTGACCCAGAGACAATGTTGATATCATCGTAATTATTAATTACACAATTTTTCGAAGATAAACCGGTCAGTTCATCCAGTTCTATCAACACTTCACCTTCAGAGAAATTGAGTAAAATCAACATTTTTGTATCATTCATTTGCCGGGTAAAAGCGTAGACTTGTTCGTGATTCGGCAGCAACAGGTCGTACTTTCCGTATACAAGCACCAGGTTTGTTTTTCTTACCCTTGTCATTTTCCTAAAATGGTTAAGAACCGACTTTGGGTCTTTCTTTTGAAGAGCTACGTTAATGTTCAAATAGTTCGGATTCACTTTTTTCCAGGGAGTTCCAAAGGTGAATCCGGCATGATCCGATGAATCCCATTGCATCGGGGTGCGGCCGTTTTCTCGAGAATTGTAGTTGAGCGTATTCATAAACTCATTCATATCCGCATTGGCCTTTAATGCCGCTTGGTACCGACCGTGTGCCTCAATATCGTCATAATCGCTAATATGGGGCATATCAATATTGGTCATGCCTAACTCATCACCATAATAGAGATAGGGCGTACCGCGCATACTCATCAGAAAAGTATTTAAAAGTTGTGTAGAAACCGTTCTAAATCTTTCAGATGGGTTACCGAACCGATCTACGAGCCGGGCATTGTCGTGATTGGCCAGAAATATGGCCAACCAGCCTTCTTCGGTAAAAGATTGATCCCACTTTGTAAAAGCCTGCTTAAAGTCGAAAAGCGAATATCGAGCAAGTGTTGATGAGAGATTGATGGTTTCAAAATGATAGGCCATTTGCAGTTCATTGCGGCTTTCGTCTACCAGATTATGGGCGTCTTCAAAACTATTTCCGGTTCCTTCGGCTACCGCAAAAACATCATATTTACTGAGCACCTCATTATACATTTCGTTGAGATAACCGTGCAACTGCGGACGCATACCGTACCATTTAACGTATTCTTTTTCGTGCCCTTCCGGAAAATTAGGCCAGGTAATGTCTTTGCTCACGAATTGAAAGGCATCTAAACGGTAACCATCTACACCCTTATTGGCCCAAAACTTCATAATATCAAAAATCTCTTTTCGAAGTTTCGGGTTTTCCCAATTTAAATCGGGCTGATGTTTGGTAAATGTATGTAGGTAATAGGCATTTACGGTATCTACATATTCCCAAGCCCCATTGGGGTCAAACAAACTATGCCTGTACGGGGGTTGTCCGTTTTCGGCCGGCCACCAGTGGTAATAATCGTAAAAAGGACTTTCTCTAGATTTCTTGGCCTCTTTAAACCAAGGGTGCTCTTCACTACTGTGGTTCACGACCAAATCCATCACAAATTTGATTCCCCTTTTGTGCATTCCTTTTATCATTTTTTCAAAATCTTGCATTTTTCCAAAACGAGGCAGAATCGCCCGATAATCACTGACATCGTAACCATTATCGATTAGTGGGGATTCATAAAAGGGGTTCATCCAAACGATGGTAATACCAAGACTTTCTAAATAATCTAGCTTATCGATAACCCCATTAAGGTCACCAAAACCATCGCCATTTGAATCTTTAAAACTTTGAGGGTAAATCTGGTAGAGAATACCTTCCTTCCACCAACGAGAATTTTTGTTTCCGGAAGACATGACATAGCTATTCTCACCCTTTTTGGTGTAGCGATGGAATATATGCCGCAATGAACCTAATATGTTCACTATTGGGTAGTTTTTCTATGGATAAAGTTATGTTATACCGCAATTGAAAATGAGAACTTTTACACTATTCTTATCCCAAATGATTTAATCGTCAAATAACAAGTTACTTGTTAAATACTGCGCTAGAGAATTATTTATGTTAAAGTAAGAAAGCTTAAAAGCTAGGGCTTTGGTTTTGTGTTGTATTTAGAATTACTTAAGGATTGAGAAAACTTCTCATCAGCAGATAAATTCTCAGACTGATTAGCAAAGAGCATGTTAGAAGGTATGGGCTTGTAAAACAATCTTAGCGACAGAATTCAGCCAAGAATAATCCTTTTTGCTTTAAAAAATAGGATTCGAATTTTATCAACTAAGCTTCTTAGTTACTGAAATCTCTCACATAAAAACATTTCAATCTTATAGTCGAACAATAATAAATTCTGACCTTCGATAAATATCGTGCTCGTCTTTGGTGCATTTAACTCCATTTGCACAACGGTTCAACAATTGTTTCTCACCATACCCAATGGCACTTTCAATACGGTTAGCTTCAATACCTTGCAAACTAATATAGGCCGCTGTAGATTTTGCCCTCTAAATTAATTTTTCTAATAGGAGAAAGAAACTCATCTTAAAACTTAAATACTGTTTCTGAAGCCGTCTCAAAACTAATTCTTTCGAAAAAATTTATCGCTTAGCTATTTAGAACAGAAAGAATCTCAATCAACTAGATTATAGTTCACATCATTATCTAATAAAATCGTTTCTATTTGCTCATAACTCAAATCTGAATCATAAATTATCATAAGGGTAAAGTTCTGGGTTGAGTTAAAATCTAGCTTGCTTTTAAGACAAACCCTACTAATGTCGTACATCACCCAGAACATTTGATAAATGGAATTGGTATATAATTCAAACTTAAAAATTTCCATAATCTTTTTAATCTTCGAGTTCTTTACAATACAATCCAGTGGCTCTTACAGATAAGGTTATTTCTTCACGCATATCTTCTAGACTCTCGACCCTAAGAATGTTATCACAATCTTCAAAGTCAAAATCGATGCGCAGTATTTTTGAATAGCCTGACAATATTTTCCTTAGCCACATTTCATGAATTCGTCTAGCGTTAGTTTTGAAAACCAATACCATAATTTCTTTTTCTAACGTGGCTACAGATTTGTCGGTATTTGTTACTATATCGATCATTGGACCTCCCTATTGAATTTCAAAATATTCTCTAACTTCCTGCCGAATGTTTTCCTTATTCGTTGCATAAAGTTCAATCTGGTTTGGGTTCAGCACTGAAGTAATCTTGTTATCGGTATACTCTTGTACCACCTTCATTTCTTTTCGCATTTTTATCAGACTAGAATTTTCGAGAATACTCCTTCTATCCTGTGCCGCCTTTAGGTTAATAGCCATTATCTCGGCCTCCTGTGTCTCATTCAAATCGAGTTTATCTTTTTGAAGTGCTGTAATTTTCTGAGCCATTTCTTCGGGCGGAATGGCCTTTATTCTATCTATTTTTGACTGCCCCACAGCGATAATACCTATAAATAGAGCCACAACGATCAACAAGCTTTGTCTTGTTTGCATATACATGTTTTTTATGTTACAAGGCAAATGTAGAGTGCGAAATACAGGCTCTAAAAAAAACTCTACGTAGTATAAAAAGGCGTCTGCAAACCCTAATTCAGAAGGGACGAACTATGCTAAACCCAAGCGCTTATGAACCTCATCCTTAAATGTTTCACCAATGGGGATGAGCAAGTCGCCGTGTATAATAAGGCTGTTTTTTCTCAAAACAGAAAGAAAGGCCATATTTTCAACGTAAGATCTATGTACCCGCAAAAATCTTGAACGAGGAAGTTTTTCAAGAATATCTTTGAAATTTGATAATGTAAAAATTGCCTTTCCGGATGTACAGGTATAAATTTTGATATAGTCTTTCAACCCCTGAATATGGGTTATTTCATCAATATTTATTTTAATGTTCTGATGTTCTGACCTCACAAAAATAAAAGGTAATGACAAATCATCTGCTGTAGATATTTTATCATCAGAATTTTTGAGCAAGCATAATTCCCTGGCTTTGGTAACCGATGCTATAAAACGTTGTAAAGGAATAGGCTTGACCAAATAATCAATTGCGTTTAGGTTAAAGCCATCCAAAGCATACTGCGGATAGGCGGTAATAAAAATGAAAAGAGGCATGTTTGAAATCGTTTTCACCAATTCTATACCGGTCAATTGCGGCATTTCAATATCTAGAAATACGAGATCGATCTTTTGGTTTCCTAAAATATTAATAGCCTCCATAGGTTTCCTGCACACCGCTACCAGATTGAGATATTCTATTTGGTGCACATAACCGCTTATCAAATCTGCGGCCAAGGGTTCATCATCAACAATAATACAATTCATCATTCTGGCTATATCAAATTTAAATGTATGCCAATTTCAAAAATCTCATCCGTTGAACGGATTGTAATATCATGTTTATCAGGATATAGTAATTCAAAACGTTCCTTGGTATTTTTGAGTCCAATACCAGAATCCGCTGTTTCCTTAATCTCCCCTCCTATTTTGTTTCGACACTCAAAATAAATATTATTGCCTTTAATTTTAAACAGTATTTCAATTAGCACATCATTTACATTGTAGGTACCATACTTAAATGCATTCTCTACAATTGACACAAATAGCAATGGTCGGATCCTTTGACCCTCTAATTCCCCTATTACTTGCAGGCGTACTCCGGCATTATTGTACAATCGCATTTTTTGAAGGGCCACATAATTTTGCAGGTATTCAATTTCACTTTTTAAATATACAAACTCATCATCTGTTTGATATAGCATATAACGCATTAAATCAGACAACATAATTATTTGCATTGGTGCTTTTTTTGACTCTTTAACCACAAGGGAATATATATTATTTAAAGAGTTAAAAAGAAAGTGTGGGTTGATCTGATTTTTGAGGGCCTTGAGTTCGGTCATATTTCTTTCTTCTTGAATTTTTCTCTTTTTCAGTTCATTACGACGCCACTCTTCAAAGACACGTATAGTTGAACCAAGAAAAATATATAAGAGAATACTTACCGCGGTAAAGGCTTTAGCAACACCATTCATCAAAAATCCAGATTGAATATAAATATCAAGTGAAATATGAATCTGCATAGCTATGAAACAAAGTAAAAGTACTAACGTAACATACCAGATTCTTTTTTCTCTAAGTAAAAAATATGGTACCAGAATACTGTAATTGATATAGAACAAGCTAATATTAAAAAGTATTCTTGTAAAAAAATTATAAGGTACCTCGCTCGTATGAAGGTATATCTGAGATGAAATAATCAGCACGAAAAACAACCAGATTACCGTGTGAATCAAAATTTTAGACTGTAATTTTTTCTTCACCATACGAATATTTGAAGTAATCGGTACATTTCTTAATTAGACTCCGTTCTCGGCTTCGTACCTCTTGTTTTGTTTCTTAGAACATTCAGTTTCATGCCGGTTGTAAAATACAATCCTTTTGATACATCTTGCTTAAAAATATCATTTTCAAAGTTATCTTCTAACATGTAATCTCCCCAAAAGGCATATTCGGCTTTCAAAAAAAGATTCCAATATTTACCCAGTTGATTTTGATATTCTATACCCAAAAAACCGGTTCTAAATGATAACTTTTTTGCCGTTTCATTAAGGCCAACAACATCAACAACAATAGGCTTACTAAAGTTGGCATACAGGCCATTGATGCTTGCATTTAGACTTAACCTAGTATGAGGGCTAAAATGATAGCGCAAGAAAGCTTGGGGAAAGCCGAGATTGTATGACCAATGCCGACTACTCTGCTTAAAATAATTGATATAGGGAAAAAACATAGGCTTTCCTGCTAAGGTCGCGTAACCACCGCCAAAACTTAATACAGATAATTTTTCTTCTTTTTGTAAGCGTTTGATGAGCAATAATGTTCCATTTAAAAACAAGTCATCTGCTGTTAAGGCCGAAGAAAAATTGGATACCGCCATTAACCCGCCCCTTCCCAGTAATTTCCAGTTGTTTTCTAAAGGATGAATATAGGATAAGGCATAACTTAATGAATGTATATGCTCTAACTCACTTGCGGAATATTCCAGATTTGGATTATCGACTTTTATATTAGTAAAACTATAATTAAGGGAACTAATCAAGACACCTTTTTGAATTCTCATAGGAATACTACCCCCCATATCAGTACTCCGATATTCTATATTATCACTACCTAAGGGAGAGAAAGAAAAGGTCAGAAAACCTAAATCTTCATTCATCTGCGCTGACAGTTGAATAGAACTGATTATTAGAATAGCTATTGATAGAAAATTTTTCAAATTTAATTTTTGCACAAATCTAAATAGGCCCTTCTATTGCTATCAATTATTGTATACAAACCTTGAAATGTTGACCATGAATCTTCAATTTTCATGGATAAATTCTACTAAAAATTGAAGATTCATTATAAAATTTTAGGTAATAGTGTTCAGATTCAACAGAATATTAATTACCGCTATGATTACTAATCTTTTATGTTTTAAGTAACCGGAATATGTTAAGAAAGTTGGGGTGGTAGAAACCACGTTTGATTTAAAGATTTATCATCATTATCATGCCATTTACTTTTAAAAAATAAATGGCGAAAACAGTTTTTGAACTCACGGATAATACATCTTTAAATCTCAAACTTTTCAACTAGTGAAGCCCTAAGACTATCATCATATAACCCACTGAACTGAGAACAACATCAACAACCTTTTTTTGATGACCTTTAATTATCTTTATATTGAACGCTGTTTAAATAACACAAGGAAACTGTACTGAAAGATATTCTACAAAACTTGAGCATAGCCAACTAGTTTGGTGATATATGCACAATAAAGTTCAGCATATAATCAAGTTAGCGGTCATTGGAAAACAAGCCAGCCAAAGACATTGAAAATTCATAACAAAAAAATGAAATACAAGGATAATGCAACCGATTCAATAATAAAAACGACAAGTACGAGCTTATAATTAATAATTAAGATTTAGTTGCTAAAGAACAGCGTATGGGTATACAAGAACAAATTAAAAATTACATTGCTTCACAACCCGAACCAAAACGTTCGGACGTTGAAGTTTTGCATAATCAGATACTTCAAGTTCTACCAGATGCCAAACTTTGGTTTTTAGATGGCAAGGACGATAAAGGCAAAATAGTAACTAATCCTCAAATCGGCTATGGACTTCAAACAATAAAATATGCTAACGGAAAAACCAAAGAGTTTTTTCAAGTTGGAATTAGTGCAAACACAACGGGTATATCTGTTTATATAATGGGTATTGAAAACAAAAAGTATTTACCTGAAACCTATGGAAAAACAATAGGTAAGGCAAGTGTAACAGGCTATTGTATTAAGTTCAAAAAATTGAAAGACATAAATATTGCCACACTTGAAGAGGCAATACGGGACGGAGTAGAACAAACAACTTAATGAAAGAAAACAAAAAACAACGAACCGCCAACAATTTATATAAAAAATGGGCAAAATAGCAGTAAAATTAACGGTTTCAGCTTGTATCAAAATTTTGTGCTTATTCGAAAGTTTCGCGCTTCGAAATCGCCTACTTTTCGTGTACTAAACGTTAGCTACAATTGTCTTAAAGAGATACTTATAAGCAATATTCTAAAATAATATTTGTAACATTTAATACCACAAGAGCACTAATAAAATTGGTATCTGTTATGACATTATGTAATGAACAGAATAGACATCAAAAAATTTAAATAATAAAATCTTTATGAAAAAAAATAACAAACTAGCAATTGGAATTGCAATCGGAGTTGGAATTGGGACCGCTGTTGGAGTTGCAACAGATAATCTAGCATTATGGCTTAGTCTTGGCATAGCTATTGGAGTCGGAATAGGATCTACACTTGACAAAAAAAACACATCAGAAGAAAGTAATAAATTCTAATATCTTAAAAAGAACTGTAGTTAATCACATATTTCAAAAAATCGCTACATAGTGCTTAAACAAAGGTAGTTGCATTTTTGTTACGTCTGATTTTCCTGCGAAAAATTCTCACCCGCAGAAGCTCAACTTTCCATACACAAACACGTTAGTAATAATACCTGCGGCAAGTGTTTGCGCCACTTCGTGCCGACCGCGAACACTAAATGTTCCTAACGCCTTGCAGTACGACTACACATCCGCCAAAACTAAGGCACCAACCCCATTCATTATTTTCACTAAATTGCCTTTGCCACTATATCTAACATCGGATATGGCGAATATGGGTCTAATGGCTACCATTACTAATGGCAGCAAGCTGCGAATGCAACTCGACATATCCGCGTGGCTTTGTGCTTCAGTAAAATCCAAAATAAACCAATGGCAAAAATCTTTAGAAAAATAAGACATAATATGATAAGAGATAAAAAGGTCGTTAATTATGTTCTTTATGCCATCGGAGAAATTATTCTTGTAGTTATTGGAATTTTAATTGCGCTTAGTATAAATAACTCGAATGAGTTAAAAAAAACCAGAGATGCAGAAAAAGTTTATCTCAAAGAAATAAAGAGTGATTTAGTTCAAGATACATTATTGTTGTCTCAAGTAATTAAAGATCACAAGTGGCGCATAGCTCAATTAATGTCTCAAGACACAACTATTGACTTGATATTCGAGGAAATTATTGGTAAGCTACCTAAGGTGGAAGGAGTTTCAGAATTGGAATATATTTTCTTTACAGATAGAAAATTTCGACCAAAAATTGGAACTTATAATTCAATGATATCTGAAGGAAAGTCAAACATCATAAGAAATCGTGAGCTATTTAATAATATTCAAAATATCTATGAATTGGAAGCCCAAAATATCATTAGTATTGGAGAGGATGTGCTAGATCGTTCTAATGAATTGCGAAATAAATATGCGTATGAAATAAAATATGGTGACTTTGGTTCACCAATTATAATTACAGACAAACGAATATTAGCTGATATTTACATTTCTTCTAGACAACTTAATTATTATACAAGGCAATCAGTTTTATTAAAAAATAGTATAACGGAGTTAATCGCGCTAATAGATATTGAATACAAATCTTTGAAATAAAACAACTAAAAATAAATTCAAACTTAAAAGATTTACTGCTTGGCAGCCACTTTTAGTAGTTGTAACAAATTTGAATCTATAACGTCATATGTCCTAAAGAATAAAATGAAATATCGAATTCTAGTAGTACTTGCCATGGTATTACTAAGTTCCTCCTGTAACAACTCAACTAAATCCAGCACTACCAACCAACCGACTCTAACTGACTATCAGCTTGGCGAAAAATGGGTCTGGAAATATAAAGGTGTAACTACTGAAGGAGAGGTTCGCTCGGATGGAACAGATACAAGAGAAATTGTAAGTTTTAAACGAGCCCTAGGTATAACTATTGGTAAAGATACTATTCCTGTTACCGAAATCGTTAAACCAGAAGTAAGCGAAACACCCAAGTACGACTGGCCTCTCGAAGTTGGTAAAACATGGAAATTTGAAAACAGTTGGACGAGTCAAGATGGTACAACTGGAAACCAAAGTCAGGATGCCGAAGTTTTGTCCTACAAAGAAGAAACCGTAGAAGCCGGAACATTTATGGCCTACACTATAAAATACACGGGTAAAACAACCAATTCCCGAGGATATAGTGCGAATGAAACAGAAGTTTGGTTATATGCACCTGCTGTAAAAAACTTCATAAAACTCACTCAAAATCAAGGAGATTTTCACTACGTTGAGGAATTGATCGAATATTCAAAATCAAAATAAATAAACGAAAGAGCAACGACGTATATGACTAATTGTCTATGAAAGAACTCTCACAGAATTCTAGCGAATTCCGCCTAGTCCCTATTCCGTTTTTTTGATATCTTACCGAACGAATCACGCAACTAGCCACGCAGTACGACTGCACATCCGCCAAAACTAAGGCACCAACCCCATTCATTATTTTCACTAAATTGCCTTTGACACTGTACCTAACATAGGGTATGGCGAACATGCGTCTAATGGCTACCATTGCGGCAGCAAGTTGCCAACGCAACTCCCTATATCCGCGTGGCGTTTTATACAAGCCGATGAAAAACATTTTACTAATAATATCATTATTCTCTCTTTTTGGCTGTCAAGAAAAAAAGAAAGAAAATAGTTCTGAAGTTTCAATCATCAAAGAAAAGAAAATCGAAAAAAGGAACGAGGTTGTCATTAATGTGAATGACACTATAAATACACTTTTCACAAATCTTTTCGTGAATGAAATGCAGGACAAGCCTGACATGTTGTATCTCGGATTTAAAGAAAACAAAACATCAGTAACTATACCAACACAAAACACTATCAAAATAATTGGTGGCGATCCGTTCGTTGGATTTTTCTATGAGTTACAACTTGAAAAGGGAGATAGCCTCTTAATCGATATTGAAAAAATAGATGTTAATCAATCTAAACAGATTGAGTATCCTATATTTACACTATTGAATAGTTATAGAACTTGGGGTGAAATAAATTTCGGTTATCTTCTTTATATATATAATCTCAAAAGTAAGGCAATAGTAATCGATGAGAGCGAAATTCAAAATAACAAATACGATTCAGAAAAAATAAAGAGAAACTCAATTAAATTACTAGATAGTCTAAATGCCAGTAATAGCATTTCAGATAAATTCTATTCAACAGAAAAAATAAATCAAAAATTAAAGTTTGCTACTGCTACAATTAGAGAAGCTAAAAACCATAATATAGAGTTGGACATTCAAAGTTTAGGTGTAAATCTTCATGAAAAAGAATTACTTAACAATGAAGAATATATAGAATTTTTGAAGGCTTTGATTTTATACAAATATTTTAAAGAAGATAATCAAGTTCAGAATTCTGTACTATTTGACTTTGTTAATAAACAAGAGACATTTTTGAATAATTCCACAAAAGAGGTTTTATTGAACTCCTATCTTAAAAGTATATTTTTTGTTGAAAAACCAAAATTCGACCAATATCTAACAAAATTTTATACAGTTAACAAAAATGAAGAATTTAAAAATAAATGGATTTCTTTTATTGATAAGCAAAAGGAGAATTCAAAGAGACTAAATGCAACCGATAGAACTGTTGGAATATTAACTAACCTTGTTAATGACAGCGAGTTGACTTTCGAAGAAGTGCTTTCAAAATATAGAGGCAAATTAGTTTTAGTGGACTTTTGGGCAAGTTGGTGTGCTCCTTGCCGAAAGGAAATGCCATTTCTTAAAGACTTAAAACAAAAATTCAATGAAGACAAACTTAAAGTCATAGAAATTTCAATAGATAATGACTATTCATCTTGGGTTAGGGCTTCCAAATTAGAAAATCTGTCGAAAGAAGAAGAAAATCACATAATATCAAATTGGAAAGAATCCAATCTTTATAAAAATTATAACATCAAAACCATTCCGAGATATTTACTTTTTGGAAAGGATGGTAAAATAATAAATGACAATGCACCTAGACCAAGTGAAAAAGAACTTATTGAACTAATTACGGCCAGCATATAACAATGTATAACCGTTAGTCACAACGCCTGCGGCACGTGTTTGCGCCACTCCGACCCGACAGCAAACACTAAATATCCTTAACGCCACGCAGTACGACTGCACATCCGCCAAAACTACGGCTCCAACCCCATTTTATTTTCACTAAATTGCCTTTGCCACTGTATCTAACATCGGATATAGCGAATAGGCGTCGAATGGCTACCATTGCGGCAGCAAGCCGCGAATGCAACTCGCCATATCCGTGTGGCTTTAGGCATTCATCTTTTCGTCATATAGTCGTAAACAGCTTCACCATTTCAGATTTAGCATCTTGATTGGGTGCAACATTGTAAAATTCTTCCAACAAGTCTAAAGACGTGGGCTTTTGAGGGTATTTATTATGGAGTAAAAAGTTCTTAAGTGCTTCATTTACTTTTTCTTCACCTATCAATTCAGATAGTTTGACCATAGCAATGGCACCCTTTGAGTAGGCTATGTGTGTTGCACCATAAGGCACTTTGTACAACGGTGTATTACCGTAAAGCCCTTTTTCATTATCATAAATTTGTTGGTGAACCTGAACACGTTCCATCATACGCTCTTTACCATACAGTTTTTTGTAAATCATCATTTCGGTGTACATGGCTAAGGATTCCGTAAGCATGGAAGCGCCTTCTCTTTCATCTGGGTTTATTTGGCTGTTTCCCCACCAAATATGGGCCAGTTCATGACCTGCCAATTCATTGATCACATCTTTGGTTGGGTCACTCTCTATATTGGTATGGAAAATCATGTTCTCGGTCATAAAAATGGTGGCGGGATATGCTGTAGCCGCAAAGCCGCTTGTAAAAGAGGAGACCTCAACAAAGCTTATTTTTTCAAATGGGTACCCATTAAAATTATCTATGCAATAATCTAGACTCAACACCGCATTGTTTACTAATCTATCTACATTCTCGAGGTGCCTTTCATCATATAACACTTCAATAGCGATGCCCCTATGTGTTATAGATTTTTTTTGATACTTAGAAGATGCTACTGCAAACCTAAAGGGAAGTCCGTTCGTTTTGTACTGACTATACACCCTTCCGTTTTCTGTCCAAGACTTTTTTAGGTTTCCGATACCTATGGGCGTTTGACCAACCTCCGTAGACACAGTCATGTTTAGGTCAATAAAATCCTTGATGTAAACTTCAGGCATCTCCAATGATTTTAATGCGTTTGGCTCCCCTAATCCATAGTCTTCCCGTTTTTGTACATCTTCTAATTCGTTATCAGATTGATAGCCTAGGGCTGGGTAATAATTGCTAATTCTCATAAATGAGCCGTTATCCACTATGGCATTAAAAGATTCGTGGCCGTTAACAGCATACCATTTATAGGACAGTTTGAATTTTAACGTACACACTTCATTTGGGATCAATGGTGCATCCAGTTTAACCTCTGAGACAAACTCATCTATTGAAATTTCATCATCGTGTATTCTAAGTGTTGCGTCCTCTAATTTTAAGTCAGAGTGAAAATTGAATAGAATACTTCCAATGGATTCATCAGCTAAATTTTCCAGGGTATAGGTTCCTTCTATTTGATAGGCATTTTCAGAGGGATATAAGTCTATTTTAGTGCCTACTTCTGTAATGGTGGGTTGCGCTACATCTTGATAATGGCGGTAGTTTTTTTCATAACTAGCAGCTTCCAAGACCTTGGCATCTTCATTTTTGGGGATATACCCGTTTATAAATTTCGAACCACTAAAAAGAGCCAATCCCAGAAAAAGTACCACCAGACCCGATTTTAATTTTGTCCACGCTCTGGTGTTGAAATAGGAATGTAACATCCACAAAATACCTAATAGACCTGTTCCAAAACACAAACGGTACATAAAGGCTGGAAGGTAAACCCCATACCCATTTAGGTCACTATAAATTCCCCTAAATCCAGAAAAAACATGTAGTAAAGGATATGGTATCACCATTTTTATTAAGGGTGTGGTAAGAACGATTACCGACAAAATAGAAACACCAAGCGCCGCATATTTATTTTTTAAGAGGCTGTTGATAATCACTAAAAAAGCAGCCAATAAAATGAGAGGAAGCGTATTGAAAACCACGACGCCCCAATAAGCCCACCAATCGATATGAAAATAGCCATAACTTACTTGAAATACGAGAGCCAATAAGACAAGTAGTATCGTAAAGAACACAACTAATGCACTTACCGAAATTAGATGCCCTTTTAATTTTACCTTAGAAAAAAATGTGCTCTGCTCTATTAAATAAAAATTAGCAGCATAACTTCTCCAGTACAAATCATTAACAAAATAGACCAATATTAAAGCTGCCAACAAATGAAAGCTTTGGGAAATGGAAGTGGCCAAAAGCCCTGAACTAGCATAGTATTCAGGTAAACGAATGCCTTTATCGATTTCTGCAAACATTTCCATTCCTACAAAAAACACTAGCAAAATAGAAACTGCTACAATCGTTACACTTTTAAAGAGGTAAATTAAATCTACTTTAGCAAAGGACAGAACAGCTTTAACTTCTGATGCCTTCGCAAAATTGAACGTCGGTGTTTTAACATTCTGTATTATGTGACTCGTTGGATTAGGCTTCCTTAGTTTTTTTTGCTTTAATTCCTTTTTGCTTACTGTTTTAGTAAACGCATAATAGCGATTGGCCATCCACAAAAAGACCATTGATAACAATACATAAACGGTTCTGTTCAAAGCCAGAAATCCTAATAAGGGCGTGACGAACTCATTCTTCTCTATTACACTAAAATGTCTGGCCTCAAAAAAGTATGCAGATGTACCAAAGGGGTCTATAATCGATGATAATTGTTGCACCTCTATAGATTGTGGCATACTCCCGGCCATGAAAGGGGAATTAGAAAACACTAACAGCACCATATAAAGAACATAGAGCAATAACCCACCAATAACAACCAATAATTTTTTACGGGTGGTATAGGCAATCATGAACAGAAAACTACATACAAGAAGACAATTCACTACCCCAAAAATCAAGAACGGATACACGTATGACCAGAGGTTGAACCCTAATTGCATTTCATCGCCTGTTCGCAAATTTTGACCAACTACAAAGCCAACAATCAAAATGAAAAAGCTCAACAGTGTTTTGGTGGCAAAAAAGGAAAACTTGCCTAATAAATACTTTTTGAGGGAAACAGGGTAAGAGAATAGTATGATATCAAATTTTGAATCCCACTCTTTATACAGGATCTCTAGCGCAAACAAGATGGCTAAAAATATAATTGAAAGACTCAATAATGCTACCATAAACCCTATGGTATACGGCGAATTAAGATAAATTCCTTCGCCGGCGGTCAGGTTGAATTTGTAGCCTGCAAACAAGCCTATAAACAATAAAATAAGAGCTGTTAAGCCCAAAACCCAACGATTACTACTATGCCTTACTTGAAACTGAAATATAGCGTTCATAATTAGTTGTTTTGTGAAAGAACATTAAAGTAAACGTGCTCTAATATGGGTTCTGTTAGGTGGAACCCCTCTAACCTTTCAGATGAACATACCGTAATCTGTAATTGACGTTCAATGAGTTGCTGACTAATGACCTTGAAGGTGGTTTGGTAATATTCCAATTCACTTTTAACAATAGATTTTGACCAAATCTTACCTTGTAGCTCTTCAATTAATGCCTTAGGCTTTCCTGTTTTCAAGATTCTACCCTTGTTCATAATGGTCATTTCAGAACAGAGATTTTTTACGTCTTCAACTAAATGAGTTGACAAAATGACAATGACTTCCGTACTAATATCACTTAAAAGAGTGTTGAAACGGTTACGCTCTTCGGGGTCTAACCCAGCCGTTGGTTCGTCTACGATGATTATTTTAGGATTTCCCAATAAGGCTTGCGCCACGCCAAAACGTTGTTTCATTCCACCCGAAAACGTATGAACCTCTTTATCTTTAAAATGCCATAGATTCACCTTTTCCAACAGGTATTGAATCTGATTTTGACGCTCTAATTTGTTACTAATACCTTTTAAAATGGCAATATGGTTCAATAAATCATAAGCATTTACTCTTGGGTACACCCCAAAATCTTGTGGTAAAAACCCTAGGTTCTTCTTGATATAATCACTTTGCTCGACTATATCTATATCATTAAACTCTATGGTGCCCGAAGATGGTTTTTGTAACCCTACTATAGTTTTCATTA
The DNA here is from genome assembly GCF_003687485.1 of Euzebyella marina. Lineage (GTDB taxonomy): Bacteria > Bacteroidota > Bacteroidia > Flavobacteriales > Flavobacteriaceae > Euzebyella > Euzebyella marina. Next base: position 1,964,773 of record NZ_CP032050.1, on the reverse strand, counting down.
AGGATGATTTACCGGCACCATTGGGGCCCAATAGACCAAACATTCCATTTTTAATGTCCAGGGAAATTCCATTAATGGCGTTGTAACCATTCTTATAGGTAAGATTAAGGTCTGTAATTTTTAAACTATTCATATTGTTCGTTTTTGATTGACTATTTATGGTTTTAGTTTTGGTTTTTTCGCAATCTTTCTATTTCTATTTGAAAATCATCTTCTTGCCCCAGCTTATATCTTTTAGAAACTTCAACCCCAAGCAGATAGGTATCAATTGCTTTGTTCTTTTGATTTATTTTTTCATATAGCTGTGCCAAATAAGTCAGAAGTCCGACGTACACCGGGTAAGCTTCAGTCGCCCTTTTAAGCACCGTTATGGCCCCTTTATCATTCTCATTATCGACCAATGCCGAAACAAGTGTAAAATAATCTTCAGCAGGTCTTCTTGCGGTTTCCCCGTATTTATTCAAAAGTTGCTGTTCGGAATTTTGGAAGCTTTCTTCACTAAAATTATTGACTAGGTCATCGCTGATTTTTAAATCTGAAAACAAGAACTTGAGTCCATTATAATTGAGGAGCATCCGGGATGCCATATGCCCTTCATCACCAACCTCTTCGTGTAACCACCTGAAGTTCTTTGGAGTTTTCTGTTTTACTACCTCAACATACCTGATTAGCTCTTCCCGCATTCCCCAACCGTCTCCACCACCAATACCAAAGTAAACGGTTTTATTCAGGCTCCCATCCGATTGGAAAAAGGTTTTTGCCTGTTCCGTCATTTCTTCCCCGTTCCACCAAAGTGCTGGGGCTTCTATAATGAAAGCATCAAAGAGGTCAGGGCTTTCCATAAACGCATAAACACTGAACAAGCCTCCTAAAGAATGGCCTTCTATTATCCGATATGGATGCGTTCGATAGTTATCATCCACAAAGGGAATCAATTCTTCTTTTAGAAACTCAAGAAATACGGGAGCACCTCCACTTTGTGATATACCCTTATTTCCAACACCGCCATGTATACCCTGTCCTGCCTGAGAAGGAGTTAAATCTCTATTTCTATCTAAGCTCTCTATACCCACTACAATTATGGAAGGTATTAAACCTGATTCGGTCAAATGCTCCACTGTTCCAACGGTGTGCTTTATATTTTGTAAACCATCCAATAAATATAATACCGGGTAGTTAAATTGGGTTTCTTCATAACCGTGAGGTAATGAAATAACAATAGGACGCTCTTCATTCAAAATATCTGACTTGATTATGTGCTGTGTACCCAAACCCAATAGTCGATTATCATCGGTCATTTCAATCTTACGGGCCAATTGTCCATATGATTTTACTGTAAGCAACCCCACAATGAACAAGAATGTCAAAATATTCAAATTACTCTTTTTCATTCCGTTATTTTTTTCAATCGTTTGTATGATGTGGTGGCACCTTTAGTTAGCATGTAAATCGTAATTCCTACCTCCCCTATGGCGGCAGCAAAACCAACTATCAAAGCGGTATAGGTTTCATATCCAGAAAAATTGAAGTTTCCGAAAGTTTCTATCAGGTATCCTAAACCAGAACCCAATAACAACCCGCCAAAGATTTTTGGAAATACGTTAGACTAATAGATAAGTATGCCCAGTAAAACACAGTGAATACCAAAAAATGCTCCGGCAATCAGATAGCCATAATGGTGCGCTTCCATTAGCAGGCTACTCACTTCCTGAAGTTGCCCATCACTAAAAGAACCAACCAAAACATTAGAATCCAATACCTCTACCGCCATATAATGATTTAGAAGGTTGAAACTTCCTATGGCAGGATGGGCAATGAGTCTAAAACTCGAACCTATTAGAGCGATACCTTTGTGAAAGGGCTTAAAAATTTGATATAAGCATACGGAAATGACTACATCGAATAAAAATGCAATAAGGTCAGTGGTAAGCCCAAGCTTAAAAAGAGTTTTATTTTGTAAAATATTTTCAGCTGTTAAAAAGGCATCTTCAGGCACTACCAAAGTGCCCCGAACATAACCTTGGCTAAACCCTGCGCAAATAATTACAATCAAGTAAAATAAACCGGTAAGACGTATCAGCTTTAAACTGACAAATGAGTTGATGCTCTCCATCGCTTCTTAGTATTTGCTATTGAAAGCAAATTTCTAAGAGATGAGCGACCATTTTTTGACTGATTGTTCCAAACAATTGACAATTGAGGACAATTATTATTAATTAGCCTTACGGTATTGATTTGGGGTGCTTCCTGTCCATTTTTTAAATGCCCTATTAAAAGCACTTTGTTCAGAGAATCCGGTTAAAAAAGCTATTTCTCCAATAGATCGTGAAGAATTCGATAGCAAACTAATGGCTGTTTCTTTTCGGTTTTTTTGAACCAAATCCCTAAAAGTTAAATCTCGATCGGATAGTCTCCTTTTTAGGGTTCTTCCGCTAATTCCTAAATAGTCACCAATCTGAGTTAAGCTTGGAATGCCACTTGCCATCGATTCTTTAAGAATTTTATTGATTTCTTCGGTAAGTTCATCTTCCTTTTGAGATAACTCTTTCTTTTCCTCCTCCATTCTTTGGGTTAAGAAATCATGGATAAACCTATCGGCTTTAAGCGTAGTAATTTTAAGAGTTTCGGCATCGAAAGTTATGGAGTTCTCTTCAGCCTTTGAATATACAGGACATCCGAAATATTCTGTAAAATCTTTAATATTAGTAATGTTATGCTTAAAACAAACCTTCACAGGTTTTATCTGTTTTCCTGTTGCTTCTTTAATCACATCAAGCAACATTACAAAAGGCGCCTCAATAGTAGTTTTAATGCCTTTTCTGTAAATATCCCTATCTAAAGTCAGTGAAATTGTAGACGTCCCTTCGCGTAAATCAATGCTTCCTTCATTGGTTACCAAAACCATATAACGCCTAACATTTCTCAAAACATCTATCGCCTGTAAACAGGTTCTCCATGACAAACCTAACGTACCGTAATCGGTAGTTTTCAATTGCTTACCTTGCCTTAATCCAAAATTTGGCGGCAAGTTTTCTTCTGCAAGCTCATATACCTCTAGAAGCGAAGACATTGGTACATATGTGCCAGTCTTGTTTAAAGGATAATGTTCTCCCAATAATTTGGGAGACAATCCTTCTCTCAATGCTAATTCAATCGCTTTTATGTAAATGGATGAAGAAACAAACGGCATAATTCAATTATTCAATTAGTTCACTGAGGTCATTGCCAGTTAATAGCTTCACATTTTTCGTAATCTTCTCAATACTCCAATTCCACCATTGTAAATTTAAAAGCTGTTGAATCTTTTCCTCATCAAATCGCTTTCGTATTTCTTTTGCAGGATTTCCGCCAACAATGGAATATGCAGCTACATTTTTAGTCACTACGGATTTGGTCGCAATAATAGCACCATCACCAATTGTTACACCTGGCATGATGGTGGCATCATGTCCAATCCACACATCGTTCCCGATGATGGTATCACCCTTACTTGGATAGCTTTTACCTTCCATAGCATTTTGCCAATCCCCGCCAAATATGGCAAAGGGATAAGTTGTTATTGCCTCCGTAAGATGATTTCCTCCATTCATTATAAAAGTAGCACCGGAAGCAATCATGCAGAATTTTCCAATAATTAGCTTGTCCCCAATAAAATCGAAATGGTATTTTACATTTTTTACAAAATTCTGAACATCTTCAAAATCGTCATAATAGGTATAATCTCCCACCTTGATATTAGGGCTTTTAATAATATTCTTTAAATAGCAAAGATTGTCATAATGCTTTAGTGGGAATATTGAATTTGCATCAGGGATTTTCATTTGTTTAAATTAAAAAAACCTGAGAATATTAAAACCCTATTAAGTTCGAAAAACCTATTAAGTTAAGACCGGATCAAATCGGTAATGGTGTAATTATTCGAAAAGGGTTTCGAAGAATAACTATTGTAACTATTAGAATTTACTTTGAGGTGAATAAAGTCCATTCTTTTTTAAATGAATAAAAAAAACCAGTAAAAAAACTTTACTGGTTTTCATTTAATTGTCGGGGTGGCAGGATTCGAACCTGCGACCTCCTGCTCCCAAAGCAGGCGCGATAACCGGGCTACGCTACACCCCGAAGGTTATTTTTATTTGGAAAAAAGCGGAGAGACTGGGACTCGAACCCAGGCAGCACTTACGCGCTGACAGATTAGCAATCTGCTCCGTTACCACTCCGGCACCTCTCCAATATTAATTCTTTTAAGAACGTTGCCCAACCTCCGTCGGGCCAAAATGCGGATGCAAATGTACTTTATAGTATTCGAGTTAGCAAAATTTTATTTGCTTTTTTTTAGACAAGTTTACAGACCGCTCTTACTCAGGATATTCGACCCGAAGGTGATAAATATTTATCAACTTCTGCTTGAATATTTTTTTTATCGTCTCTATTTCCTTGAAAGTAATATCGGCGTTTAAAAACTGGTCTGCGTTCATTTGACCTGCTATGATTTTATCAACAAAGTCATTGATAATTGTAAAAGTCGGGTTCTTGAGACTTTTAGAGGCGGCCTCTACCGAATCTGCCATCATCAATATGGCGGTTTCTTTAGAAAAAGGCGTGGGGCCCGGATATCGAAATTCCTCTTCATCCGAACTTGGGTCGATTTCCTGTTGTTTTTTGAAGAAATAATAAACCAAGGTAGTACCGTGATGCGAGCGTATAAAGTCGATTACACGATCGGGTATATTGTTCTTCTTGGCAATTTCAATACCATTGATGACATGATCTAATATAATTTTACCGCTATCCTTCGGTAAAAGTTCATCATGCGGGTTGACATTGGTTATCTGGTTTTCGGTAAAATAGGTCGGGTTCAACATTTTACCAATATCATGGTACAATGCCCCTACCCTAACCAACATGGCGTTTGCTCCAATCTCATTGGCTGCTGCCTCTGCTAAATTCGCTACTTGTAAAGAATGGTGAAATGTTCCTGGGGCCTTATTCGATAATTCCTTTAAAAGCTTAGAGTTGGTATCTGAAAGTTCTAGAAGAGAAACATCGGATACCAAACCAAACAACTTTTCATATACATAAATCAAAGGTTGAACGAACAATGTTATCATACCGTTCAACAAAAATAATCCTAAGGTGAACCAGGCTATATTGTCTAAGTTTCCCTCGTGAATGATATGAAATGCTAAATACCCTATCACATAAATTAAGGTAATCTGTCCGACGGATATAAAAAGATTGGCCCTTTTATAAAGTTCGGAAACAGTAAGTATGGTAACAATACCTGCTACAATCTGAAGAAAGATGTATTCGAAACTATTGGGCACAACAAAACCCAAGACCAAAATGGTAAGTACATGAACAAACAGACCTAGACGGGCGTCAAAGAAAGTTTTAAGTATTAAAGGTAAAATGCATAGGGGCACCACGAATACAAAGCGCTCATCGTATTTCACCACCATGGTCGTGATAAAGACCATGAAAAGAATATTAAAAAATATAAAGGTGACCTTGGTGTTGTGCTCAAATATTTCTGGGCGATATTTCTTTAAAAACAGCAGTAGCATGATGAGTACCAACGCCACCAGAACGGTATAGCCAAATAAAATATAGTACTGATTATTGGCCGTCCATAGTTCAGATTCGTACTCTGATTTAAGCGAATTAAGTATCTCTAGGTTCTCTGCCTCTACTACTTCCCCTTTGGCAATTATTAGTTTTCCTTCATCAACCGTACCCCGTGTGTGCGATATTTTAGAAAGTTCATCCTCTAAAGCCCTTTCCGTCAATCCATCATCATAAAAAACATTTGGTTTAACCAAATCAAAAAACAACTCCTGAAAATCATTGTTGAAGTCATCTAGGCGGTTTTTTCTTAAAATATCTAGTATTACATCATCGATATTAGGAAGCTTCCATATTTGGTTTGAATTGATTTTTTTAGCCTCGTTATGCTTAATCAGATAGGTTTGTCCGCCGCTGGGCCTTGAGTTTGACTTCATTAAGATACCCCTACCGTAGAGAGTATCAAGTATTTCTTTTCCTGCAGATTTAAGTACCACCAATTCATCTGCATCGTACTCCCCGCCCGGAAATGCATCTGAAAATTTCCCATCAAATTGTTCAAAGACCTCTGCCTGAATAGAACTATCGAACCGATAGTAATTATCTTGACGGCCGCGCACTTCTTTCTGCTCATTGGCAATCTCCTCAGCTCCTTTTTTTATGGAAAAATCAAAGGGAGCATACAGATTTTCGTATTGCCAAGGTTTTCCTTTTTGAAACTCGTATTTGAATTTACCGCCTTTAGGAAAGAAGAAAACAATGCACACTACCGATACCACATAAAGAAAGTATTTGTAGATGAGCGATTGGTTCTTAAAAAGGTTATCAAGAAATGTTCGCATACTGGTAGTATTGGTACCAAAAATAGAAAATTAAAGTGTGTATTTAGCTTTTACCGAGAGGCCACTTAACATTACTCTTTAATTTCTTAATTTCGCAGGAACAAATTTGTATAATGAAAGAGGTTGTAATTGTTTCTGCAGTACGAACACCGATAGGAAGTTTTATGGGAGCCTTATCAACGATATCCGCTCCAAAGTTAGGTTCCGTAGCCATCAAAGGGGCATTGGGTAAGATTAAGTTATCTCCTGAAATGGTCGATGAAGTGCTAATGGGCAATGTTGTGCAAGCCGGTACGGGCCAAGCCCCTGCGCGACAAGCAGCGCTCTTTGCTGGCATTCCTGAAAGCGTACCTTGTACAACCATTAACAAGGTTTGCGCCTCGGGCATGAAGGCCGTAATGCAGGCGGCTCAAGCAATCGCATTGGGCGATATTTCGGTGGCCGTTGCCGGCGGAATGGAAAATATGAGCTTGATACCTCATTATGTATATATGCGAAACGGACAAAAATTCGGCCCGACCACTTTGGAGGATGGGATGCAGAAAGACGGACTTGTCGATGCGTACGACCAAAATGCCATGGGGGTATGCGCCGATGCCTGTGCCGAAAAATATAATTTCACCCGCGAAGATCAAGACAAATTTGCAATTCAATCATACCAACGTTCAGCGGAAGCATGGAAAAACGGAAGCTTTGATGATGAAATAATTCCCGTAGAAGTACCTCAAAGAAGGGGCGAGCCGATACTTTTCTCTGAAGACGAAGAATTTAAAAATGTAAAAATCGATAAGATACCTCAGCTCAGGCCCGCATTTTCAAAAGACGGAACTGTTACTGCCGCAAACGCTTCCACTATAAACGACGGCGCTGCAGCACTAGTTCTAATGAGCGAGGAAAAAGCTAGGGAACTGAATCTAAAACCCTTGGTTTATATTAAAAGTTATGCCGATGCTGCCCAAGAACCTAAATGGTTTACGACTGCTCCCGCAAAGGCATTGCCAAAAGCACTTTCTAAAGCAGGCCTGGCAATTGAAGACATTGACTTTTTTGAATTTAACGAAGCTTTCTCCGTTGTTGGGCTCGCGAATCTCAAACTATTGGGTCTGACCGATAAAAATACCAACGTCAATGGTGGTGCCGTTTCCTTGGGCCATCCGTTGGGTTGCTCCGGTGCTAGAATTTTGGTCACATTGATCCATGTGCTGCAACAACATAATGCAAAATTAGGTGCGGCAGCTATTTGCAACGGCGGTGGCGGGGCATCTGCCATAATTGTTCAACGTTCTTAAAACCGTATTTCCACCTTACGACCAAATGCAATACGGTATTAGCCACCTTAGTATAGTTTCAATCAGAACGCAAGCCAACGACTCATCAGAAATGGTTACCCAACTATTATATGGCGACCATTTTAAAGTTTTGGAAGAGCGCAAATTCTATAGTCGTATTAGGGTCGCTTTTGATAAATGTGAAGGTTGGATTCAAAATCAACAATTTACTTTCATTGACGAATCGGCTTACAATGAAATTGAAGGTAGTGAAAGCTCAAAACTATCTTGCGATTTAGTATCTTTCATTGAAGCCAAGGATTCTATACTTCTGCCCGTTGTCTTAGGTTCGTCAGTAGGTATCGCCGATAGGTTAGCCCATAAGTTCGAAGGAAGTTTTTTCGATTGTAAAAAAGAAAAAGACAGCTTGGTTCAAACAGCCCTTCTATATCTGAATGCTCCCTTTTTGTGGGGAGGTAAAAGTCCTTTTGGTATTGATGCCTCTGCCTTCACCCAAATGGTCTATAAAATAAATGGCTACAATTTGCTTAGAAAGGCTTCTGAGCAAGCTAGACAAGGCCAAGCCTTAAGCTTTATTGAAGAAAGTGAAGCGGGCGATTTGGCGTTCTTTGATAATAATGAGGGAGAAATTTTTCATGTGGGCATCATTATGGAAAATAACTATATCATACATGTAGACGGCAAAGTTCGTATCGACCGTTTAGACCACACCGGTATTTTCAATACGGAAACCTCAAAATACACTTATCAACTCAGGGTAATCAAACAGATAGTTTAGTTCATAATTTATTGGAGCAAAAAAATCCCTTCGAAATATCGAAGGGATTTTTCTATTATAAGAATATGGATGTGCTTACTCGCCCATCAATTTCTTGATTCTCATGAAATTTTCATTGTCACCCATAGCGCCGTAAATATTCTTTAACTGGGTAAGAATACTTTGGTTATCAGGATTCGTTTTAAGTGCATCTTCTAAAACAGTAGCACCTTCCATGAAAAGGTTATCTTTTTTCTCTTTCAACTCATCGTATTTAGCTACGTCAGCTTTCGAGTTGCCTAGACTGTTCATCTCGTCAATCAAAGAGTTACCTTCGTTCACATAGGTAGTAGAAAGGTTCAACTGTGCATTGGTGTAACCAGGATTGATTTCTAAAGCTTTTTTGTAAGAAGCCCTAGCCTCTAGAAGGTTACCTTGCTCCATATTGATTACCCCGATGTTGTAGTGCAAATCTGGGTTATCAGGAGCCATAGCAGCGGCTTCAGCCATCAATTCCTTAAACTTTTCTTTATCACCCAATTTATAGTGAAGATTAGCTTCGTTTAAAACCAAGTTCACATCTTCAGGATTGCTTTGACGTGCAGCTTTGTAAGCTTCAAGAGCTTTATCATCTTTACCTAATTGGGTATAGATAAGAGCAGTATTCTTGACGATTTCAGCTTTTTTTGAAGGAGTGTTTTCATCAATCGGATCTTTATAAGTACCTGATTTCACCATCAAATCTCTCTGGTTCTTATCCATCTCTTCAACTTCCCCAGTTTCTACGTTGGTAGCTTTATAAACTTTACCACTACCATCATAACCGATTTCTTGAAGTTCTTCGTAAAATTTCAAAGCTTGCTCGTAGTGACCTCCGTTAACGGCACTACTTGCTGCATAGTACAAATAAGAAGTATCCTGTGGGCTAATTTTATAGCTAGTATACAATTTATCGGCAGCCTCCTTAAACTTTTTGTTTCCATTATCCTCAACAGCAGAGTTTACCAAATCAGCACTCAAAGCTCTCATATGCTGTTGGGTCTCATCGGAGTATTTGCTTTTTCCGCTTGCCTCCTCAACCTCTAAAACTTTTTGAAAAGAAGATGCAGCTTCTTCAAAAGCACTGTTATCGCCTTTTTTTGCCAAATCGGCATAGGCCTTACCTCTAGTAAAGTAATATTGAGCTTGTAGTTTCTCATCAGCTCCGGCAATAGAACCGGATACCGCATCCAAAGCTGTCTTGGCAGCAGTGGCATTTCCGTCCTTTAAAGCCTTCTCCGCCGTTTTAATTTCACTCTTTTGTGCAAAGGCCGCCATTGAAAAACATAGGCCCGCAACTATTAAAAATTTATTCTTCATTTTCTAATCAATTAAATAATTTGTTAGTGTTTACTATAATTAAGGGTTAATTATTTTCTTCTTCGCTACCATCATTATCAAGAGCCGTGCCATCTTGCTCGGTATCTACCTCAATATCCATTATATCAGTATCCGAAAGGTCTTCTTCATCCTCCTTCATAACCTTGGCTACTGCTGCAATCGAATCATTACCTTTCAGGTTGATCAATCTAACACCTTGAGTAGCCCTACCCATTACCCTCAAATCTTCAACGCTCATTCGAATGGCGATACCAGACTTGTTGATAATCATCAAATCATCGGAATCGGATACGTTTTTAATTGCTACTAAACCACCGGTCTTATCGGTAATGGAAATAGTTTTAACGCCTTTTCCTCCCCTATTGGTAATTCGGTAATCTTCAATGCTAGAGCGTTTTCCGTAACCATTTTCGGAAACAACCAAGATGTTATCCTCAAAATCGTGCACCGATACCATACCTATGACCTCATCATTATCATCTGCCAAGGTAATACCCCTTACCCCGGAAGCATTTCTACCCATAGGTCTGGTCTTGCTTTCTTCAAAACGGATAGCCTTACCGGATTTCAATCCTAAGAAAATTTGACTAGTACCTGTGGTAAGTTTAGCTTCTAGAAGCTCATCATCTTCACGAATACCGATAGCGTTGATACCATTCTGTCTAGGCCGCGAATACTGTTCTAATGATGTCTTTTTGACAGTACCTTTCTTTGTGGCCATAATCACGTAATGGCTATTTACGTACTCTTCATCTTTTAAATCTTGGGTACAAATAAAGGCCTTTACGTTATCGTCTTGTTCGATATTGATCAAGTTTTGAATGGCCCTACCCTTCGAGGTTCTGCTTCCTTCAGGAATCTCGTAGACCCTCATCCAAAAACATTTACCTTTTTGGGTGAAGAAAAGCATGTATTGATGGTTCGTACCGACAAATAGGTACTCCAGAAAATCTTCGTTTCTTGTGGAAGATGCCTTTTGGCCTACTCCACCTCTATTTTGGGTTTTGTATTCGGAAAGAGGAGTTCTTTTAATGTAACCGGCATGTGATATTGTAATCACCACCTGCTCATTAGGAATCATATCTTCAATACTCAAGTCACCACCGGCCAAATTGATTTGCGACCTACGTTCATCACCATACTTCTCTTTAACCTCAAGAAGTTCATTTTTGATGATTTCCATTCTACGTTCCTTTTTGGCAAGAATATCCTTAAGGTCCGCAATGGTTTTAATGATTTCTTCGTATTCCGAACGCAACTTATCCTGCTCCAGTCCGGTCAGTTGTCTCAAACGCATTTCGACAATGGCCTTCGCTTGAATTTCAGAGAGCTTAAAGCGCTCCATCAATTTCTCCCGGGCTTCATCGGCATTTGATGAACCTCTGATAATGGCGATTACCTCGTCAATATTATCGGAAGCAATGATAAGACCTTCTAAGATGTGGGCCCTGTCTTCTGCCTTTTTCAGTTCGAATTGGGTACGTCTGACCACTACTTCATGGCGATGTTCCACGAAATAGTGGATCATCTCCTTAATATTCAGTAGCTCAGGACGTCCATTTACAAGTGCAATGTTGTTTACGCTAAAAGAAGATTGTAGCGCAGTGTACTTATATAAGGTATTGAGAACGATATTCGGTATGGCATCACGTTTAAGTATATAAACGATACGCATACCTTTTCTATCCGATTCATCACGAATACTTGATATACCCTCGATTTTCTTTTCATTGATCAGATCGGCCGTTTTCTTGATCATATCGGCCTTGTTGACCTGATAAGGTATTTCGGTTACCACGATACATTCACGGCCTTGAACCTCTTCGATAATGGCCTTTGCGCGGATTTTTACCCGGCCGCGACCTGTATGAAAAGCTTCTTTGACCCCATCGTAACCATATATAATACCTCCGGTCGGAAAATCAGGAGCTTTTATATAGGTCATGATCTCATCGACATCAATTTCGTTGTTGTCGATATAGGCTACCGTACCGTCTACCACTTCCGACAGGTTATGGGGCGGCATATTGGTCGCCATACCTACGGCAATACCGGAAGCACCATTGACCAAAAGGTTGGGTATTCTCGTCGGAAGAACCGTTGGCTCTTCGATGGTATCATCAAAATTAAGTTGATGGTCTACTGTATCTTTATCAATATCCGCCAGCATCTCCTCGGCAATCTTACGCATTCTTGCCTCTGTATATCGCATTGCTGCAGGGCTATCGCCATCAACAGAACCAAAGTTACCTTGACCGTCTACCAACATGTATCGAAGGCTCCATTCTTGGGCCATTCTTACCATGGTATCATAAACTGAAGAATCGCCGTGAGGGTGGTACTTACCCAAAACCTCACCCACGATACGAGCTGATTTTTTATGCGCACTGGTTGACCTAACTCCTAAATCATGCATCCCATAAAGGACCCTGCGATGAACAGGTTTCAGTCCGTCCCTGACATCAGGCAGGGCACGTGACACAATGACCGACATCGAGTAATCGATGTAGGCTGATTTCATTTCCTCTTCAATATTAATAGGAATCAGTTTTTCTCCTTCCGCCATATTAAAATCCTAATATTTTATTTTAGTTAAAAAAACATGCCAATATACGTAAAATCATGGCTTTCAAAGCAAACACGGGGTACTTTATTAAACATTTTATCAACATCACAAGGCCTTGAAACCATGTTCGTTTCAACGTTAAATATTTTGTAATTAGATTCTTTTTTCGTCAATTCATAGAACGTTATCTAATAATAGGTACACTATTTGCGTTAGATTGGTATAGTTTTACTAATTTTATAGATGAAAGGATAAGTTTTATGGATGATAATTTTTCACCAAGAGTTAAAGACGTAATCGCCTACAGTAAAGAGGAAGCACTGCGTTTGGGCCATGATTTCATCGGTACCGAACACCTCATGCTCGGGCTATTGCGCGACGGCAACGGTAAGGCTATCAGTATTTTGGATGCCCTGGAAGTTGACCTGGACCATCTCCGGCGAAAAGTCGAGATCTTGAGTCCGTCAAATCCGAATCCAAATAATATACAAAAAGACAAGAAGAACCTACACCTGACTCGTCAGGCTGAACGTGCCCTAAAAACAACGTTTTTAGAGGCCAAGTTGTTTCAAAGTTCTTCCATCAACACCGCACACCTGTTGCTGTGCATTTTAAGAAACGAGAACGACCCGACGACCAAACTTCTACATAAATTAAAGGTAGATTACGATGGCGTTAAAGAACAATTTAAGTTTATGATTACTAGTGATGATGATATTGTAGATGCTCCTACATCAGAATCTTTTCCTAGTGACAATGACGATAACGGAGATGGAAAAGATTCGGGTTCATTCGGTACTACTACGGGCCAAAAAGGCAGCAAGAAATCCAAGACTCCGGTCTTGGACAACTTTGGGCGTGACCTTACCCGTTTGGCCGAGGAAAACAAATTGGATCCCGTTGTTGGAAGGGAAAAAGAGATTGAGCGTGTTTCACAAATATTAAGTAGAAGAAAGAAAAACAACCCCCTATTGATAGGTGAGCCCGGTGTGGGTAAAAGTGCCATAGCAGAAGGTCTGGCATTAAGAATTATCAATAAGAAGGTTTCTCGTATTCTTTACAACAAACGAGTGGTAACACTTGACCTTGCTTCACTTGTGGCCGGTACCAAGTACCGTGGCCAATTTGAGGAAAGGATGAAAGCTGTTATGAACGAGCTTGAAAAGAACGACGATGTAATTCTTTTCATTGATGAGATTCATACCATTGTTGGTGCTGGTGGAGCAACGGGTAGCTTAGATGCTTCCAACATGTTCAAACCGGCATTGGCCAGAGGTGAAATTCAATGTATCGGGGCTACTACACTTGATGAGTACAGACAATATATCGAAAAAGACGGCGCCTTAGAAAGACGTTTTCAAAAAGTTATCGTCGAGCCAACTTCGGTTGAAGAGACCATTGAAATTCTTCATAACATCAAAGCGAAGTATGAGGATCATCATAATGTCAATTACACCGATGAAGCTATCACGGCCTGCGTTAAGTTGACAAACAGGTATATGACTGACCGCTTTTTGCCGGACAAGGCTATCGACGCTCTTGACGAAGCAGGTTCACGTGTTCATATTGTTAATATGGATGTACCTAAACAGATTCTAGAACTCGAGAAAAAGCTGGAAGATGTAAGGGAACTTAAGAACAGTGTCGTTAAAAAGCAAAAATATGAAGAGGCTGCCAAGCTAAGAGACGATGAAAAGCGCATCGAAAAAGAGTTGGCAGTGGCCCAGGAGAAGTGGGAAGAAGATAGTAAACAGCACAAAGAGACGGTTACCGAAGATAACGTTGCCGATGTAGTATCGATGATGAGCGGTATTCCCGTAAATAGAATCGCCCAGACCGAAAGCAATAAACTGGCCGGTCTACCAGACCTGATCAAATCAAATGTAATTGGTCAAGATGAGGCTGTAGCAAAAGTGGCCAAGGCCATTCAGCGAAACAGGGCTGGTTTAAAAGACCCTAACAAGCCGATTGGATCTTTCATTTTCTTAGGTCAAACAGGTGTTGGTAAGACCCAACTTGCGAAAGTGCTTGCCAAAGAATTATTCGATTCTGAAGATGCATTGATTAGAATAGATATGAGCGAATACATGGAGAAATTTGCGATATCTAGATTAGTTGGTGCACCTCCGGGATATGTTGGGTATGAAGAAGGTGGTCAATTGACCGAAAAGGTTAGACGCAAGCCTTATTCCGTAGTTCTATTGGATGAGGTCGAAAAGGCACACCCGGATGTATTCAACATGCTTTTGCAAGTTTTGGATGATGGCTACCTTACCGATAGTTTGGGAAGAAAAATCGACTTTAGAAATACCATTATCATCATGACATCCAACATTGGAGCCCGCAAGTTGAAAGACTTTGGTCAAGGTGTAGGTTTTGGTACTTCTGCCATGAAGGCTCAAGAAGAAAGTCATCAAAAAAGTGTCATTGAAGGAGCGCTAAAAAAAGCCTTTGCACCTGAATTTTTGAACAGAATCGATGATGTAATTGTGTTCAATCCCCTCGAGCGAGAAGATATACATAGAATCATCGATATTGAACTGAGAAAGTTATTTGCAAGAATTAAAGATATAGGCTACGACCTCAAATTGAGTGAAAAAGCCAAAGACTATATTGCCGATAAAGGTTTTGACAAACAATACGGTGCACGACCTTTGAAAAGGGCCATTCAGAAATATATCGAAGATGCCCTGGCCGAAGAAATCGTGAATTCAAAGTTAGATGAAGGAGACACGATTCTGATGGATTTTGATGAGAAGAAAGAAGAACTGACCATCAAGATAAATAAACCTGAGAAGTCTTCTAAAACGGAATAAAGCCGTAAGAAATTATAGATGAGGGAGTCGCAAAATACGACTCCCTTTTTTTATGCCTTTTATCTATCAAGTAAGAAAGTAATCACAGGCTATGGTCAAGTTGAGCAGATAAAACGATATTTAAGCTTTTAATCTAATAATTTTCAGTTTGCTGCAACTGGCATCTACTTTCGTCTCGAACACTATAATCTTATTGGAATGAAAGTGAGGCGACCGAAAAAGACAATTATTGTCAGGGAGTATCAGTTAGATGTTGGAAAAGTACAGGTATATGAAAACTTCATGGTGGCATTATTTGACGAGGGAGCAACCCTTACCTTAGAAAGAATGTACCAGATTATCGGTATCTCGGAAATTCACTTCAGAAACAAAAACTTTGGCTACATAAGCCTTAGAAAGCATTCATTTGCAGTTGACCCTACAATTTATACCTATTTAAGGCAATTGGAAAACCTAAAAGCATTTGCCATTGTAAGTGTCAAAGAAATTGATATGCACAATTTTAAGATTGAAAAACTCTTCTACAAAAAACCGATGAAGTTTTTTATAGAGTACGAGAACGCCCTTAAATGGGTAAAAAGAAGAGTGATTGCTCAATCTTGTTAAACTGGAAAGGCCAAGCCTAAACCTGCTCCCTATTTAGGCTTGAGCTTATTCATTACCATCTTCCTCGGCAGAAACTTTTTCCTCTACTTTAAACAAGTCTAAAAACGCCGGCCCTATTCCCTCAATAACATCTGTTGCCAAAAGAGCCTGATAGCCTGTATTTTCAACCGTTATATCTCCAGAACGCCCATGTAGGTATACCCCTAGCAGCGCCGCTTGCAGTGGTTCATAACCTTGAGCGATCAGCCCCGTTATCATTCCGGTAAGTACATCTCCCGTTCCGCCCGTGGCCATACCTGGGTTTCCCGTAGTATTCACGTATCCTTTGTTTTTATATATGATAATTGTATGGGCTCCTTTAATTACCAATACACAATCATGCTTATCTGAAAATACCTTGGCCTTTTCTAACTTATCAAAATCGTCTTTCCAAGAACCAATCAATCTCTCTAACTCCTTCGGATGCGGAGTCAATACCGCTTGGCCAGGTAGATACTTTAATAAATCTTTGTGTTGAGCTATAAGATTAAGCGCATCTGCATCAACGACTACGGGCCGCTTATAATCCTTTAAAAAATTGGCGATTGCTTCTGAAGTACCTTCTTTGGTTCCCATTCCCACACCGAGACCAACTGCTGTTGGCTCAATAGACAGTTCTATTTCTGAAATATGCGAATCTTCATTGTCCGTAATCACCATAGCTTCAGGAATAGCCGTCTGCAACGGAATATAGCCACATTTGGGAATGTAAACCGTTACCAAACCACTACCCACACGCAAGCATGACCGCGCAGCAAGTTGTACGGCTCCCATCTTCCCATAGCTTCCTCCAATAATTAAGCTGTGGCCGTAAGTACCTTTGTGCGAATATTTCTCCCTAGGCCGGTAGAAAGGTAAAATTTCATTTTTCCCGATCAATGAATAATCTGTGTCGGTTTCAAACAAAAACTGTTTGTCCAATCCAATATCCAAAACCTCCCATTGAACCGTATATTTACCGGTTTGCGGAAGGAAAAATACAAGTTTAGGCACTTGAAAACTTAAGGTATAATTGGCCTTGAGAACATCTTTTTCCCTCTTGGGAACACTTTCGGTGAAGAGTCCCGAGGGTATATCCACAGCTAAAACAAATGCCTTGGTACTCTCTAAATGTTCAAATAGATTACCGACCCATTCATCAGGTGCCCTGTTGAGGCCAATACCGAAAATGGCATCTACAATAATTTCCTCTTCTTTAATTGGAGGCCACTCACTTCCTTCCTCTAAAAAGTTGGGCCAAATTTTACGCTCTTTTAATCTTTCTAGGTTCGTTAAAAAATCTTTCGAACGCTTCTTGCTATAATTCACCACGTAAACTTCAATATTATAGCCATGGTCTTGCAAATGCCTGGCAAGGGCCAGACCGTCGCCCCCATTATTGCCAATTCCGCAAAAAAGATGAATTTTGACTTGGGCGCCTTGCATTCTTAAATGCAACCAGTTAAAAAGTTGAATGGCCGCCCGCTCCATCAGTTCATCGCTAGTAATATTTTGTTTTTCAATTGTGAATTTATCGGCAGCATAGACTTGTTCGGCAGTGAAAAGCTTCATTCAGTAAGAAATTTTGACAATTGTTGAAGATTATGTAAAATTTTATCGTTTCATTTGATTAGGTCATCAAAAGTACTACTTTTGAGTCTTTATTTTAGGTATGTTCTTGAGCAACCCACATAGAAATAAGACATTTACGCCATTTACCAATGGATGCACCGCTATTACCGGTACCACTACCCCTTTGGGGTAAGAAGCTATATATTTCTCCGTTTTTGCGCTATTTAGTGCTTTTTTCAATCAAGTCTCTTTTAATATTTATTTAGATGAAAGTCTTAAAATTCGGTGGCACTTCGGTTGCCAACGCTACCAATATCAACCTGGTCAAAGAAATTGTAGCTCATTCAGGTTCTAACAAAATAGTCGTGGTCGTTTCAGCACTCGGGGGAATAACCGATTTACTGCTCGATGCCGCTCATTTAGCGTCCTCACAAAGTGAAGGATACCAATCTGTTTTCAAGGAAATTGAAGACAGACATCTCAGCACGGTCAAAGAACTTATTAACATTAATTCTCAAAGTAAAGTATTAAGTAAGGTAAAAAGCGAGCTCAATTCATTGGAAACTTTGCTGGAAGGAGCTTTTCTAATCGGCGAAATCACTCCTCGCCTATCGGACAAAATAGTAAGCTATGGCGAACTATTATCGTCATATATCATTAGTGAATATTTTGTAGAATCAGGGCTAGACTGTGCATATGTAGACAGTAGAACCCTTATAAAAACAGACGACCATAACGAAAAAGCTTCGGTCAATTTTAAATTGACGAATCAAAATTGTCAAGAACATTTTGCAGAGGCCAAAAGCACTGTTTCCGTAATGGGCGGTTTTATCGCTTCTTCCGAAAAGGGCAACTCGACCACATTGGGGCGAGGTGGTTCAGATTATACTGCCGCTATCGTTGCTGCAGCCTTAGATGCAGCTGTGTTAGAGATTTACACTGATGTTAGCGGAATGTATACTGCCAACCCAAAATTAGTAAAACAAGCGAAGGCCATACCTCATATCTCATACGAGGAAGCTATGGAGCTTTCCCATTTTGGGGCCAAGGTTTTATACCCGCCCACTATACAACCAGTTTTAAGCAAAGGAATATCCATTCACATCAAGAATACTTTTGAGCCTAACAATGCCGGAACCCTAATTACTAAAAACAAGAACGAGAAAGGCAAAACCGTTAGAGGTATTACCCATGTGGGAAATATGGCCTTGCTTTCTCTTGAAGGCCCGGGTATGGTTGGTATTCCGGGTATTTCAAAGCGTTTTTTCGAGGTTTTGTCACAACATGACATTAGCGTCGTTTTTATTACGCAAGCCTCTTCTGAGCACTCTATCTGTGTTGGTATTTCAGCGAATGATATTGAAAAGGCCGTAGAAATTGTCAATGAAGCTTTTGAAGTTGAAATCGAAAGGGGAAAAATAAAACCTGCCATTGCCGAAACCGAATTGGCCATTATCGCCTTGGTTGGAGACAATATGAAAAAACACCAAGGTTTGAGCGGTAAAATGTTTAGTACCCTCGGGCGAAACAATGTTAATATTCGCGCTATTGCACAAGGTGCCTCCGAACGTAACATTTCGGCCGTAATCAATGAAGGAGATGTAAAAAAGGCCTTGAACGCCTTGCACGAAGAGTTTTTTGAAGAGAATGTAAAACAGCTGAACCTTTTTGTCATGGGTGTGGGTAACGTTGGTTCGAAATTCTTGGAACAGATTCGACAGCAGCGCTCTTATCTCAAAGAAAAATTGAAATTGAATATTCGAGTTATCGGAATATCCAATTCAAGAACCATGCACTTTGATGAGAACGGAATTTCCCTTTCCGATTGGCAAAACAAATTGAATAGCGGTGAAAAGGCCAATAAATCAAAGTTTTACGAGCACGTTCAAAAACTAAACTTCCGCAATAGTATTTTCGTCGATAATACCGCGAGCAGTGAAGTTGCTTCTACTTATAGTTCTTATTTAGGTAATAGCATTTCGGTGGTTACCTGCAATAAAATCGCCTGTTCATCAGAATTTGACAATTACCAAAATCTGAAGGATCTTGCCCGAGAATATAATGCGCCGTTCCTTTTTGAGACCAATGTTGGTGCTGGCCTACCTATTATTGACACTTTAAAACATTTGATAGCATCAGGTGATAAAGTATTGAAAATACAGGCCGTTCTTTCTGGTAGCCTGAATTTTGTATTCAATAATTTTAACGACCAGACTACTTTTCACGACATTGTTAAACAGGCTCAAGAAGAAGGCTATACAGAACCTGACCCGAAAATTGATTTGAGCGGTATCGACGTTATGAGAAAAATATTGATTTTGGCACGTGAAAGTGGCAATCGCCTTGAAATCGACGATATCAAAAACAATAGCTTTTTACCGGAAGAAAGCCTCAATACCGACAATAATGATGATTTCTTTGCCTCATTGAAGAAATACGAAAGTAGTTTTCAGGAAATGTTTGCCAAGGCTTCTGCAGCCAGTAGTAAGTTAAAATATGTGGCTCAATATGAAAACGGACAAGCAAGTGTAGGACTTCAAGAAATACCAAAAGGCCATGATTTTTATAATCTCGAAGGAAGTGACAACATCGTTCTTTTTTACACAGAAAGATACCCGAATCAACCTATGATTATTAAGGGTGCCGGTGCCGGTGCCGATGTAACCGCTTCCGGTATCTTTGCCGATATCATTAGAATAGGAAATTTCTAGATCATGAAAGAAAACGAATTACGAATTTTTTGTCCTGCTACCATTGCCAATGTTTCCTGTGGTTTTGATGTATTGGGGGCAGCCCTTGATTCGGTCGGAGATGAAATGGTCGTTAGAAAGGTTCCGGAGAAAGGAATTAAGATTACCAAGCTTGTCGGTCAAGATCTTCCTATGGAAACCAATCAAAATGTCGCTGGTGTGGCCGGTTTGGCCCTTTTGGCCGAGAGTGGTTCCAATGAAGGTTTTGAAATAGAAATATACAAGAAAATTAAGGCCGGCAGTGGCATTGGTAGTAGTGCAGCTAGCTCTACTGGTGCAGTGTGGGCTATTAATGACCTGCTCGGAAGGCCTTTTTCGACACTTGAACTGGTCAAGTTCGCTATGGAAGGTGAGCGATTGGCAAGTGGCGTAGCTCATGCCGATAATGTAGCCCCTGCCCTCTTTGGTGGTTTTACATTGGTTCGTAGCTATGAACCACTTGATGTTATACCCATTCATAGCCCCAGCGAACTTTATGCCACGGTCATTCATCCTCAGATAGAGGTGCGAACTTCCGACTCACGTAAAATATTAAAAACGCATATCAACCTGGCAGACGGGATCAAACAATGGGGCAATCTAGGAGGTTTAGTTGCAGGGCTTTATACGGAAGACTACGATTTGATAGGCCGCTCTCTGGTCGATCATATTGTTGAGCCCATCCGCTCTATATTAATTCCGGGCTTTGATAAGATTAAATCGGTATCAAAAGAAGCTGGGGCGCTAGGTTCTGGTATCTCAGGCTCAGGGCCAAGCATTTTTGCTTTTAGCAAAGGAGAGGCTACTGCCCAAAAAGTGGGGGAAGCCATGAAACAGGTCTATCAGAAAATCGGCATCGACTACGATGTTCATGTGTCTAAAATAAATTCTCAAGGAATAAAGATTTTACAGTAAATGAAATTCTATAGCTTAAATAAAAAAGCACCAGCGGTATCTTTCAAAGAAGCGGTGATTCGAGGGATAGCTCCCGATAAGGGACTCTATTTTCCTGAAAGCTTCACGCCTTTGCCCGACTCTTTTTTCGAACAGATTGAAGAGCTTTCAAAAGAGGAAATTGCCTTCAACGCCATTCATCAGTTCGTGAGCGAGGAAATACCGAACGATGAGCTTCGCGAAATCTTAAAGAACACCCTAGATTTTGATTTTCCGGTGGTAGAGATTGAAGAGAACGTAGCCACACTTGAGCTATTTCATGGCCCGACAATGGCTTTCAAAGACGTAGGCGCACGCTTTATGGCCCAATGTCTTGGGTACTTTTCGAAAGGCGAGAAGAATGAGGTAACGGTTTTGGTCGCTACTTCCGGTGATACCGGTGGTGCGGTTGCGAACGGTTTTTTAGGGGTAGATGGAGTTAAAGTGGTCATTTTATACCCTAGCGGAAAAGTCAGCGATATTCAAGAGCGTCAATTGACCACGTTAGGTCAAAACATTACAGCCTTAGAGGTTGACGGTACTTTTGACGATTGCCAAAAAATGGTCAAAACCGCTTTTTTAGATGATTCCATTTTAAGTGAAATGAAATTGACCTCGGCCAATTCGATAAACGTGGCTCGATGGTTGCCCCAAATGTTCTATTTTCTTTTTGCATATAAACAAGCTAAAAAGCAGGGAAAACCGATTGTCTTTTCTACACCCTCTGGTAATTTCGGAAACATCTGCGCCGGTCTGGTCGCTCAAAAATTAGGTATGCCGGTCGACCATTTTATTGCCGCTACCAATGTAAACGATACGGTGCCACAATTCATGGTTACCAAAGAGTATACGCCCAAACCTTCTAAAGCTACTATTTCTAATGCAATGGATGTAGGAGATCCGAGCAATTTTATTCGCATAAGGCACCTTTTTGATGATAATTTTGAAAAGCTCTCCGACAATCTGTCCTCCAGTTCTTTTACAGATGACGAGACCCGTTCGGCGATGTCAGCCATTTATGATAAAAGCGGTTACGTTGCCGACCCACATGGGGCTGTGGGCTATTTAGGCTTGAAAAAATACCAGGAAAATCATGAGGATACTTATGGCATTTTCCTTGAAACTGCCCATCCCGTTAAGTTTTTAGATGTTGTAGAGAAAACCATAGATAAAAAAGTGCCCATTCCCGAGCAAATCGAAAAGGTAATGGACAAGGAGAAAAAGTCTATCAAAATAAAGTCTTACGACGAGTTAAAAGGCTTTCTTTTAAATCAATAAAAAAGAGACCCCTTGCGGGGTCTTTTTTATTTTCTATTAAAGCAACTTAAATCAGTACGTTTTACCTGATAGGTAAATACGATATCAACTGAAAACCTATTAGTTAAAAGAAAACTTTCTGATAAAGAAGAGTTAATCTGAACTTAATGCTTATTAAGCTTCTTCTAAATAACTTAGAATGTAGTCATTAAATTAGACTAGTATGATTGCTATTTGGCAAATAACATTATTGATTTTAGCGATAATTTTGGTCTATTCTTTATACAAGCTTTTCAAAAAATCGAAACGAAAAGAATTTAGAGATGATTAATAAAAATAGCGGAATACCAATGTTACCTTAGAATTTCAACTTCAAAACCCAGAAGAACTCTATAAATCTTTAATTTACTTTTTTAAAAATTGCCGAAAAACTATAATTATTCCTACCTGAGTTATCCTTGAAAATACCGGTATTTTCAATAAGAAGCTGAGAATTCCGAACCTTGAGCTTCATCACATGCTCCGCATAATCTAAATGCCAAATGGCCATTGCGTGATTAAAGGGTAGTAGATTCGCTTCATTGTCAACGCTGTCGCTTATTAGAAAGAGTACTACTTCACCCAATTCACAATCTTTTGGAGCACATTTACCAAATGCTCGAACCGTTAGTTTACCTGAATTTTCAATAACCAGTCGAGTAACATTTTTAGAATTAGGGTCGGTATTGACCCACTCCCCTAAATATTCTTGGATTAACTTCTCTTTCAAATCCATTGCTTCCTGTCCCCAACCTGAAGTGGTCAACGTCACAGCCAGCACTAAAAATAAAATGAGGTTTGCGCTTGATTTAATTTCCGTACTTATCATAGTTCCCTATAAATATTAGTTCTGCCATGAGTCAATTTTCACGGAATCATCTTAGTCCTTTTGTTTATAATACAATTTAAACTCAATAAATCTTCTTTTATCCCTGGTATCAAGTTAAGATTAATCCAACTCGGGCAAATTAAATTTATCTAAAGGGCTTGGTTGTGCCATTATGGTCTCGATGGCCTCTGTAGTTCGGGGTGCCATAGCCGATAGATTATACGGCCCTTCCTCCGTAATCAAAATATCATCTTCAATTCGCACGGCAATGCCCCACCATTTTTTGTCACAATCGCTACCTTCAGGTATATAAATTCCCGGCTCAACCGTTATCACTGTATTCGGCTTAAAAGCCCTATAGGTGCCTTTATCATGAACATCAAGCCCCAAATAGTGCGAAGTACCATGAGGGAAATAAATACGGGCTTCTTCTTCCTTTTGAATAATTCCCAACTTCAACAAACCCTCGGTAACCACTTTACTGGCCGCCTGACCCGGAGCCTGAAAAGGAGCGCCAACGACACTGGCCATAATACCGGCTTCTTGAGCGTTATAAACGATGTCATAAATCTGCTTCTGCTCTTTGGTAAACTTTCCGTTGGCGGGTATGGTGCGGGTTACATCAGCTGTATACCCGTGATATTCCGCCCCCAAATCCATCAATACCAAATCATTGCCGACTTTTGGTTTATTGTTTTCAATGTAATGTAAAATGCATCCATTATTTCCTCCTCCAACTATAGAAGGATACCCTTCATACTCCGCACCATATTTTTTATAGACATATTCATGAACCCCTTGAATTTCAGTTTCCGACATATTTGGGTGCATGGCCTTCATCACTTCTACTTGGCCGACCGCTGAAATTTCAATGGCTTTTTTTAAGAGTACCATTTCCTCTTCAGATTTGGTTTCCCTAAGCGTTGCCATAATTTCACCCAATAGCGCCGAGTTCAGATTATGAGCCGATAGTTTTAATGACACTTTTTCTTTGATATCGGTTCTAGTTTCATCATTGGAAGCATTGACAAACCCGTTCAAAAGCTCATCTTCTTTTAGGCTTTCATCTCGATTTAAATACCTACCTAGAATCTGGGCAACATTAGCACTGTTTTCAACTTCGGTCGATTTGATCATCTGATACAACTGTTGCTTTCCTGCATCATAATCAGAAGGGTAGTTGGTCTTTGCCTTGAAACTGGTAATTAAATCGAATAAGTCGGCTTCGTCTCTAGAGTCTCGCACATCATTATCAAAATCAAAGAAAAGTACATTGTCGAAACTCTTTAAATCGATATTCGAAGTTGCGAACTCACTACCATTATATACTTTACTAAAACCTAAAAGTTCTTTTGCACCTTCAACTCCTAATCGTTTTCCATTCCATTGTTCGGCCCTGGGGTCTCTTTCTTGCACGTACAGAATTTCATTATAAGTGCCCTCTTGCCCATTTTGCATCTCAGAGAAAATCATTAAAACGGCATTAGGTTCATGATACCCCGTCAAATAATAAAAATCGGGATCTTGATGATAGACATAATCAACATCGTTGGCCCTATTTCTGACAGGGTTGGCAAAAAAAACGGCCACGCTATTTGGGGGCATCATTTCTCTTACCGCTTGCCTTCTTCCCTCGTGAAAATCAGCGGGCAAAAAATCGGTCGGCCTATCTTGGGCCTTTGCCAATTGCATTGATAAGGCGACGAGCACTAAGAGTATTATCTTTTTATAGTTCATAACGGTTATAATTTTCAGATGTACGTGTATTCTTAACTTTTTCAAATATTATGCTAAACATAACAAATTGAGCTTATTCAAAACCTAATTTATTCAATAGATTTGCACAACTCTAATATGCAAAGTTACAATGAAAAATACAGCCCTTACCTCAACACACATTGATTTGGGAGCTAAAATGGTTCCGTATGCCGGGTATCAAATGCCGGTTTCTTACGATGGCGTGAACATCGAGCATGAAACCGTAAGAAACGGGGTAGGCGTTTTTGACGTTTCGCATATGGGGGAGTTTTTAATCGAGGGACCGAAAGCATTGGAACTTATTCAAAAAGTAAGCTCTAATGATGCTTCAAAATTAACCGTAGGAAAGGCACAGTATAGTTACTTGCCAAATGAAAAAGGAGGTATCGTTGATGATTTGATTGTTTACCGAGTAAAAGACGAAACCTATCTTTTGGTGGTAAACGCGGCCAATATCGAAAAGGACTGGAACCATATTTCTAAATATAATACCGAGGTAGGTGCGGAAATGCGAAACATCTCCGACGGATTTTCCCTTTTGGCCATTCAAGGACCGAAAGCGGTCGAGGCCATGCAATCGTTAACCTCGGTAGACCTCTCTAAAATTAAATTTTACAATTTTGAAGTTGCCGACTTTGCAGGTATCGAGTATGTGATTATTTCAGCTACTGGATATACTGGTTCCGGCGGATTTGAAATCTATTGTAAGAACAGCGAGGTACAACAAATCTGGGATAAGGTTTTTGAAGCTGGTGCCGATTTCGGAATCAAACCGATAGGCCTAGCGGCCAGAGATACCCTACGACTGGAAATGGGCTATTGCCTTTACGGAAATGACATAAATGAAGACACATCACCGCTTGAAGCCGGTCTGGGATGGATTACCAAGTTTACCAAAGAGTTTGTCAACAGTGAAAATTTGCTCAAAGAGAAAGAAAATGGTGTAAAAAATAAATTGGTTGCCTTTGAATTAGATGATCGAGGTATACCAAGGCAAGGTTATGATATTGTAGATAATGATGGCCAAGCCATTGGCACCGTCACATCTGGCACCATGTCACCCAGCTTGAACAAAGGTATTGGCATGGGTTATGTACCGGCCGACAGGTCTCAAGTGGGTACCAAAATCAATATTCAAATTAGAAAGAAAGCGGTGCCGGCCACCATTGTAAAACTTCCGTTCTATAAAGTTTAATGATCGATTTTCAAGGTATATTACATAAAGTCTATTCAGAGATTGGCAACCGTCAAGAGCGGGGAAAAGTAGCCACCTATATACCTGAGTTGGGCGATATTGACATTAATAAGTTTGGCATTCATTTGGTCGATTCTGCAAAAAATGAATATTCAGAGGGCCATTCGCAAGAGAAATTTTCCATACAAAGTATATCGAAAGTATTGTCATTAACCAGGGCGCTAAGCCTAGTGGGCGAAAAACTATGGAGTAGGGTCGATGTTGAACCTTCCGGAGACCCTTTTAATCATCTATCCCTCTTAGAACAAGAAAATGGTATACCTCGTAACCCATTAATCAACGCAGGTGCCATTGTGGTTGCCGATGTTCTGGTATCTGAATTAAAAAATGCCAAAGTCGAATTTCTCGATTTTATAAGGAGGATTGCCAATGATCCCAGTATAGACTACAATCTAGCGGTTGCCAAAAGTGAAAAAAATACCGGATTTCGAAATTTCGCCGCTGCCAACCTTTTGAAATCTTATAGCAATCTCAAAAATAACGTTGATGAAGTGCTTGACTTCTATTTTCATCAGTGCTCATTGGAAATGAATTGCGCGCAATTGGCAGAAACCTTCTTTTTGTTCAGTAATAGAGGCCATTGCATACAAGACCAAAAGTTTTTAAGCGTTAATCAAGTAAAGAGAATCAACGCCTTGATGCTAACTTGTGGTTTTTATGATGAGGCGGGAGAATTTGCCTTCGAGGTAGGATTACCGGGAAAAAGTGGAGTCGGTGGAGGTATCGTAGCGTTATTACCGAACAAATTTACGGTAGCTACTTGGTCACCGGGCCTGAATAAAAAAGGGAATTCAAAGTTAGGTATGGAAGCTTTGGAAATGTTGACTACCGAAACCGGATTATCTATTTTTTAATTTTGGAAAGTAAGAGAATTTTAATCCTGGGAGGAAGCGGTTTTTTGGGCAATGCTATTTATAAAGAGCTTTGCAATTATTATGATACCTACGGCACCTACAATTCCGCTAGGCGGTCATTCGAAAACAACCAGCAGTTTTTAAGATATAATCTAGAAGAAGATGACGTTTTCACCATTTTGGAAAAAATCAAACCACACGTAATTATATCTGCCCTTCGCGGAAACTTCGCTTCTCAAATTCAGGCGCATCAGCATATAGTCGAATACTTGAACCAAAACGAATGTACGCTTTACTTTCTCTCGTCTGCCAACGTATTTGACGCTTACAGAAAATATCCCTCTTACGAAAACGACAAGACCTTATCTGAAAGCATTTACGGAAAGTTAAAAATCAAGATTGAAAACATGCTTCTCAGAATTCCCCAGAAAAAAATGGGCATCTTAAGGCTGCCCATGGTTTTTGGTAACGGGTCACCACGTATCAAAGAAATTAAAAAATTGATTTGGGACAATGAGCCTATTGAAGTTTTTCCAAATCTTGTTTTGAACGTTACCAATGATGACAAGTTAACGCAACAGATACATTACCTCATCAATAGAAATAAAACAGGTATTTTTCATTTAGGTAGTAAAGATTTGGTACATCATGAAGATTTTATCAAAGAGGTTGTTGATCGAATCGGTAAATTCAATCCTATCTACAAACGGGTCTTCACCTCTAATGAAGAACGCTATTTGGCCGTTCTGCCCAAAGACAATAAGCTGCCCAAGAATCTAGAAGTGACCTATCAAGATATAATCGACCATCATATCGTAGGCTAAAGCTTTACCATTAAATTCTTTCTTTATTAAGCCCCTAATCAACGTTCTTTTTAGTAGCTTCAAACAATACCTGAACATTTAAAAATTAATATCATGAAAAAATTATCCGATTCAGAAATAAATGAAAAACTTCAAGATTTAGAAGGGTGGGATTATAACAATGGTGCTATAGAAACTACTTTCGAGTTCCATAATTTTAAGGAGGCCTTTTCAACAATGACACGAATAGCCTTTGAATGTGAGGCGCAAAACCACCATCCGGATTGGCAGAATGTCTATAATACTCTAAGTATACGATTGAATACCCATGATGCCGACGGGGTAACTGAAAAAGACTTTAAATTGGCCAAATCTATTGAAGAAATCATCGAGAGCGAATAACAAGTCGTACTTATATAGATACAGTCAGAAGGTTTCTAGATAATTACGTGGGTAGTGAAACATTTTTTTAAATTTGCGTCCACTGAATAAATAGCACAGAATATTATGGGAAGAGCTTTTGAATTTAGAAAGGCCAGAAAAATGAAGCGTTGGGCAGCCATGTCCAAAGCATTTACCAGAATCGGGAAAGATATCGTTATGGCGGTAAAAGAAGGAGGACCCGATCCTGATGCCAATGCGCGTTTACGAGCGGTCATTCAGAATGCCAAGTCGGTCAATATGCCCAAAGATAATATTGAAAGGGCTATAAAAAGGGCCAGTGACAAAAACCTGGGTGACTATAAAGAAGTGCTGTTTGAAGGATATGCCCCCCACGGAATCGCCATTTTAATAGAAACTGCAACCGACAACAATACCAGAACAGTTGCCAACATAAGAAGTTATTTTAACAAGTGTAATGGCAGTTTGGGAACTTCCGGTTCTGTTGAATTTATGTTTGACCATACTTGCAACTTCCGAATCAATGCAGAAGGCCTAGACCCAGAGGAATTAGAATTAGAAATGATCGATTTTGGTGCCGAAGAAGTTTTTGTTGATGAGGATGGGATTTTAATTTATGCCCCCTTTGAAAGCTTTGGCGACATTCAAAAAGAACTGGAATCGCGGGAAATAGAAATTCTATCTTCGGGTTTTGAGAGAATTCCTCAGGTGACCAAAGAACTAGATGAAGAACAGACGGCAGATGTAGAAAAACTTTTGGAAAAAATTGAAGAAGATGATGATGTGCAGAACGTGTACCACACTATGCAGGAATAAATACGCTCACACCCCTTAAATACACGTAAAAGCCTCTATATCAATAGAGGCTTTTATTGTTTATAATCGTTTATATTTCATTATATTTATGCATATTCCGAACTAATACCGAACTAATGAATTTTAACTATTATCTTTCTACTTATTTAAAAAAGAACGGAACCCAATTAATCAGACTTAAAATTGAGACTTCTAAAAAGGATGTCCAGTATATTGACTCTGGAATATCTGTACTAAAAAACCAGTGGGACGACAAAAAGAAAAAAATAAAAAGGCATCCACTTGAAGAAAAACTGAACGCCAATCTCCAATCCTTATTGATCTCTGTTCAACAAATCTATTACAATAACAAAGGGATCTCGGCCAAACGCTTGCTTCTTCTTTATAAGAATAATAAGAAGTATGATACTAGTTCTTTTCTGGACTTCTACCAACAAATAGTCGATGAAGCTAGGTTAAAAGGTAAAATCCGCACTGCCAACACACAACAGAAGTACATCCAAAAACTAAAAAAATTCTCGAGCTACGTTTCATTCTCCGATCTTTCTGTACAATTCGCCAAGGATTATGAAAAATGGATGCTTGAAAAAGGGAATAAAATTAATACAGTCGCCTCGAATTTCAAGTCAATGTATGCAGTTCTAAATAAAGCAATGAAAATGGGTGTTATAAAGGAAAATCCTATAAGAGGCTATACAATAGTAACTGAGAATGTTGAAAAAGACTCATTGACTTTTGAAGAAATCACCAAACTTTCAGAATTGGAAATCCCTGTAAGATTCAAAGGGATGATCAAAGCCAGGGACATGTTCCTATTTTCCTTCTATACCGCTGGCATGAGATTTTCTGATATATGTAAGCTTAAATGGGAAAATATTGCAGGAAATGAAATCGTATATACTATGGGCAAATCCAGAACTAGAGCAGGTGCAAAAAGAACTTTGCCTTTGACTCCTAAGGCTGCGGCCATACTAGAAAATTATAAAGGCAGAAACAATACTTTTATCTTTCCTCCCCTTTATGGAATGGACAATAAAAATGCAGATGAAATAGAACACAAATTATATATTGCCAATAATGCTATAAACCGTTCATTGCGTAATGCTTGTGAAAAAGCAGAAATAGGAAAATGGGTGAATATGCATATGGCAAAACATTCCTTCGCCGACTTTGCGGTAAAGAAGGATACTGGGCTGTTATTGATCTCCAAACTATTGGGGCATACCAAATTGTCCACCACACAGCATTATTTAAAAGATTTTTACCATAAGGAAGAAGCAGAGGAAATGAATAGATTGTTCGGTTAAAGTGCTTTTGGTTCAATATTTAAACTACTTCATTTATAGTGATGTAATACCCTTTGTCCACTCTTATCGATATTTCCCCTTTTCTGAGTTTTTGATTGATCGAATAAATGTCTTCATAAGCATACAGGTATTTTTTGCCAACTTTGAAAAAACTGACTAATCCTAGATCCCGTAAAGCCTGCATGATCTGGCCATTGTACGATACACCAAGCTTTTCGCAAAACGCCTTACCGGTCAGATTAAGGGGTTGTATGTTTACTTGATTGCCCATTGAATTTTACGACACTCTGAATCGATTTATTTGTTCAATCCCTTTCTTTTCTTCTTTCTTTTAGACTTTTTTCTGGCACCATGGTCAGTAAGTTCCAGCTTAAAAGGATTCCATTCCGATTCATCCATTAAAGGCTCGACTATTCCATTTTCCTTAATTTCTCCCACATGACTTTTTGATTGTTGAGCAGAATTTCGAGTGCCTTTTGCAGTCCCATTATTTCTTGGTTCAACCTTGACTGTTCCTTCATCGTTTCCTTCGTCAGCTTGATCAGTTCCTCGTTCTTTTCCATTAGCCGATAATATAACTGAACGGTCTCTTGTTTGCTCATAATCGATTTGTTTTACAATACTGTTCCATGAGAATTTTTTACCTAGGGTACTGCCTTTATATACCACATCTTGATATTTGAAAGATATCCCCGAAACCCTGCCCGTAGTTTTGCTCACGTTAAATTTTGGCGAGATATTTTGCTCTTGTAGCAACTTGATAAATTCTGTTGTGTCCATTGCTTTTGAGATAGCCGGACCGATTCTCTCCTGTAGGACAAGCTTGATAGGTACATCGCCTGTTCTCAGGGTTTTCTCTATTTCCTTTTGGTCAAGTGATTTTTTTCCACCAATTTTTGTTGAAATTTGGGTCAATCCATATTTCCTTTCCAGATTATTGAGCACTTCCCGACTTCTTCTCTTAATGTTGCTATCATTTGTTATCCTGCCCGAATACCTGACCCTATTGGCCACTATATGGATGTGTTCGTGTTCCGTGTCCGTATGACGGTACATAATGAACTGGTTGTTATCGAAACCCATCTTCATTAGATAGTCACATCCGAATGAAGCAAACTCCTTATCGTTTAATTGATCTGAGTAGGGCAGGTTCAAGGAAACATGGAGGACCGCATTGCCCAATCTTGGCCGCAATTGCCTGATCAAATTGAATTCCTGTGTCATATTCACCGCTGTGGATTGTCCGATATTTGAATCGATCACATACCCTACACCTTCGCTTACCTTTTTTTCATTGTAGGCAAGAACACCGTAAAAATCCTTTCCTATGGTTATCTTACCTATCATTGTTCGCAATATTTGATTTGAGCTGTTGCAACAGCATTTTTACCTCCTCCAATTGTTTTATGATATTGAACGGGTCACGGATACCTGAGTTTGAGACCCTGGCAAGTTGGTTCAGGTTGTTTCCCACCCGGCTCAACTCGACAAAGAGTTTCCTGTCCAATGGGGTTATCTTTTTATTCGGCAAGGATTTTCCCGTACATTTTCTTCGGATATATTCGGCAACGGACAGCCCGATGGTTTCTGCATTAACGGAAACTTTGGAATGATCAGCAGCAGTCATCCTGACATTGACCTGTATTGTTTTTAATGACCCAAGTTCTTTTTTTGGCCTTCCCATTTCAAATGATTTAACGCATCACAAGGCAAACTGCAAACAAGGTGCGCAGGGTTTTTGTTAGCAAAAACACAACTTGCTACGTGACCTCCGATTAACTTAGGCCAAACCTAAAACATATCTCAAGTCAATAAGGGCTTTGCCGTACACGGAGTGTTGTACGGTAAATGGATTCAGCAGAGTTTAACGTCCTCGAAAAGGATTTTAAGGGAGGCCTCGGCTTCAGGAACCTGAAAGTACCTATGGGATTCCAACACGAGATGTTGTAGTGCGGATCTATAGCGTGCTTTGCCATGGGCGTTGTCCTCGTAAAAAGTACAGGGATCTTTGGGATGCACCTCCATGGGCGTGGTAAAGGATTTTACGTCCCTGTTCATATACTCGAATCGTTGGGAAGCCCTTCTGTGGATGCGATTAAGGGTAAGTTCTTTGGGGTATTTAGGGACATTGTAGTAGAGTTCCTCCAAGATTACGATAAAGGCCCGTCTGCGGGAAAGTTTCGGTTTCTGCGAAGCGATTCCGATGGCATTTTGCACATCGCGTACCAAACGCTCGGCCAATAGGACCTGTGATTGGGAATATTCCTTGCCGTTGACCTCGGGATGTTCCTTCTTGGCCAAATCTTCCAGATAGCTGAGCAGTTTTTCCGACGGAATCATAATTTAGGTCCGCCCCTGCGTTTGTTTATGTTTGGAGTTCGCTCTATAGCATTTACCAAGACCTTGGCAAGTTTTTCGGACCGAAGGGAGAGGCCGAGCAGGTGTTGTTGCACTATAGAACCCGCCAACAAATAATCGGCCATTGTAGTCTTCCCAGGCCAGAGCTTGGCCTTTACGACAAGATGTAGCAGTACTTGTTCGTGGGCATCGAGACTATAGCGTGCATTTTCCAGTTCCTTATCAAAATTTTTGAGATAAGCTTCGGGGCGTGGTTTCTTTTCTTTCACGGTTTTCTCCACTTTTTTCCATTGGGCCTGCGTCGAAAAACGCGCTGTTAAATAAGCTATGGAGAATCGGCCATATTCCCATTTTCGGTATGACGTAGCTTGGTCCAATAGTTCCATTTCTACAAAATCCGCTAGCGGTTCATTGGACAATGGCCGTTTCAAATCACATTCAATATTTTGGAGTGCTTCCAACTGTAACATCGCAGGACTATCCAGATTGTTCATCAGATGTCTTACAAAGGTTTGGGATAGGTCGAACAGCGGTTGTTTGCCTTCCAGAATTGCCTTTAACAGCAGTTCCCGTTGCCCTTCGGATACCTCGTCATAATGAAGCCCATACGTAAAGATGGCCGTGATGAGGGTTTTCAGTTGCTCGTCCGAAAGCGTGGTCTTTTTGTGGGAAGGGGAAAGACCATCCGGTTCACTGATGACCTCAACGAAAGACTGTCGGTCTATCGGCCGACTGAAATCCAGTACTTTATATAGGGTTTCCGACATGGTATAAATTTAATCAATATAGATTGTTCTCAACTTTTAGGCAAGGGAAATTCCACTCCCATTCTCCAATTCAAAGCGTTCATCTTTTCTAAAAATCCTTGGATTCCTTTGACCAAATCTTCATAGGCCGGCGAATCCCCATAAATCATTTGCTCTTGCATTGTTTTATAATCTGCCTTCCAATCCTCCCTATACTTAGGGGATGGGATGGGCCGTATATCTTGTGGTTGATGCAGATTATAATCGACCCCGCCAAGTTTTGTGAATACATACCTATGGCTTACTATGGTTTCATATAATCCTTGGTCATTAATGGCATTGGCCGCAAATTCTGTTTTCGATAATTGAAAAATATCGTACAAATGACGGCTTAGCCTATCTACCCTTATCTTTTCCTTGGGACGTTGGAATTCCTCATGCAATAGGAAAAGCTTTTCCAAAAAAGTCCTTTCAGGGGTTACGGATGGAACATTCACTGGAGGCTCGACAAATTCGGCATCGGGATATTCTTCATCAACAAAGGAGTTTATCGGTTTTAATCGAAAAGGTTCCCTTAAGGAGCGACAGCCAATCTCAACCTGCACCCTTGGTTGGATGTATCCGGGGGATTTGGTCAGAAATGGATAATAGATTTCTATGATACGGGGGTCTTGGTCACTTGATTCGGCCGGAATGATATTGAAACCCACATCCTTAAATCCGCCGTTCTTAAATCGCTGCTGCAACACTGGATAAAATTTCCCTGAAATATAGGAGCTGGTTTCTTTCCTCAGCTTGGTCAGCTGTTTTTTTGATAGCTCCCCTGAATATCCAAAAAATCCGCGGTCAACGGCAAGGTCGATATCTTCACTAAACCGATCTATCAGTTTCCAAGCCTTGCTTAGCGAGGTCCCTCCTTTAAAGACCAAATGTTCCGCTATCTCCATTTCAAAGATTACCTTTAATGCCTGGACGACCCACCAGTCTTTTTCAACCGCAAAATCAGGTATCCCCGTTTTGTTTTCTACATTTTTAAAGATGGCAAGCCTATCTTCTTTGGGTATATCGTAAAATGTCCTTTTATCCATTTTCCAAGCTCTTTTCCATAATTTTACGGATCCATGCCGGAGCCAATGCTATATCGTGAAGCAGGTCTTTTTGGTCTTCTTTTTTCAATAGGGCAATAATCTTTGCTTCTTCCTCGTCCGTTAATTGTTCCTTTCCTATCTCGCGAAGGGCCTGTATGACCAGTCTGCTTATCTCGCCCTTGGCCGATAAATTCTTGGGGGTGGTCTTCTTTAGTTTTATGCTTCGCTTCCCCAATTTTAATTCCCGGGGAGCTCCATCGGTAAGGAAGACAAGTTTCATGGGTACCTGTGTGCTAAGCCCCAACGCACTTAAAGCATATACCCCGGTAGGTACCAACCTGATCTTGTCCCTTTTGGCTATGGCCCTAGCAATCTCCTCTGCCGTTGGCAATACCTCTCCCACATATTTACTTATCTTGGGACGGACATAGATTCCTTGGGCCACTCTTTTTATATACCCTTCTTTTTCAATCCTATGGAGGGCCAACCGTATGGCTTCAGGTGAACCCAATCCCCGAAAATCATCGGGGAACACTAATTCTCCCTGCTCCTTTTTGGAAATGGATTTTTTTATTTTGGACTCAACACTCTGCATAACACATTCATCTTATCTGTAACAAATTTAGTAAATTTTTGTTACAGAATACCTTTGGCTATTAATCTATTCCTACAATAGTTGCCTTCAAATTTGTTTGCGTAAAAAACGGTAAAATATCTTAAATACGGGAACCAACGGTACACACACCGAACAAAGTTCTCGTACACTATGGAACTACAAAACACGTTCCGCAAAGGTATGGGACCCCGATAGGGGCTTCCATACGTTTGCATCCCGTTTCGAGGGGGTTGAAAATCAGTAGCCGGAAAGACGACCGAATGCGAGCCAGCGCAGCGTGCTCGCTCGGTCAGGCTTGAAGGTGGAGGGTTTTCAATTCCCGCAGAAACCATGGGGAGGGAGAGAAAAAGACGAACCAATGAGAACGATCATTCCAATGGTAAGATCAAGAATATGGCCTCGGCCATCTTTTAGCGATATAATATCCCCAGACCGATAGTTCCATTGCACCGAAGAGCCATACCAAATCTTTTATAAACGGGATACCGACCATGATGAAAAGAAAAAGTAGAAACGGTATTCTCAAAAAACGTTTGAGCCTGAGCATTCCCTGTAAAATAATCCACATAAAAATGATGAATCCCAAAAAGGGAAGTTTTTCGTAAAGAATTTCAAGCGATAGCATGTATATTGGATTTTATAGGGAGCGGATTCGTCCTGCCCGTTTCAAGGTTTACGAATGCCCCGTGATATTTGATTTTTTTGTTCACTAAAAGTTCGTAGAGGCAATGGACGGCCATCGACGACAGGGCATCATTGATGAACAGCGATTGTTCCTGCAACTTGTCCGCATAGCTACACCCTTTACCCTGTTCCACCTCATCCTCCATTTTTGATAGGTCGGGGAACAAATCAACGATATGATCTAACTTTTGTTTTTGCACCTCCCCATTCGAAGGCCGATCATTGTGTTGCAGATTTCCGAGGACATACTGACCAAAGTATTTCCCGTTGCCCAAATCCAACCAATAATGTTGGTTCTCATAGGGATAGGAACTTGAACGGGGATGTTCCAACACCTTTGCCAGTTCCAACCTAAAATCGGCACCGTCCACACAGCTAATGATCAAATTGGCGTGCAATCTTTTATCGTCCGCACCTATCCGTTCGGGAACGGCATCCCATTGCAGTCCGAAGGTATGGTTGACCTTGGTTACGGCACAAATGGCCTTGTTGCCCCCAACATCCTGTGGGGCGTACAACTGTCGGCCCACGTTCGAAGGCTGTACCATATCCCCGTCGAAAACGGTCACATAGATGCCTGGATGCCCTAACTGCACCAAGGCATGGTCGAGCCTTGCCAAACGTGCCAACACGAGGGAACCATTGCCCCCTGCCCCGACCAACGCAATGGTTATGGGATGGGTGGGAGCGAAAAAATAATTCGGGGCGTAGTGGTAATCAGTTTTCATAGACATGCTGTAAAAGTTGGTGGTTCGGGAGTAAAAGGGCTTCCTCGAAATGCATCGTCTCGTGCATCTGGAGCATCAACTCAGTGTAGTTTCCGTTCAGCAGATGGTCGTGGTTCGTATGGGTAAAAACCGACAGGAAAAATTGCTTTTCCACAAAGGCTATGATATCCTCATAAAAGTCCAAATGGCGATAGTGCAATGTCGCATCGCCCATGCACACCTTTCCAGAGGCATAGACGTTCATAAAAGGGGCATGGTAGAGCTCCGTGCCGTCATGGATCGGCTTTTTTCGTGTTATGGCAAAAACGGAAAGCGATTCCCCCGAAAGGGAAAATACCAATTTGGGTATGGGATATGTTCCCGTGGGTATGTCCAATTGCTCCTTAAAAAGAAGCCTTTCCACGGGTCGGTCACAAGACCAGACCAATTGTAACGTCCCCTTGTCCCTGAAATAGAGCAACGGTTTCGGCAATTGACCCTTAAAGGAAAACTCGCATCTGTCCACATCGACCAATTTGAGCATGTCCCTGACCATATCCATAGTAAGCGGAGACCCTGCCCCCAATTTCCCGTTTCGAACGGTATGCCTTGAGAAGTAACATTCGTCGCGTCCGTAGTAGCCATTTATGGCCTCATAACCTATGATGGCTATTTTGGGTTCAAAATGAAATTTCGGGTCGTGTAGGGTGTTTTCTTCCATCAGAGTTTTTTTAAGAGTTCGTTCAAACGGTCCATAAAATTGAAAACGGCATTTACCTGCCCTTCCTTCCGCATAACAAAGGACTTGGTCTCGTTCCCAACTGTGAGTGATGTGTCGTAAATGGTATGGGAGTAGCCGTACTGTGCAATCTCGTTTACAAAGTTGATATAGCCATTTTCCAATTGGGAATCCTCCCTATCCAAAAAGACGATCAGGTCGTCCACCTCCATATCCATATCGTCTTCCAAGAAACATAGGTTGGCAAAGGCATTGAAATCAATATTAGGGGCTTCCAACAGCAAATCCCGCATCATTTTGAACAAGGTGTTCTTTGGTCGGTAGCTTCGCATACAGGCCAACCAATCGAAATCCTCGTATTTAGAATAACCGGAGGCATGGGCCTCGATAAAGCACAGGACACATGGCCCCTCGGCACAACAATCGGTACCGGGGTCGGATTCGGATTCCGAAACTTCGAACGACCATTCGAGCAAACATTCCAAGAGGTAGCCCATCCGTTTGAATATATTGTCAAAGGGCAATGAATGTACAAAAGACAGCAGGGCAGCGAACAATTTTGGACTGCGGATTCGCAGCGAAAATATCGGGGCCATTGGAATCGCCCAAATATGGAGCGCCTCAAAAACAGGCTTCATGACAAGGATGCCATCATTTCCCTCTTGTGTGCATACCTCCTTTAACAGTGCATCGGGAATTTCCCTGTGCAATCGTTGCAATTGTCCGAAGAACCGCATTTCAGGGCAATCGTGCATCAATGCGATTTCTTTGCCCGTAAGCGTATCCAATGCATTTTTCGTCAGGATGCTTAGCGTGTCCCATCGATTTCCGTCGCCACCGTCGAATACCTCGAATCGGGGCAAGATGGGGATGGTCAGGTCAGAAAAAAACGATCCCCTTGTTGGATGTGCTTGGGTCTTCTTGTTCCCGATGACGGCCTCTTCCGCGAATCGAGAATGCCGAACAAGGCCTTGTGGAAGTGCGACAGTTCCCCTTTTGATGGTATGTGCTTCTTTTTCATTCATCGCTATCCTTTGGTTCCCGCTATGGTCTTGAACATAATTTCATGCCGACCGTCGACAATGCCGTTGTCCACGATCTTGGCGTTGGTCAATTCGGGATACACCGAGGCATAGTGGTCTTTGATTTGGTCAGGTGTCCAATTTGGGTCGATGTCGTCCAACAGGGATTCGCCCGAGACGTTCTTTAGCATAAATTTTCGTTCCAATCCTAATACTTCCATAGTGCTTGTGGTTTAAAAAAAGGTGGGTTGTCGGTAGGCTTTCATATCCTCGATGGTCTTTTTAGCCAAAGCGTCGTTTTCATCGAGTTCCAGTACCTTGTTGGCCAGATCCACGGCCTTCTCGTGTTCGACCATCGGGTTGAATTTCTTGCCCTTGACCAGTTCCCTTAGGTCGGACAGGGCTTTCTTCTTTTTCTCCTTACGGTCGTTCGCCATTTTGGTCTTTTCCTCGGCCTTTTTCAGGTTGCTGAGATAGCCGTTGGCATTGTCGAACAGTACTTTTGTTTCCTGCATGGGTTTCCCCAACCGTTCCAAAAAGACGGTATCGATTTCCTCGATGCTGCCCTTGAGCGTAAAGGGCCGTATCGTTTTTAGGGCGTTGTCGCCCTCCGATGCCTTTGGGAGTAGCGAGACCGCACAGTCCGTACCGTGAAAGGAGACCGATATGGAGAATTGTCCAATGCCCGTCTTGCCCAAAGATTTAAAGAATGTTTCCATAGGTATTGCTTTTAATTGTTGTTACAAGATACCCTCAAGAATCTTTAAATCATTGAATATTAAGGATTTAAACCACAATCGACTTCTTCTTCCCCTCACCACAAAATACGCCCCGAAGGGGCGTTGGAACCGGTGTCTGCCTATTGGAGTTGGGCGGTGTAGTTGTACTTATCTGGATGAGCTTTGAGCGCCTCTTAAATTTTTATGGAAATAATTGGCGATAGCTTTCTGGAGATCGAGGAAGTGATAATGTATTTATCTATTAAAATGTCCTATAAAAGGTCAATTAACGAGAATACTAAAAAAGACCAGGGTTGGGACACCTTGACAGAAGCAATAGCATTACGTTTAAACAGTCCCGTAAAATCCCCTTTTTTGTGACATTTATCTTTCCACTTCCTATTACTTGAAAATTAAATTGAATCATCATAATAAGTCGTTTAAAACCAAATGTGTTTTATCCCCTATATTTGGTATATAATGAACATATATTCATTATGCATACGTTGTGTGCAATTCTCTAGATAAAGAAGCTCTATTAATTTTTTAAGCCAAAAAGTTAAATTTTAAGGTAGGAAAATTATACTAAATTTAACCGTTAGTCAGAATTTGAACAACCATCATATTTATGATAAAAGTCTTTATGTATAGTAGAGTTTTGTTTGTCATCCTTTATTTGATAACATTATCTTGTTCTGAAGATAAAAAACAAGAACCATATTTCAACGATTTAGGAGAAATTCCGTTTGATGGACAATTGGATGATAAAAATTTTAAAGTATGTCACGAAGATTTAACAATTCCATTCAATTATGGAGGGTTTGGACTAATTTACGAGGGCGAAAAAAAGAAATTGGTAGAAACTATTAAAGAAAAATTCAATTACCCCCAAACTAAAGGACAAACTGGTTTCATAACAATCCGTTTTATAATTAACTGTGAAGGTAAAACTGGTAGATTTCGAGTTATCGAAATGGACCTTAACCTTAAGGTTAAAAAATTTGACAACAATATTTCTAATGAAATTTTGAATATTACCAAAGGTCTAGATGGGTGGAAATCACTTGAGAGATGGGAGAAAGCATGGGATGTTCAACAATATTTGACTTTCAAATTTGAGGACGGTGTTATAACAGATATTTTACCATGAAAAGGTACATTTTATTCTTTATTCTCATTCTATTTCAAACAATCGCAAGCAGTCAATTAAACTGTGAACTTTTTAAAGATGATTCGGAATGTTACAAGGCGTGCCAACATTATAACCAAGAGAGTCAGCATCAACAAGGTTCGTATGCATCTCAAAAACATTTGAGCGAGGCAATTGATTTGTGTCCAACTTTATCCAATGCGTATTTCGAAAAATCGGTTGCGTTTTTAAAAAGAGGGAAGTTTATTCAATGGAAGGAACTAATGGACAAAGCTGTGGAATTAAATCCCGAACAGCACCTTTCCGATAGAGCTTGGGCTCAGTACGCATTCTTACATAACTATGAAGAAACAATCAAAGATTTAAACAGGCTTATGGAATTAAAGGGAATACCGTTTATTGGTGTTGGGCAAAATGGCGATTACGATTTGCGAATAGTTTTAGCACTTAGCTATAAACTTACCGGCCAAAAGAAAAAAGCTATCGAAATAATTGAAACTGCTATGGCCGACAAAGATTACTATGTTGGACTTTATGACAATCTGCATTTAGGCATTCTTTATCTTGAAAACAATCAACTAGAAAGGGCAATTAAATCTTTTGAAAATCAAATTAAGGAAAATGAATTAGCTGAAGCTTACTATTATTTAGGGAAAACATACTTAGCTCTAAAAAATAAAACGGAGGCAACGCTAAATATAGACAAAGCATTAGAACTATATAAAAGTAATCGCAAAATGTTTAGTCGTTACTATCAATTTACCGACCAAATTTACGAACAAGACATTATTGACTTGAAGAAACTAATATGATGGACAAAAAGTAACGCGTAAATAAAACTGCATACAACAAAGATGCTAAACGTGATGCGGACTTTAGGGCAAAATAAAAGGTCTGTGTATATTTAAAATGTCACTAAATCTTATGGATTTACCTTTGGAACAAAAAAGAAAAAGTAAAATAATAAGCTTTAGCTTCGTGAGTAGACGGAAACGAAAAGATTCCTTGCTTTCGCACTACGCATAGCCGAGACCTTTCTACATATTGCGTAAATCGTGCTTCCGGATTCAATGACTTAAGGCATAGGCAGCACATTCATTTTTTTGCCGACACACACAATCCAACGCTAAAAAAACAAAAGAACTGCTTCTTTCCTTACTTATAGTATTTTCAAACAATCAAGAAAGGTTTTTTAACTAATCAATATACTTCACTAATTTTGTCATCAACTGACAAGTCAAAATATTAAAGTCAAATGAAGAAACATTTTGGAGAATACATCAGACAACTAAGAACCGATAAGGGATTTACGTTAACTCAGTTAGGTGCAAAACTCGAATTAGATTCAGCAAATTTGAGTAAAATAGAGAATGGAAAAAGGGATTTTGATGAAAAACGATTAAACCTTTTAGCCTCTGTATTTAATTTAAACTTAGATGAATTAAGGATTGAATTTCTTAGTCAAGTAATTGCAAAAAAAATTTACGAAAGTAGTTGCTCACTTGATGTTCTTCAAGTAGCAGAAAAAAAAGTTAATTATTTACGTCAAGCTAACTTAAAACAAAAAAGTTTAAAGTTTTAACTAATAGTAAACCAAGAAGTTATTACTACAAACGACAATTTAGCGAATGAGAAATAAAATATTTATAAGTCACGCAACACCCGATGACAATGATTTTACTAGATGGTTAGCGTTAAAACTAATTGGATTAGGATACGAAGTTTGGTGTGACATTCTTTTTTTAGATAAAGGGGTTGATTTCTGGAGCAATATCGAAAAAGTTATAAGAGAAGATACCTGTAAATTTTTACTTGTTTCATCATCTTATTCAAATCAACGCGAAGGTGTTCTTAAAGAATTAGCAGTTGCAGCAAAAGTAAAAAAGCAACTGAAAGATGATAAGTTCATTATTCCATTAGCAATTGATGAACAACTATCTTACGATGATATTAATATTGATATTGTTAGGCTTAACGCTATCGATTTTAAAATGTCTTGGGCAAGAGGTTTGAAAGATATATTAGAAGCGTTCGAAAAACAAAAAGTTCCAAAAGAAGTTGCTGACGCTTCAAAAAGTAATTTACTTTATCAACAAATTTTTCTGCACGATAAAAGTGTAATTGAAAAAGAAGAAATTTATGACTCAAATTGGCTTTCGATATTGTCCTTTCCTGAAGAGTTAAGATTTCACGAATACAATTGGATGCTTCCTAAAAGATTTGACGTAAGAGAACTGACGTTTCCTGCTGTTCGTTACAAAAATTATCTCTGTACGTTCGCTTGGGCCTACGACTTTACATATCATTTACCTAAAACAGAAACATATCATAAGAGCAAAACAATTAGGATACCAACAGAGGAAATTTTATCAGGAAGTTATGATTCTAATTTTATTAGAAATGCAGAATGTAAAAGGCTAATAGTACAACTTCTTAATAAAGCATTTGAATTAAGGATGAAAGATAAAGAAGTTCAAGAATATGAAATGTCTAATAAAACCGCATATTGGCTCGAAAAAGGTAAGTTAGAAAAAGACAAATTTGAGAAAACCATGTTAGTCGGAAAGCAAAAAGATAAAAATTGGCATTTCGGAATTTCTGGAGCTTCAAAACTTTATCCCTTTCCCGTATTAATGATTTCATCACACATATTTTTTACGGCAGACGGAAAAAAATTGATTGACTCTTCAAGCGTTCAACATTCATCAAGAAGAAGACAAGGTAAAAACTGGTGGAATAATACTTGGAGAACCAAACTATTGGCATTTATTAAATATTTATCCGACGATGACACTTCCTTTTATTTAGAAATGGGTAGTGAAGAGAAAGTTTTTGTATCCAATGAACCAGTAAAATTTAAAGGTAACGTA
The DNA here is from genome assembly GCF_003687485.1 of Euzebyella marina. GTDB lineage: Bacteria > Bacteroidota > Bacteroidia > Flavobacteriales > Flavobacteriaceae > Euzebyella > Euzebyella marina. Next base: position 1,921,684 of record NZ_CP032050.1, on the reverse strand, counting down.
AGCTATAATATTCCTGAAAAAAATACTCTTGAAGAAGAAGCTGAATTATCGGGCTTTAACCAAGGCGAAGATATCGAGGAGCTGGAAGAGTTGATTGAAAATTTAGAAGCTGAATGAAAGAACTTATATACATCGAAGAACCAAAAATACTATTTGCACACGGTCAAAAATGTACTGACGCCAGAGATGGACTTGCCTTATTTGGCCCATTAAATAATCTTTATGGCATTAAGAGTGGCGTTATTGGTACTAAACAAGGACTGAAAATATTTAGAGATTATTTAGACCACATACAAAAACCAATCTATAATAGTAACAGTATTACTAGACCGATGTTTCCCGGTTTTGAAGCTGTTTTCGATTGTAAATGGGAATCCACAGGAATCACATTTAAAGAAGTTACAAATGAAGATATTGGTAAATTTCTTTACAATAGCAGTACGCATAAGCGAACTTACGACTTAGTTTCCCTTTTTATAGACAAGATCATTTCTGCTAATAAAAATGAAGATGAAAATGTCGATGTATGGTTCGTCATTGTTCCAGATGAAATTTATAAATATTGCAGACCAAATTCAGTACTTCCCAAAGAAATGGTTCAGACTAAGGCACTAATGTCTAAATCAAAAGCAAAATCTTTCAGGTATGAACCATCACTATTCCCAGATATCAACATAGAATTAAAAGAACAAGAAAAAGAGGCTGAAACTTATAATTATGACGCACAGTTTCACGACCAATTTAAGGCAAGATTATTAAAACACACCATACCAACACAAATTTTTAGAGAAAGTACGTTGGCTTGGCGCGATTTCAAAAATGCATTTGGTCTGCCAATTAGAGATTTTTCTAAAATTGAAGGGCATTTGGCTTGGACAATTTCAACAGCTGCGTTTTACAAAGCTGGAGGTAAACCTTGGAAATTATCTGATGTCCGAAATGGAGTATGCTATCTTGGTTTAGTTTATAAAAAAGTTGAAAAAAGTAAAAACCCAAGAAATGCTTGTTGTGCAGCTCAAATGTTTTTAGATAATGGAGATGGTACGGTTTTTAAAGGAGAAGTTGGACCTTGGTACAATCCTAAAAATGGACAGTATCATTTAGAACCTAAAGAAGCGAAGGCTCTGTTAAGTCAATCCTTACAATCCTATAAAGAACAGATTGGAGAATATCCTAAAGAGGTATTCATTCACGCAAAAACAAGGTTTAATCACCAAGAATGGGATGCATTTTTAGAAGTGACACCAAAAGAAACTAATCTTGTCGGAGTAACCATTTCAAAAACAAAACCACTCAAATTATACAAAACTGAGGGAGATTATACAATTTTAAGAGGAAATGCATATGTAGTTAACGAGAGAAGTGCCTTTCTATGGACTGTGGGCTATGTTCCTAAAATACAAACTGCATTATCAATGGAGGTTCCTAATCCTTTATTTATAGAAATAAATAAAGGAGAAGCAGATATAAAACAAGTTTTAAAGGATATTTTATCTTTAACTAAATTGAATTATAATGCCTGCATTTTTGCAGATGGTGAACCTGTAACGTTAAGATTTGCGGACAAGATTGGAGAAATACTTACTGCGAGTACTGACATAAAAACACCGCCTTTAGCATTTAAATATTATATCTAATGCCAACGGACGAAACGAAACTGAATTAATATGCTGAAAAAAATTACACTGAAAGGAAAATAGATAAAAGTGTTGGTCTTACCACCAACCAACCCAATTCAGATTAATTCCGGTTCAACTTCAACCTCAGTACTCTAATATAGTCGCTAGTTGCAACTTCTAAAATAGCCGCTCATTTATTGTCGGCGAGATATTGGATTTGCAATATTAGGTTTTGCGCAGGATCAGACCTTCACCGCCCTTTTTCGTTTGAGGTCTTTGATATCCTGTCTTAATACCTGCATTTTGGCCGTCTTTTCCCGAGGGAAGCCAATGGCCGTTTTCTTTCTATGGGTTTCCATCGAACGTAGGTTATAGTCCAGATCGAATTTTTTGGAGCTGATTTCCCGCTGTACCTTTTGACATAGCTTGACGAGTTGCAGGGCCACTTTTTCCGGATCGAACCGTTGCTGTTTTCTGCCAGCGATGTGGATATTCCTGAACTCTAGCCGATAGCAATAGAGATAATTGTGGTTTGAGGGAACATATTCCGCTTGAAAGACCAAATTGGCGTTCAGGGTTTGCAAGCGGGCAACTTGCTTGTGCTTTTGTATGTTCAGGTTCAAATTCGACCGTTCGACCATGGCCAGGCCCAATCCTTTGAAAAATGTTTTGGGTTCCCTTATGTTATGGACACTCGATTCGAGTTCGGAACCCGAAACGAGACCTAGCAAACTTCTTTGCAACTGGCCCATGTCCTCGGGTTCGATTTCATCCATGGGCAGGTTCAGCTGGCTGATCGTATTTTGCGCCCTCTCCAAATCGGCCACTTGGGAAACAATATGTTTGTTTTCCTTTTCAATGCGCTCGATGGCTTTGAAGGAATTGGCCTTGTTGAGCTCGTGCAACCGCTTTTGAGATTGTAGAAACTTTAGGTCATCCGAAAGCTTGACGAGTTGAAACTGGTCCATATCTCCAATCAACGCGGCCTGCATCTGTTCATAGGACAGGCTCTTGTCATCGGGAACGAGGTCGTCATAAATGCGCTTGTTCGGATCGGCCTCCCTGATCTGTTCCCGAAATCTTTCTTTATGGGTATTCAACGAATAGGAAAAGATGTCCGTGGAATCCTTGATGCCGTAGAATCGCTCCACCACCGTATTGCCATAGATTTGGGCCACTTCATTTCCCTTTCGCAGGCCCCGTCCGGCACGTTGGTCGAAGGCATCTGGGGAATAGGGAATGTCCATATGGAAGATACCCACGACCCGTTTTTGGATGTTCGTGCCCGTACCCAATACCTGTGTACTGCCGAGCGCTACCCTAATCTCGCCATTTCGTATCTTTTCTTGCATGAAATCCGTTTTGTTCTTCGCCTTTTCCTCTTGGGCCAAGGCAATTTCATGGGCTGGAATGCCATAGTCTTCCCGAAGGATTTCACGGACCGTTTCATACGAGTTATATTGTCCAGGTTTCCAAACGTTCAGGTCGGAGAACACCAAGCACACCCCTTTGTGTTCCGATGTTTTTTTATAAAGCCCGGCGACATCCCGGCACAGACGCTGGAGTTTGAACTGGTCGAGTTCCGAAAAATCGATGGCGAGATTGTCCTTTGCCAAAGGGTCGATCAAAAGGGACCGGTTGATATTAAGTGCCGTTATGTGGGCGGACTTCATTTGATCCTCGTTGTAAATGGGAACCTTGAACAGGGCGTTTTGGTTCCGATCTTTGGTAAACCTGAGCGAGGCCTGTTTGAGTTCCTCATAGGCTGGTGTCGACTCTAAAATGATAAATTCCCTATCAACCTCAAGGTCATGGGTCCTGAAATGTTTGTCCCTGCAGATATGGGTAAAGGAGTTATACATCTTGCTCAGTTCGGGCAGGTTGGTGTAGTATCGAAATCGAGCGTGCATCCTCGGATCGCCAAAAATATTCGGTTCGATGCTAACGCTCTGCTTCAGGAAAATCGAGGCCCAGGCATCGAAATTGAAGATGTTCTTGCGCTTCAGTGCCGCAGGGGTAAGGTAGCGCTGGTAGGCATACAGTTCGGTGACCGAGTTTTTCAAAGGGGTACCGCTATAAAAAAAGATGTTTTTGTCGGGACCCATCCTATGGTGGATGGATTTTATGCTGATTTCGAGATCTAGGTTCCTTTGACTGTCCGAATGGTTGTTGAGGCCGGAAACGTTCTGGTGTCGGGTCGTGAAACCGATGTTCTTGAAATAATGGGCCTCGTCGATCATCAAGGCCTCGATGCCTAGATCGGTCAGGGTCGTTTCCGTCTCCCCGGACCGTTCCTCCAATTTTTTAAGGGTCGCCTGTAGCTTGTCCTCCAAATGTTCCTTCCTTTTGATCAGGCCCTTAATCAGTTTTTTGGATTCCTTGATATTTCCGTATTCCCTCGCAGTTTGCAGGTCCTGTTCAATCATGTCGATTTTTTCCCCAAGGATATCCATGACGAAATGCCTTGATTTGGGAATCTGTTTTAGATGGCCGTGCTCGGCGATGATAAGGTCGATCGCCCTATGGTTTTTGATCGTTCTCAATGTTTTGGTCCTTTTGTCCTTTGCCATGTTCTTCGAACTTAATCGGAGGATGATCAGTTGGGGGAAATTGGCCCTGATCTCGGCCTCGATCTGGGGGGCCACACTCTTTAAGGTCAATAGCAGGGTTCTCCTGCTCTTCCCGTGCTGTTTCAGCTTATGGGCCAGCATGGCCATGGATAGGGTCTTGCCCTTTCCGACCTGATGATCGTTCAAGGCACTCCCTTTGGTAAGCCCGAAGAGGGTGGAGTCGATCTGATGCTGGTAGGGCGGGTAGACCAAGGTATCGGGAAAGGTGAGCCATCCCTTGGGCACCGTGATATTGACATCGGCCAAAAAGGCCTGGTAATAGTTGTTCTCAATGGTGGCCTTCAACTCTTGCCGCCCTTCGATAAAGGACTTGAAGTGGAGCTGCAGCTCCTCGTAAAGATTTTGGGCCATCAAGGTGGCATCCTTGTCCAATTTCCTAATGGTCTTTCCCGATCGGTCCTTGTAGGAAGTAAAAATGACCGGATACCTATTTTCCGCAAAATGTTGCAATATCCGTTTATAGTTCGCCTTGACCTCATGGCGGAGCACCACACTGAATCTTTCGTGGGCCTCTTGGTTAAAGTCCCTTGGGAACATCAAGGTCAGGGTGGAGTTGAACTGCGCCATATTGATCTGTACCTTCTCGCCTATGAGTTCCTCCAAAAAGGACTCTTTTGCGGAAATAGGAATAAAATGGCTTTCGAAATTGAACTCGATATCGTCCAGGTCCAACTTTGCGGGAAGCAGTTCCGTCAATGCCCGTTCCATTTTTTCCGTTTCGATTTCGAATGGTGGAGGATGGTTCCCGACATACTCGATCTTATCCTGGATATAGCCACTCGAAAATAGGAAATAGGGCACCACTGCATAGCCCGTTTCGGATTCCCTATCGGGCTCTAGAAAAAGGGAGCGGGTTTCCAGCCCGTTCAGCAACAGTTCCTTTTCGTTGGTCTTAAAGGCTCTTGTGATGGCTGCTATATCGATCTGTCCGTTATGGTCAAATTGGTAGCGCGCCATTTGTTCGGGATTCTCGAATCTGGGTTCCTTTGAGTCGGATGTATCTGTGCCAATTTCAGCAGAAGCGGTTTCATCAGGTTTGGTTTTGGCGCGGGGAGCCTTTAGAAATCGTTTCAAGGTGAACGACGGATTTTTGCCATAACCCTTTCCGTCCTCCTTTTTCTCAAACTGTTGGCGGACCTGCTCGAAATAATGGTCGTCCTTCAGAAATATGAGATGCCCCTTTAGGAATCCCCACTTAAAATGGAAGGTGTCCAATTGGTAGTCCAGGTCCTGGAAGCGTCTGGCAACTTCTTGCTCCGGAAGTTCCCTTTTTTCGATATTGAGGTTGAGCAGTACGAGCTCGTTCCGCATACGGGCATAGTCCGCCACCAATTCCCTGATTTTATAGGGTACCTTTCTTGTGCTCTGTGGGTCGGTGTAAAACAAAACTTCGCCCTTCTTGTTAAAATTGTAGGTACCAAAAAACAACCGGGAGTATTGTTTGGCTTCTTTATCGTGCAAGGCAATCGGAGGTAAAACCGTATCGACGATAGGAGGCGTTGGTGGTGCTGCCGTTTGTTCCTCGGCTATGGCCTCCTTTGGCAAGGGTTCCGGTTTTTTCGGTATATCTAAAGGTGCCGGACCGACCTCGAACTTGAAACCATCGGATTGTCCTTCCAGAAAATTCGACAGGGATATTTCGTTAGGTTCAACAATAATGCTTGGCCTGTTGTGGAAAAAGCCGAGCTTGGGCGTACCGTGAACATTTCCCGGATTGTTCTTGAAAAAACGATTGGTCAGAAAGGATTGACCTTCCAGTTCAACGGCTTCGGTTTCCGCAAAATCCATTTCGTCGGTGGATAGCGTTTTTTTGTTGGAAGTCCTACGGTACACCAATAGATCGGATACGACCTTTGTGCCCTCGTTGGTGAACAAGTCCGTGTTGAAACGGTTGGCCAGGAGCAAGTCGTTCTCCAATAATATAGACTCCCTAAAATCATTGTAGGCACTTCGCTCGGCAAAGGCCGAAGAGGTAACCAAGGCCGTGATACCGTCATGGCGTACCATCTTCGGGGCATAAAAATTGAAATAATTGCCCACGTTTTTGAGCGGGCCTTCAGTCAGGTAATCGTGTCGATACGCCTTGGTGATGGGAATGTCGCCAAATGGGATATTGGTCATGACCAGATCGAAGCGGGTCTTTTCGCCCTGGTCCAGAAAAAAATCCTCAAAAGTGGTGTTCAGTACGGTTACACGGTCGTTTTTTTGGTTATTGGACTTGAGGATCTCAAAGGATAGGATATCAGGTTCCAAAGCCGTGATTTGGGCTTCGGGGAACGCCTTTTTCAATTCCTGCACATAGGCCCCATTGCCCGCCGAGGGTTCCAGTATGGTCTTGGGTTCAAACCCGTTCTTTTTTAGAAGACCGATTTTATATTCGATAAGGGTCTTGGGCGTATAGTAGCTGGTCAGATGGTACCGCCGCAACGAATCCAGGATTTCCCTGAAGGTCTCCGGAAAAGCCTGTTCAATCGTCCGCAGCAACTGTTTCCCTTGCTCCTCTTTTCCGGAGGGAGGATAGAACAACAGTTCCCCCAACTTGGCAAGTCCGGAATTGTTGATATAATAGTTCTTGGGATTCGATGCCTTTATCAAGGCAACGATCTGGGCCAAATGTTCCTGTTTCATCCCGGACTATTGAAGCGATTTCAGAATCTCCGCCCTTCCCTTTGGGTGTTTTTCGTTCAGGGCCCGATAGATGTCCGACAGGGCTTCATTGGCATGTTCCAGCGCAAGGGGCATGATGTGGCCGTCCTCAAGAAACTGTTCCTGCAATTTGGCGTGCAGGATATGGGCATTGATGGCAAAATCAAAACGGTATTCCGCGGCATCCAAACGGGCGGTAAGGTTCGGATAGGCCTCCAACGCGTAAAAACAAAAATGAAGGTCGGGACCGCATTCCCCGCTGGCAAGCTGGCGCTCCCAGTCCTTGATCGTTTCCGGATGTTCAGTTCGGAACCTTTGGGTTTCCGAGGTAAGCAATAGTTCTTCCTGTGTCATGGATTGTATTTTTTAAGGTTTGTTCGACGGTGTAAAATCAATTGTGTATTCGATGTTTCGCCATGGAGTTTCGTTCAATTCGATAAGGTGTTCGTACAAGGCGTTCTTGAACAGCATCACGCCGTCAAGTGAATCTAAGCGATAGAAAACGTGTCGACCCTTTTCGGAGCGGATGAAAAGCTCATAGGCCTCTTTCTCGGTGCTTTGGCTACATGGTGATAATATATCCGAAGTAAAATCCAACAACGTGGTAATACTGTCCATAAGGAAAGCATCCCGTAGTAGGGGACGGCCGTTTATATCGAAAATCGTTATCTCAAAAAGCATGGTTCAAATGGAAATTTTAATTTGTCTTTTTTTCTTTGTCCCCAATGGTTCCAAGGGATTGGTATGGTTCATATATTCCCTATAGCTATGGTAGTATTCGGGATGTTTGCTTTTTAGATTGGCAATGGGCCTATATTCCTTGAGTTCTGGTTTCTTGCCGTTTTTCGACAATGCAAAGTAGGTTTTACCTGAACCGTAATGCTTTTTTAGCAGTAGGGTATCATTGGTCTGCCGCAAGGGAATCTTGTCCACATCTATGAGAAAGTCTTTCTTCTCGATAAGGTTTTTGACGACCTCGTACTTTAACCGTTTGGGTGCGCTTTTGGATTCCAAAAAATCATCCAGCAATGTCCATTGCTTTAAAGCATCGATACCTCTTATACTGTCCGTAGCCTTTAGGTATAATCTGTTCCCATGAATGCCGAGGGAAACGCCGTATTTGGTCTCGGCCAAAACGGTTATCGATTTTTGTCCGAGCAGGGATCGGAACTCCTTTACCGAGAGGTAGCGTCGATTTTTTTCATTGGCGACTTTTAGATATGGCACCAGTACGACCACGTTTTTTCCTAGGGTTGCGGGAACGAAGAGTCCCTCCAAGCCTTGTTCGATCTGAATAGGCAACGTTTTGGAAAATTTGGGTAGTTTATCGCCAGGCGGCCCTAGAGTTTGGATGCCATTTTGTAGATGCCGATTGTATGAGTAAATATTACTTAAAGTATCGTTGAAAAGGTGGAGCAGCCTGTTTTTGGTCTGCATATCCAAATGGTCGACATCCCTTTGGAAATACCTGTGCTTCATAAACAAATGATCGGATCTGGAAGGATACAGGTGTTGAACCCTTTCCTTTAGTAGCGAAATGGAATAGTTGCGCCAGACCGGACAATTGTTCACATGGGTAAAGGATATATATGTCCTATTCTCTACACTATTATAGCCCAATAGCAGTTTCATCAGCTTATTTTCGTTTTCATGGATGGATATGCGACCTATAGGGGTAATATTCCGGTCTTTTTGGAACAGCCGGTCTTTACTTTTTAAAAGGGCCAACTGCTCTTTCAGTGCCGTATTGATAAAACCCGATTCGGCCAATTTGAGATCACGGACATATTGCAACTTTCTGAGGTCGTTCAATTGATCGGTCGGAACGGCCTTAAATTCAAATTTTTTAAATGCACTGAAGTCGGGGTCCAAAAATCGGGACACAAAATTTTTGATCCTGTGGAAGAGTTTAATGGAATTGCGAATAGTGAGGTACGATTTCATGGCTATCGGTTCAATCGATTTTTAAATTGGAATACGCCTCATATTTTATATTGAATGAAGGTGCGGGATTTATCCTGTTGCCGTCCTTAATGACTTCGTAATGCAGATGGGGGCCAGTGGAAATCCCCGTACTCCCAACGGTTCCGACAAAATCATGGGCATCGAGTGCTTCCCCGAGTTCGACCGCCACGGATTCCATATGCCCGTATAGGGTACTGAAACCATAGGCATGTGAAATGATGACATGCAGGCCATGCCCATTGGGATCGTTTTCGATATGGGCCACCCTTCCGGCAGCGGTACAATAGATCGGGGTATCCTTTTCCGCCGCCAAATCGACCCCAAAATGCTTCCTAGTGACCCGATGGATGGGATGGTGGCGGTTTCCATAGGAACTTGAGAGTACATAGTGCTCCCGGAACAGGGGAACCGTCGAGGGCACACTGTCCAAGATTTCCGGGCGCAAGGGCAAAAACGGTTTTAACCGGTCCATTTGCTCGAAATTTTCCAAGTCGTGCAATAATTCGTTGAGCCGTTGATAGATCAGGTCTTCCCTTGATTCCTCGGTCATGGGTTTGTTTATTTGCCTTGTTAGCTTTCCAAGGTCTTTGGTATTTTGGGGATTATTGTAAAAAAATCGATTGGCGGCGATACAAAGAAAGAACACCCCGACAAAAATCCAGTAACTGCTGTTCTGTGGGGTAAAATGACCGCTATCCGTGGAATTGGTGATGCCGCCCACTTTTTGGGCGTATCTCTTTATCCAACCGATCGAAGATTTTTTAATGTTCTTCCATGTGCTCATAACGAATTTATTGCGAAGAATCTTGACAAAATTTTGATTATTACAAATTTTACTTATATTTGTAGTAATTATTGCAAATATTTGTAATTTTTACAAATATGAATAACACATGGCGAAAATTTGATGCAACGCTGGATCTACCGGCCCTAATGGATTATTTTGGGCTTGTGGTGCAACGAAAAACGAGTACCATTATATGCTACCAAATCGGGAAGGAGCAGTATATCGTCATAAGGACCGAGTTCGGATATCGCTATTACAAACCGAGCGGACCCAAGACAAAACTGACCGTTTTTGACTTTATATTGGAACGGCTTTCCCGAACGGATGCAGAGGCGAGAACGGGTCTGTGGACTAAAATCGAGGATTTCTATGTAGAGCTTGAAAAAAAATCGGAATTTTTTCTAAATGACGGCTCCAAAAATTCACTTGAAGTTGTTGACATCGGTTTCAATCATTTTGAAGCACTGACCGAGGAACTTTCCCTAAGGCCGAAAATCCTAGCAGGTGTCGGTTCCGACATTTTCCAAGATTGTATCTACGAAAATCCGGAGGGCCAATTGTATTTCCCCTATCGAAACTTAGCCAACACCCTTACGGGATATGCCATGGACAAGGAAGGGAAGCTTTCCCTGATAGCGGAAAGCGATATTTCCAAATCCGTTTGGTTCAGTAAGGTCCCCGATACCATCAAGCATTTAGTGGTACTGCGCAACCCCATGGAGGCCATGGCCTTTCATCGAAGGTTCCGATTGGAGAATGTGGTCTACCTTACGATATCCAACATCAATTACGAGACCTCGAAACTACTGGTGCAGATCCTGAAGCGTACGAAGCTGAAAAAAATGGTGCTCAGTTTTACCGGATCATCCAAGATCGAAGGCTATATCCACGACCTGATGCTCATTTCCTTTATCAACGACTCGCGTTTTTTGTTCCGGGTGGGCAAGGACCATTTGGCCGTCCGCTTCGATCCCGAAGGGCAGAAACCGTTGGCCAAGCTGCACAATGAGGTACTAAAATACAACGGTAGCTTGGCAAAGGAATATATCAAATACAACAAGGTGCCCGACCAATCCCTTTTGAACAGGAAGAGCATCGTGCTGACCAAGGAAAAGCAGTGGGTATCGTGCCGTATTCCCTTTGAGGTCAACGCACTTCGCTATTTTCTCTGGAGCTATTACCGAAACTATATGGACAAGACCGTTGAGATCGTTAAACCCGTACACGCCAATTGGAGGCTGGAGTTCGAAGCGAACGGGGTCTATGTCGGAACCGAAAAATTAAAGGCCTTTAGGATGGCCGTATAAATAAAGGGGGCGCTCCCGCCCCCTTCAATCCTTAATTCCGGACATGAAAAATGGAAATGTCATATCCAGAATTACAAAGTTAACAATTGTTTATTAATCCTTAATTTAAAACTTGAAAAATGGAAAAACAAGCACAGCAGGTTTTCGTAAAAGTGAACCAACGGTGGCAACGGGCTACCGTAACCGGAGAAAAGGACGGAAAGGTATCCGTCGTGAACAACGAGGGACAATCGTTCAAAGTGCCCAAAAAAAAGAAGTATTATGAACCCATCGAATCCAAGGACCAGAAATTTGCTTATAAGGACCTCGAAGAACAATTGAAGGGCCATTATATCAGCTATAAAAAAATCCTCCCGAACGTACGCACAAATCTGACCGAGGGACAGGAGCATTTCCACGAGTCCACCTATATCTCCGAGGGCGAGCTCAAGGAAAGTGCCAAAATGATACAGATGGTATATGACCGGAACTTGGGTACTAGACTGGACGTCCAGTACCGTAGAAATGAAAAGGTAACTCTGGACGAGGCATGGGCCTATAACCATAGTTTCAGCGCCGATGAGTTCGAGCGCATGGTGGACAAAAAGGAGTTCGTGCTGTTCCAGGGAAGCACCAACGACGGCGAAGTGTTCCAAAAATTGGCCTATTACGAGCCAAAGGTACAGGATATCCGTACCAAACCGGCACTTTCCACGAACACCTATTTTTATGGGGTAAAGTTGACGGCGAAACAGGCCGATGCACTCAACAGGGGCCAGGAGCTCGAAATGGTCATCAAGAGCAAAGTCCACGGGAACAAACCGTATTTGGTATCCTGGTCCCCGCGCCGACAGACCTTTATTACCAAAAAAGTCGATTTGGAAAAGGCCAAAAAGCTTGAGGTCAACCCCGGCGAAAAAAAAAAATCGCGCGGCCGAGGCATGAAAGTCTGACCGATTGACCTAACAATGGGCCGTCCGTCACGGACGGCCTTCTTTTCATCCATACTATCTACAAAAGCAAATAACCTCAGGGCAACCCTACGAGGCATTCACAATGAAAAGACTTACAATTATCGAGATAAGTCCTTAGCATTTAAATCTCGATTACTGACTAAAGTTTGGGACATAACCGCATGTAATGCTCCCAAAAAAACCATGCCTATATGAAAAATTATGCCGAAAATCCGGAGCACTACAAACGGTTGATCGCCCAGATCGATCGTGAGGTCGATTTTCCCGGATACCTGATCGCACAGGGCTACCAATTGCTCAAGAAAAGTTCGGGTTCACAGGAATTTGGCAAGGAGGCGGAACGCCTCGTCCTACAGACAAAAAGAAATCCCGTAACCTATTTCAATCGCAACGACTCTTCGGACAAGGGGCGATTTTTCAAATACCTCCACAAACGCTCCGCCAATTTTTACGAAGCCGTAAAACAGGGACTGGGCATCATCCAAAGGGATTATCCCGAACCTTCCCCGGCCAAGGTGCACCAAAAGAACAACAGGCATATCAGCTTGGAAGATCGTTATCATATCGGCCCCTTGACCAGACCGAACTATTTAACGGAAGGTCGCGGACTCTCCATAAACACCCTCCAATCCGAAGCCTTCAAGGGCAGGATCTTCAATGCCTTCCACGTCAGTGATAACAAGGGCCGCATCGCCAATATCGCCCTTCCCAAATATGGGTTGGACGGAAAAATCAAGAACTATACGCTTTATAATAGGCCCTATCGGGACAGAAAGGACGGAAAGGTGAAAAGGTTCCGCTTGTTCCTCAACGAGCGTTATGAATACCTTTTCGTTTCCAATCCAAATATCAACGCAGAAAAAATAGTTTGTGTGGAGAGCGGTTTCGATGCCATGGCCTACCATGAACTGCACGGTTGCCCAAAAACATTCTACATCTCCATGTCGGGCCATATCGACGAGCGGAAACTCGAACAGTTCCTCCAATGGAACCGTACGGTAGATCCATCCCATACGCTCCCTCTTCTTTTGGCCTTTGACCATGATATCGAGGGGATGCGCTACGACCTTATTCTTTTGAGCCATTGGATCAATCGAAAGTCCAACCGGGTATTCATCGAAACGGATTGGAAACGCCCCGTGATGCGTTTGAAACTGAACTATCTCACCAAATCCATTGCTATCATGGAACGGGATACCGATTACATCAATGAACGGATTTCCAGAGGTTCCCACGGAATGCCCGAAGGTCTTCAAAAAGCCGTCTGCTATCGCGACAAGGTGCTTTGGGAACTGGATTTGGAAAGGATAGTCTCCCTCCCCCAACATTCCAGAACCTATTGGCGGCTGGCAGTGGAGGCACTTTCCCAATGCTTCGCACAGGGTATCCTGAAAATGGACAAATGCCCCACCATGAAGGATTGGAACGAGGAACTGATCTCGGTAAAAAAAAAGTCCAGTTGTCGGCTAGTGAATCTACTTTAAAGACTGTCATGGACAGACCGAGGAAAACCCAAAAAAGAAAAGGACATGCAAGATAAGAACAAGGGCTATATGGGCATGTACCTATCCGCTTTCCACTTCGCCATTATCCTATTCCGGGAGCAATATGCCCTGTACTTATTCCATTACGGGCATCAGGGATTCTCGGATAACATCCATTCCTTTCTAGTACGGTCCGGGCTACCGTCCCAAGGCATGGTCGCCCGTCTGCTCTTGCTGGGGCTTCTGATGGGCGGTATTATGATGTACCGTCCGGTCAAAAAAGAGGAAGTCGGTCGCAGAAAAAGTGTTGCGGGCTTTCTCGTGTCCTTGGCCTTGCTGTTCGTTTCTTGGTGGTGCCACGGTGCTTCCGAACTAGGGATGTGGGCCTCCATGATATTTCTTTCATTGGCCTACTTGGGATTGATGACCTTCGGGATGCGATTGTTCCAGTTTTTGGACTTCATGAACTTGGCAAAAAATGACCCCTTTAACGATACGAAGGAAACCTTCGAGCAGACTGGGGAGCGTATAGATACCCCATATTCCGCCAATATCCCATATACCTATTCGCACGATGGGAAACAACGGAAAGGATGGATTAATTTTGTCAATCTTTTCAGGGCGTTGTTGGTCATCGGCACTCCGGGGAGCGGCAAATCCTTTTCCGTTATCGAGGAGATCATGGCCCAGTTCATCGACAAGAAATACGCCATGGTCATCTACGATTTTAAGTTCGATACGCTGACCCGTAAGGCGTACGGTTATCTACAGGAGGCCATAAAAAAGCACGGGAACGATTCCGAAATGCCTTTCCCGAAGCTCTACCGAATCTGTTTTGATGACCTTCGGATGACGCACCGGAACAACCCCATGGATCCCTATGGGCTGGTCAATCAGTCGGATGCCATCGATACGGCCACGACCCTTATGAAAAACCTGAATCCCGAATGGATAAAACGGCAGGACTATTTTTCACGTAGTGCCATCAGTTATACAGGGGGCTGTATCTGGTATCTCAAGAAAAAATCGGAAGAAACGGGCAGGTATCTCTGTACCCCGGGGCATTTGGCCATTCTGACCACCGTAAAGATCGATATATTGATGGAAATCATGACCAAGGACGTAGAGGTACGCCAAATATTGGTTCCTTTTCGGGACGCATTGGAAAAGGAGGCCATGGAACAACTGTCTGGCCAGACCAGTACGGTCCAGATAAGCCTTTCCAGTATTGCGACCAAGGAAATTTTCTATGTGATGTCGGGCAACGACTTCAGTCTTGAGGTGAACGATCCCCGGTATCCCAAAATCGTATCGCTACAGAACAATCCCGAACGGAAGGAAGTCTACTCCGCACCCTTGGGCCTGTACATGAACACCATTCTCAAACGGGTAAACAAACCGGGCAAGCGGCACATGGCATTGCTTATCGACGAGGTACCCACCCTGTTCATCATGTTGTTGCGGACCATAATCGATACCGGGAGGGAAAACAAGATCGCCACCATTTTGGGGCTTCAGAGCGTCGGACAGCTGATCTTGGACTACGGCCGGGAACTGGCCGATGTCATCTATGACAACTGTGCGAACCTTATCTGCGGTGCGGCCAAGGGCGAGACGGCCAAACGGTTGAGCGAGCTTTTCGGAAAGATCCATCAAGAAAAGGTCTCGAAGAACACGAGCAGTTCGGACGTAAGTACCAATCTGAGTACACAGATGATGGAGCTCTTGCCCAGGAGCAAGATTGCATCCATGTCCACCGGACATTTCGCAGGGTTGGTGGCCGATACTTTCGAGCATCAGATCAAGGAAAAGAAATGTTATGGCCAGTTGCTCCCCGACATCGAAGGCAAGCGAAGGGCCATGAAGCACAAGTTGCCCGTTGTCAACGATTTCAAACCGGAGAATTTCGGGGAACTTTTCCAAGCACAGATGAAGCTCATAGAGGAGCTGGATTTACCGAAGAATGTCTCGGGCCTGTTTACCAGGGAAATCGGGTACATCGAATTTTATGGAAAGCGTCTGGAAGAAACGGCCAAAAATGCATTTACCAATGGTACCAAACGCCGAATTTTTAAGGATGTGGTCAAGGAGCTTCGCCTGTTCGATTTCAGGGAGGATATTCTGGAACTGCTGAATACGGGTGTTAGGGACGCCGATTGGCAAAGGTTATTGGCCTATATTGTGGAGGAATTTTTGGTACGTACGGAAATGGACCGTGTGGCCCAGGCCGAATTCGACAAGATCATTAATGAAGTGGACAGCTTGGTCAAAGAAGAGTATAAAGCCCTTACGGGAAAAGAGCTGAAGAGTGCCATATTTGACGAAAAGAAAATAAATGGTGAAATTGCAAGATCAATCGACAACTCCGAGGCGGCCGTGGAAAAGTTCATGGACGATTTCGGGAAGGAACTTGATGAGTCCCTGTCCCAAAGTTTGGCAGCTTGGCAGGAAGAGACGGAGTATAATTTTGAAGAGGAATTTTCCTCGTATCCCATAGAAAATTTTGAATAATGGACAATGAATCGATCATCAATCTGGACTCCAAGGATTTGGGGTATATCGGGGAACGCTTAAAGGAAATACGTCTTGAACTGGTGGAATTGGACGATGTCGAGGACAAAAGGTTCAGTCAGTTTTCGATGACCAACCTAAGCGATTACCTGAACATGGACCGTACAACTTTGGCCAATGTGGAGCGCGGTTCCTCAATGGTCAATTCAATCAAGATCATCCTCTATTTCTACAGCTTGGGCTATAACCCCATTTGGATCCTGTTGCCCGATAACGAGTTCGTGCAAAAGCGTAACCTTGGGGAAAATATGGTCTATCAAGAAGGACTTCGCGAGAAATACCTTGAGCTGGAGGAACGGGTTTCAGAGGCCATGAAGGATTTCAAATCGTCCTTGTAAATTTTGCATTCGAAGTAATTTCTTGCCGTTAAAAAGATTTAGGTTCAATATCCCCATTATTGTCCGCAACAATCTACCTATGCTTTGTTCAATTGCTGTATAGCAATGTCCATAGCATTATAATCATTGCTATATAGCAACGTATAATGCAATAGATATTCAATGCTATATATGGATATAGTTTCAAATGTTCATAGTGTCATATGGCCATATGATACTATGGTTTTAAAAAGTATATTTATGGAAACAAAAATAATTTCATGTACGGGGGAAAAGGGCGGTTGTGGCAAGACGACCCTGAATATCATCTTGGCCACCAACCTGTTCCACCTGTACCGGAAGAAAGTGGTATTGATCGATATGGACAATCCCCAGTACTCGGTGTACAAAAAGAGGAACCGAGATCTTGGACAGGTAGGCTCGACCGAAATGCCGATGTTTCCCGTGGAGCGGGCAACGGTCCAGACCTTGGAACCGTTGATCAAAAAATATTATGGTACCGTGGATTTTATCATCGTCGATTTCCCCGGAAACCTTAACGAGGAAATGGTAAGGGGGCTGCTGTATGTCGAACATATCTTCATTCCCTTTTTCCTTGACGAACTGGAAATCGACAGTACGGCGGTGTTCTACAAAACACTGCAACGGAACTATCTATGGAACGAAAATCGGGTACTGCGGTCCGTCAATCTTTTCTTCAACCGCTACGAGCTGGTCAAGGTCAATAAGTTCAATGCGGTAAGGAAAACCTTGGCGAAAGCGGGGATGCCGATGATGGAACAGGTCGTCATGGAACGCACCGTATACAGGGAGCGATACCGGAATACCCTAATTCCCATTCCCCCGACAAAAGAGAACGGGGAACTGGGGCTAAAACGATTTATGGAAGAGGTCATGAAAATTTCAAAAAATTAAAAATGGGCAAAAAAGTAAACGTCAAGGACTTGCTGGAATCGGCCATTCTAGAGAATACGGATACCAAGAAAGAGGTAGAGGGACTTAGGGAACAACGGCACGGCACGGGCGGAAAAGTTGAAAAGAGTTCGGTCGGACAAAACAAAACAACTGATGATACCCTTAAAGATGGCAGAACGCATAAGGCACCTCGTACATTTCCCCTGGCAAAGTTAAGCCATAGGGAACAAAGGAAGGTAACGGATTTCGAGACGTTGCTGGAGCAAAACAATTATATCGACAAAAAGGAGCAATTTATCTTTAGGTTGAGCAAGACCTGTTTTGAGGACTATGAGCGACTGGCCAGCGCATGCAGCTACAAGTTGGAAAAAAAGGTCTCGCGCAACGATATCATGCGGAAGGCTCTGGAGCTTTACCACAAAGAAAACGTTCGGGAACTTCAACGAATTATCGATAAGATTTGAATTGGCAGTGGGAACATATCGTCTATGCCGTCATCGGTATCCTGTGCCTATTATGGTACCTATGGGTGTTTGTCGTACTTAAAAAATCAAAAAACGAAAAAAATGTTCAGGAAAATGATTCATATATGCAAAAATCACATATATTTGTAAAAAACACATCTTCAAAGGATAAAGATATGGACCAGTTACTCAACCGTGTCGATGAGAATGAAACCAGCTCCGAGCTGTTGGATATTTTCAATGCGTCCGATAAAGATGTTCAGAATGAATCCTTAATTCCAGAACATGAAAAATTCAAGATTATCAAAAATTCCGAGTCCCCTCCGGAACCGGAGGTGGATGACTCCGATTAACGTCTTCCTGACCCTACTTCTTATTGTTGCTTTCCATTCGGTCGGCTTTGCCCAGATAGACGAACTGGTCGATCAGGTCAACGAGGCGGAACAGGGTACGGCACAGATAGGGAACAGTATTTTCCGCATCATCAAGATTGCCGCAGGTGTACTTCTGGCCATCGCGGCACTGGCCTTTCTCATCATCAGGGAACAGAACCAGGATATGGCCCGTAAAGTGGGCAACGCCATTGTGGGGCTGGTCATTTTCTACGGCCTTATCGAGATCGGGGAAAACTTGGCCAACTGATCATGGAAAACAAGCTGGTCAAAATTCCAAAGGCCCTGCAAAAGGACGTTTCCTTCTTTGGGCTTCGTGCTAAATATGTGGACCAAGCCTTTAAGGGCTCGTTCCTGTCCCTGATGGTGGGACTGTTCCTCAGTACGGTCATCCCGACCTTTCTTAGCCTTTTGCTTTCCTTCTGTACCGCGGCCCTCTATATCGCACTCATGCTTTTCTATTCAAAGGCTTATGGGGAAAACGGTTTTATCAAGTCCCGAGCGGACAGAAAGGGGCCGGATACCCTTAAAGGCCATGTCAACAAAAAAATGCTGGTGCTATGGAAAAAAGATTGAATCTTCTGGATGCCTTTCCCATTTATGGCTATGAGGCCCCGATCTTGGTATCCAAGGAACGAGGTTGCCTGAGCATTCCGCTGCAATTGGAACTTCCCGAAATCTACACTTTGGACAGCAAGGATTATCTGAACCTGAACCGGATGGTCTCGGGTATCTTGGAAATCCTGGGCGAGAACTGTCTTTTGCACAAACAGGACCTCTTCTTCGGGGAAACCTATTCCATGGACCGACAACGATTGGAACGGGATTTTTTCGAGACCGAGGACGAACGCTATTTCAAGGACAGGCCCTTTTTGGAGCACCGGTGCTATCTGGCCATCCATAAAGTGCCCAAAAACTATATCGGCCGCACGCCTATCGGGGCCAATTCCTTCTTAAAAAAGGAGCGCCGGTTCTACGGCCAAAGCTATGTTCCCGAAGAATACCTCGACGGGGACACAATGGCGGATTTCGAGGCCAGGGTCGGTGCCGTCAACGACCTTATCAACGATTCGGGCCTGATGAGCTCGAAAATCCTTGATTCCGAGGGACTTTTCGGTCGAGCGGGCTATTACGATTGTTATCTGGAAGCGCGCTACGGGGAAGGTACGGGAAGGGATATCGACTTTTCCGAACACGGGCTGCGGGTCGGCGACAAACAGGGACAGTACTTTACTTTGGAAAACCTGGACCAGTTCTCCAAGGAGGATATGGCCTTTCACGAATATTTTGGAAAATACAGCACCGGTGACAACCTCTTTCCTATAGGAAACCTGTTTTCCTTGGGTTTCAGGATTCCGCAGGAACATATTGTCAACCAATATATCTATACCCCCGAAAAGGAGAAGGCCATGGCCAAACTTAGGTCGAAGGCCAAACGTCTGGACAAATATGCCCGCAACCGCAAGGGGGACAAGAACAGTACCTACCGGGACCAAATCAATGATTTCCAGCAGCATATCCTCAACGAGCATAAGGAACTGGTCTATTATCACTTGAACGTATTGGGCCTTTCTAGCTCCAAAAAATCCTTTAGGTCGATGTGCAATTCCGTCCGGTCGGCTTTTCGAAAGCTGGGTATTCATGCCAAGGAAAATACCGTGGACCGAAAAAACCTCTTTTTCGGGGGTATCTTGGGCAACGGTATTGGGTTAAGCATGGAACTCTTCAGCCCCTTTTCCTCGGAGATGGCGGCCAGCCTTTGGTATTTTGAAGGGGGATATCGAAACAGAATGCACGGCCCCCACGGCCTGCGGATGGTCGATAGGGCCACGGGGAAACCTTTATTGGTAAGTCTATACCGCGATCCCGAGGCAAAGGACTGGATCTTTAACCGGGGCATGCTCATCGCCTCCGGATCCGGTGGCGGAAAGACCTTTTTTGCCAATGCCTATCTGTTCTCCGAATATCGAGAGGGAGCGGAAATCCTGATTCTTGAGAACGGGAATTCCTATGACAAGTTGCTGGACCATCTGGATGGGGTCGTCATAGAGAACGACGACAAAAATCCCTTTACGTTCAACCCCTTTATGCTGGATTCAGGGGATGTTGTCGAGAAGGATGGTAAAAAGGTGCTTACCGAGCACAAGCTGACCCAGCTCATCGCATTGGTCTATCTTCTATTGGGGCGAAAGGAGAATACAACGGACGACGGTCATGACAGTGCCGTAATCCAGACCATAATCGAATTGTTGGTACAGGGATATTATCGGGACCAGTTCCTCAAGGATAATCCCGATTACTCCTTCAACACTTTTTATGGGTATTCGGAAAGGCATTTGGAGCGGCTTATGGATTCCAAGGGCATA
Source organism: Euzebyella marina (assembly GCF_003687485.1). Lineage (GTDB taxonomy): Bacteria > Bacteroidota > Bacteroidia > Flavobacteriales > Flavobacteriaceae > Euzebyella > Euzebyella marina. The sequence goes on along the minus strand of NZ_CP032050.1, from coordinate 1,901,247 downwards.
CGAAAGGAAGTCTTCGATCCCAATTTGTTCTTACTGCTCTTGGGCAAGTATGCCCACGATGGGCCCAGGGCATATCTGTTGAACAGTAGGGACAAAAGGATAGCCCAATTGGGTCGTGAAAGGTTGGTCTACTTCAAACTCGAAAACCTGATCGAAAACGAACAGCTCTTTCCGATCCTGGCGTTCTTGATGATCGATGTATTCGACAAAAAACTGAAGGATCCCAAAAAACTTTCCCTAAACAAAATATTGGTCGTTGACGAGGCGTGGAACCTGTTCGACAATCCGATAATGGCCAATTATTTTGACGCCAAGTCAAGAATGGCCCGGAAATATGGGGGCCAGCCCATTTTTATCTCGCAAAAGGTAAGCGATTTTGTCAAATCCAAGTACATCGGCAATACCATCGTGGTGAACAGCCATATCAAGGTGTTGCTGGACCTCGGCGAGTTCGGTAATTCCTTTGGGGAGATCCAACGGTTATTGGGCCTGAACGAGAAACAGAAGCAACTGATCCTATCCATTAACAAGGATTTGCCCATGGGCCGAAAGCTACGGGAAATGGCCATTTGTTGGAAGGACCGCGTCAAGGTGTTCGGATTGGAAACCTCATTGCCGACCAAATGCCTGTTCGAGACCAACCCCAACGAAAAAGCGAAGATCAACCGTCTCCATGAAAAACATGGCCGTGATTGGGAAAGAACGGCCAACGCCTACAAACAGCTGCAAAACGAACTGGCGGAATCCGGTTCGGGAAATTTGAACGGCATCGATTATAACCCTAAAAATAAAAAACGATGAAGTATTTAAAACCAAAAATTGTACACCTGAAAATTTTGATCGGGCTACTCCCTTATTTTGGGGCCGCCCAGATTCCCGTGACCGATGTGGCGGCCAATGCCCAACTGGTCATCCTCAATCAAAATGTGGCCACGCTGAATTCGCAACTGGTCACCTTGAACTCGACCATGGGCAAGCTTTTGGCACAGATGGAACGAAACGTTACCGCAAATTCCAGTGCCTCCAAGATCCTGAGCCAGGACCTGACCGCAAAAAGGACCCCCGCCAGCTATGTCATGGGAAGTCCAGAAATGAACGAGCTATATGACTTGAAGGACAAGATCGTGGAAGCCTATAAGGGTACTCAGAAAAATCTGCGCTCTTTCGCCAATCTGGAAAAGGTGGAAAAGGAAAGGGCGACCGAAACCTTGGCCGATGCCCTGGTACAGGTTACCTCCTTGGTCTCCCAAGGATCGCATATCGCCTCCACGGGCGAAATCATCGAATCGGCCGATAGACTTTCGGCATTACGCTCCATCTTGGACAAGATGGACAGCGTATTGGAAACCATCATAAAGGTCAATACCTCCCTCTTACAGAAAAACGAACACCGCAAAGCCATCTATTCATTGATCAAGACCAATTGATGTACGTTATGCAATCGGATACAGGTTTTAGGGTAACGGTCAACACGATATTCGACCAATATATCGATGATGCCTTTGCGAATTTGGGGCCCACCTTGGGCATTGGTTTTCAAATGGCAAAGATCGGGTTGGGCATTTTCGCCATCATGCATTTTGTGGGCAATGATCGCGCCGATGTGTTCAAGGCCCTAAAGTGGTTTCCGTTGATGTTCATCCTTTTCAACTACTCCGAGTTTGCACACGCCATCTTTGAATTCTACAACAACCTCGGTTCCTCGTTTGTCAGCACCCAAAAAAACTGGGATACCATCGGGCAAAAGGTGGCCCTGGCCCAAATCGATGTGGCCGCCAACAATGTGGTAGAATGGAACATGTTCAGCATGGATATCGATGGACTGCAATCCTTTGCCCTTACGGGTCTGGCAGGTTCCATAACGGCCTTCGCACATATTATCTCTACGCTGATTTTCGTGGGCATCAAGGCATTGGCCACCATTTACCTGTTCATCCTTATCATTTTCGGGCCGATCAATATCGGGCTTTCGTTCATTCCCGCCATTTCGGGCCTTTGGAAAGCATGGTTGCAAAAGTTCATGAGTCTCTGCCTTTGGCTTCCCATGTTGTATGTAGTGGATATGTTTATGGTCAATCTTGTCGATGCGCTCGTGGACCATTTGTTGCGTAACAGTGCCTACGACCTAGGATTGATCTTGAGTTCCTCCCTCCTGGTCTTGATGACCTCCTTCTTTTACATCAAGGCCCCTACACTGGCCAACTTTGTAGTGCAGGGACTCAATATTTCGGGCGGTGGCATCGTCTCAAAGCCCAAGCATTACGGCAAAAAAGCAATACAAACGGTCATCGATGCCAAGAGCGGCGGGGCCACAAAAGCGGTTAGGACACTTACACAATAACAAGGTTATGAAGGGAAAATACGAGATATTCAATGATATCGCCCAAAGTAGAAGGCACAACAACAGGCTCGTCTATAGCTGCCTGATCTTGATGATAGCGGTCTTCGCGATTGCCATCTATTTCGTGGTATCGGCCCATGAGCGTGCTAACAATAACGCCTATGTGCTGCATGGGGGGCAACGCCTCCCCATGGTACCGATTAGGGATGCCAAGGAAAACCTCGAAATTCTTTGCGAAGGTCACGTCCAAAACTTTCATGAACTGTTTTTCTCGTTGGAACCCGATCTGGACCTGATCAAAAGAAACATAGAGGAAAAAGCCTTGTTCATGGTCGATTGGTCAGGCAACCGTTTATATGCCCGTTTGGTCGAAAAAAAATACTTCCATGATGTGGTAATGCGTGACTATCACTACTTTGTGGAACTTGATTCGATTCAGATCGACTATGCAACCTATCCGTTTCCGTTTACTTTTTACGGCAAACAGGCCATAGAAAAAGGCAAATCCACAACGTATAGGAACTTGGTCACTAAGGGGCACCTGAAAAAAGCGGGCATTACCCCAAACAACCTGAACGGAATCAAGATTATCGACTTTGAGGTCGTGGACAATTCCGATCTCGAGCGTAGGTAACATGAAATTCAGTGGCAACATAAAGCGTTTGAAGCGATGGGTCGTAAGGCACAAAAATTTTGCTATGGCCCTACCTTTTATTCTGGTACTGACCAGTTTTTTTGTCATTGAGAACGTCAAGGATTTTCAAATGGGGTTCGGCGACACTACCGACCCCACGAATGGCTTCAATCCGGAACTTCCCGGCAAGGTTCCGACCTTGGAATCCGAAGCTATCGCCGAGCCTTGGAAATTAAAGGACTCAACTGAAAAGAAAAAGGCAGGGAAATCTTCGTCCTTACCGGACATGACCCAAATGGACGATTCGCAAAACGATTCGCTCCAAAGAATCTTGAAGCGATTGGAAGGACTATCCTTGGATACTAAACTCCAGGAAACGATGGAGACCGACCCACCGGATAGAAAGAAAACCGTGGAGAGGGAAAAGAAGAACAGGATGACCGCGGAGGAGCAGAAACAAAAATTCGTGGAGAACCGCTTGGCCTACCGTGAAATGCTGCTGGAGGGAAAAAGGAAAATAGTCGGGGAATCCTTGACCGGCAACCGCTGGCCCCAACAGGAACGGATGCCCGTTACCAAAAAGCCGACCTTCTTTAGGGCAACCGTATATGGCGATCAGTTCATCTTGCCCAATGAGAATGTAAGGCTACTGCTCATGGAAGATATGGTCCTTAGTGATAAACGATTTCCCAAAAATACCTTCATCTACGCTATGGCTTCCATACAGGGAAACAGGGTGTATTTGGATATAGACAATATCGAGCACCATCCGGTCGATATCTCCGTCAGGGACTTCAACGATGGCAGGGAAGGAATCTACAACAAAAGGGCCAGGGAACTCTGGAGGGAGTACAAGGCCGAAATGGGAGGCGATGCACTGCGAGAGGCCACCGACGAAATTACCAGCGGCGCACCGGATGTTTTAAAAGGCATCGCCCAAGGGTTGGGGACTTTCCTTCGAAAAAAAAGGTTACGGGAAAAAGAAAAAATCCTATTGATGGATGACTATGAACTCTTACTGGCAACACAATGAAAATAAAAGCTGTACTTACAATAATTGGGCTATTGGGGTCTCTATCGGTTATGGCGAAAATGGACACCATTCCGGTTTCAAGGAACTATAAGACCATTCTGGTACTGCCCGCCCCTTATGATTTTTCCATTAATGGGAAGGGGCTGAATTTTTTGGAGTCCTTTCCGACGAAAAGTGCTTCCGCAACCTCAGAGCGTATCGTTTTGCTTATCTATAACGATGTGGCACCCGACACCTCCGATTTTACGAACTATACCATTTATACCCGTGACGGTCGTGCCTATGATTTTATCCTGCAACTGGTGGACATCCCCGCCAAGAAGCGATGGACCATAACCACCGACATGGTCGATAACCTCGAAGAGCTATCCCATAAAAAAAGTGCTACTGAATTGGATGAATCCGACTTTGCTTCATATCCTGACATAAAGGAAAAGGAAACCATAGCGGCCACCGAAACAGTTACGGAAACATTGGAAGTTATACCCGAAAAGGAGATAGATGGGGAACCCTTACCGCTTACCCAGGAATTGTATGTCTTGGATCGAATGGAATATATACGGCGGAGATGTTATTACAACCAGTTCAACAAGGGCAAGATCATCCGATATTTTTCAAAATACGATGATGTATTTCTCTGGCTGGAGAACGTGTATTATGAGAATAACGAAATATACCTACAGTTTCGCTTGGAGAACAAGGAACATATAGACTATGATGTCAATTTTATAAGGTTCAGCATCGCCACCAACTACAAGAATAGTTCGAGCAATGTCAAGACGGAACACAAGCCCTTGTTCAGGTATAAAGTTCCCAAAAAGGTCGAGGGGAATTCCGAGAACTATTTTATGGTGGTCTTCGATAAGTTTACCCTTGACCGGAGAAAGTCCCTCGTAGTGGACCTAGATGAAGAAAAGGGCAATAGAAACCTATCCTTGGATATAGACCAACTTGTCATCAATAACCCATCAGGATTTAAATTATGAAAGGCCATAATGCGCATTTATAAGATAATGACCAACTCCAACCGATATAATAAAAAGGCTGTCATCACTGGTTGGCTAAATTTTAATTAGATGAGAACAAAGTTATTTTTCATTACGGTGTTGTTTTGTTTTGCGGGTTCAGCCGTTTCAGGCCAAATGCGGGGCAACCTTGCTTCTTCGGTCGGCGTGAGCGGTGGCTATGTCGAGGATGGTTATGGTATTATGGGAACGTTTAATTTTCATCCCAATCGGTTCCAATATTTTCAGATAAGTGTTTTGGCCGCAATTGCCGAGGACAAGGGTGCCCAAAATATTCCCTATAATATTTTCACTATCCAGCCGGGGCTGTACTATCGTGTATTCATGGCGCCTCGAAGAAAAAATTTTAGTCTCTTCCTTGGTGGCGGTGGGCTGTTCGGATACGAGGTCATCAACAACGGAAGCAATGAACTGCCCACCGGTGCGCTTATCAATGGCAAAAGCCAATTTATTTACGGCCTATATCTCGGTGCGGAAATGGAAATAGGCCTAAGTAACGATTTTTCGCTATTGGTCAAGGCCAACGAATACTACCATGTCAATTCGGACGTGGGAAATTTTTATCCGTATGTCGGCGTCGGCCTACGGTATTTTTTGTTTTAAAAAGCGACGTTATGAAATTCAATACCCCACAACGCATAGTCGCCATAGGTACGCTATGCATGATATTTATAATTGCCTGTAGCAAGGACTTTGAAGGAATAGTGCAGGATTCCTTTGATTTTACCTTTCATGGCACGAACGAGGAAAACGGCTTTGTATTTGAAGCTGTAAGAACGGATTTCAGCTTGGAACCCGATCGGATGGTTTCTACCGTTTCCTATTTCATGAAATATAATATCCTTGACGGAAAAGGCTATTATTTAGGTACGGAAAACGATACCATCCGCGAAAACGATACCATCCCCGTCAAGGATTTTGACCTTTCTTACCGCTATATGCCCATCGATACGGGTATGCACAAAGTCAAGGTATTGGCCTGGGATTCAAACCGATTGCAAAAGGAGTTGGAGTTGGCCTACAATGTCAAGTACGCCAGTTTCAGCTTTCTCTTGGGCAAGGGTACCGGCGATTTCATTATCAATAGCCGGAACCCCGTCAATGTAACCTTGTTACGGGACAAGAACACGGTAGCTCCGGAGTGGGATTCGACCGAGGAATTTGAGATTACCTACCAACTGCAAGATGGTTCGGGCAAGCTTCATTTGGACGATGTTACCTACGATGCTGGAACCCCCTTCAAGTTGCCCAAGGGCGTTACCGAATTTGGCTACTTACCAGAAACCTTGGGCGAGCACAAATTGACCATGGTGGCCAAGGCTCCCGATGGGGCATCCCTCACGAATGAGCTGCTGCTGACGGTCGGAAATGTCAATTTCACGTTCAGGGCAACCGCGGCATCCTCACAGGTGGAGCTGGACACCAACCTGGCAATCAATATTGATTTGCAGACACAGGACGAGGAAAGCGAAGTTACCTATGATATTAGCCATTCCTTTTCTTCCGATAGCCAAGGCGCGGGAACCGTACGGGACCAAAATGGCGGGGTCATGGACCCCGGGACTTTTCGCGGCATTGATCCCGGCAATTATAACTATACCTTTGAGGACGATGAATTGGGGCAGCGCAAAATCTATTTTGATATACGAGACAGCAATGGCCAGAGGAAAAGGGACAGTGTCGAGATCGAGATTGCCAACATTCCCTTCACGTATAGCGGAAATTCGGAAAGCAACCAGGTATTCGTAAACCAACGGACACAGCTTAATTTCAACATTAAATCGAACGGTAACACATCCAATATCGATTATTTCCTGACCTATGACCTAGAAGAAGGAAACGGAAGGGTTACTGGGGTCAATGGAAATACGATCCGGAACAATACCGACTATCCGGTCGACTTGGGTAATTTCCCATTGTTTTATACTCCGGAAACCTTGGGCCCGCATCGTATCAATTTTCTCGTTACGGACAATTACGGGCAAGCGGTCGGACCTGTGGAGATCGATCTGGATGCCAATCCCCTTGAACTGGAATTCAATGCCTCGGCCAATAGCAACGAGGTATTGGTAGGCCAGCGTGGTACGATTTCATTGAGCCTTATCGAACAAGGGGATTACGATGGGGTTTCCTATGAACTGAATTACTTTATTTCAGGTGGTGACGCACAATTGTACAATGGAAATTCGCCAATAATCCCTAGCCAATATTTTTCGGTAAGTCCGGGAAGCTTTGCGTATGATTTCGTTGGGGACCAGGCAGGAACCTACGAAATAACCTTTTTGCTTCGTGACAGCAACGGACAGATTCTTGAAGATAAGGTTACCGTTGTCGTTGGCAACAACGACTTTACGGTCAATATGACCCCGTCCAAGGCTACTGAGTTTTCCAACATTCCGGTGGGTATGATCGTGAATATCGACGAAGTGCCCGACGGAGCGAACGACAGTTACACGGCTTTCTTTTCCTCTAGTCAAAACGGGTCGATGTCCATTAATGGTATAACTTACGGTCCGGGGGAACAATTTCCTTTGGGTGCCGGGGTCAACAATATTTCCTATACCGGATCGGAACCCGGACAGCATAATATCGTTCTCAGTGTCGAATCGGGATCGGACGTTACCCGAACGGCCAACACTACCATCACTTTTGACCAGGTCGACTTTACCTTTACCGGGGGCACCCAAAAATCCGACATAACCGTAGGGGAAACCACTGGCCTCAATTTTAATATTTCGGAAAGTGTCGGGTCTTCGGATTACACCATGCGTTTCAGTATGAACGGCAATGCGCTCATCAGGGACAACAATGGTATAGAGGTAAGCCCCGGGAACAGTTATGATGTCAATACGGGCAACTTTAACTGGACGCTCGAAGGTACCAATGAAAGTACCGTTCGAATGGCTTTCACGGTCCGAAACGATACCGGATTGGAGAAAACCGTGGATATAACGGTAAACGTTGCGGCCAAGGATTACACCTTTACCGCATCGGGCACATTGCAGCAGGCCTATATCGGGGAACAGGTGGATGTTAACTTCAATATTTCCGAAATCGGAATCGGTGGGGACACCTACGTGATGTATTTTTCGGCAAATGGTAACAATGGTTCTTTTGAATATGCGGGCACAAGCTATTCCGCTGGGGAAAGTTTTGATGTACCCGTGGGGGCATTTTCGGGAAAGTATGTCGGAACGACCGAAGGCAACCATAACATCACTTTTACGGTGCGCTCCTCATCAGATGTGGAGAAAACGGCCAATGTCAATATCAACTATGAAAGGTACGAGGAACCGTTCGAGTTAACCGTTAGTCAGGCTCCCGGAGAACGTTTGGAAGAAGAACCCTTTAACATCACGGTCATTACCAATGCCATTGGCACCCATGATCCGGCGGTGACCTATCAAATGACATTTTCTTTCAATGGAAACCGTGTCGGTTATTTCTTTTATGGCGGAAATAGATATGATGAGGGGGAAACAATACCATTGAATTACGGTAGTACCAACCTTACTTTCTATCCTGAGACCCCAAATACGTTTACCATTGATTTTGAGGTGGAGAACTCAACAGGACACTCCAAAAGCGGAAGCACATTTGTTGACACTTTAGGAAGGCCCGTGGCATTGGTCAAAGGGGAAAAGCACAATGTCAGTTGCGGAGGATTGAACGGTTGTGATTATCAAGTCAGGATATATACCTGTTTTGATATCGGGTGCTCGGAGGCCTATGGCGGTGCTACGCTGGACCAGGTGGAAATCAGGATATTCAACCGGAGTACCAACCGATGGGATACCCGATTGTTCAATTACAACGAAGCCACGGGCAGTGGAGTGGATCGATATTTCATGTTGGAAGAGGAACCCCGAGAAAGCCGTTTGAAATATCTTGATCAGGACTTTGAGGTCAGGGTCAGGGATACCAATGGCCAGTGGAGTGAATGGACATCGGGGAAAATTGTTAGAGTATGATCAAAAGGGGGTAATGCAAACCATTTTCTAGCTTCTTTTAAAAGTATACGTTATGACAACATCTTGATTGTCTAAAAAGTCGTCTTGCTCTAGGACTAACCTGTTTTGGCTAAACTCGATGATGGTCATATCATCCCTATTATCGAAACGAAGAATTTCATTATTGATTAATTCGTATTGGTCTTTTTCAACATTGGCAAAGGCTGCTACATCACCACAGCTTAATCCGTTTTCGTTTATAGTATAGGAATCTTTTCCTTCGTCAGCGGGACCATCACTAAAAAAAGTAAGGTTGTCCTTTAAGCATTGGCGGATTTCATTGGTATTATATAAATCTATATTTACCGTACCGTCGCCATTTATATCCACGGCGGTATTGGAATCGATAGCCTCATATTCCCACTGGCCGAACAAAGCTTGCTTCCTATCCGATTCTGCAACGCTGTCGTCGTCGCTATTGCACGAAAAAAATAGCAGTATCGGGAATGCAAGAAAGATGAAAATATTTGGTTTCATTGGAATTGGCCTTGAATTATTACAAATATATCACTAAGGATTACATATTTTAAACAAGAATTTTCAAAATTAATTGTGCGTAGGCAAGATAAATGCATGGAGCGCATTTTTGCGCCTCCATGCTTTTATGCGCGGTGCCGAGGATGTTTAAAAACCGTAGCCGGAAAGACGACCGAATGCGGGCCAGCGTAGCGTGCCCGCTCGGTCAGGCTTGAAGGCGAAGGATTTTCAACTTCCGCAGGCACATGGAAGAAAAGGAAAAAGAAGATACTATTTGTTTCAAAAAGTGAAAACCACTCCAAAAGTTCGATAGCCTTCCAGGTGGCCAGTAGTAAATTCGGTTTTCATCCGTTCTGATTTTTTCCAGCCCAAGGCATCGTTTGTATCTATTTTCTTGATTCGTCGGTTGGCCGCCGCCTTGCCCACTACATATACGATAAAAAGACCTAAGGGATAGTCCGAGGCCCAATGCACCTTACTGCTCATCTTTTCAAAGGCCATGATACCCATTAAAGTATAGCCCATGGGCTTGATCCATTTTATCTCGGGGTAGTTACTAGCAATAACGGTAATGGTCGCCATAAAAGTGGCTACATGGCCCGAGGGCATGGCATCGTAGTTGCACGTTCTTGTTTGATATTCCTTGATACTGGGGAAGAGTGTCCACTTTCCGCCAGGATTGCCACTTTCGATGGCGGGGCCGGGACTCTGCCTTCCGGTTATCCTCTTGATGGTCTGTTTGATGACGCTGATTATACGTGCCATTTACAGCAGCCATACCTTATTTGTTAGTGGACCTTAACTATACTATTTTTTGCAGTTAATTTTTTAAAAGTGCTGGTTCCTGCCTAAAACATTCCACCAGCATTTTATACAGCTCTGGATGTTTCTTTTTAAGTAAATCTGGTCGCTCGAAGAAATACTCTGAAGCTACAGCAAAGAATTCTGCTTGGTTTGTACCTCCGTATTTTCGGATATCAGAATGATTATCATTAATCGCTTCCATTTCCTTATGGATTAAAGTCAACCAAGGAATGGTATATTGATGTTCCAACAATCGCTCTGGAATGCCATCTGTACTATCATCCAGCTTATCAATAAGATGCACAAACTCGTGTATGCCAGTATTGCTTTTGTCGGTTGTGTTTTTGAACCCGTGATGCAATGCTTTTTTCGATAAAATCATCTGTTTTTCGAACCTTCCGTTACCGACCAATCCTCCAATATTTCGCAGTTGTCTTTTGCTGTCGAATTCTAAATCCTCATTAAAATGGTCGGGATATAAAAGTATACCGCTTAAATTAGTGTAATGCCATTCTTCAAAACCAAAAACGGGAATCACGGCACTTGCGGCAATCAATATTTTGTCCAGTTCCTGTAACTCCAGTTGTACTCCGTCGATGGAAACCTCGCTTAAAAACTGCATCATTCGTTGTTGAAAAACTGCCTGTTCACTTTTGGGAAGTTTCCGGTAAAAGAGTACATGATCCATCAGCAACGGATGCCAATGATTTGGGAAGGGCTTTACCTTTTTTTTTCCTATTCCGGAAAAATAATAAACGGCAAGCGCCAATATCAATCCGAATATAATCGTATAAATCATAGTTGATGTAGCGGATAAGGGAATATCATCTGATTTTAATTTTTCCCAGAATAACCACCATATAATAACAAATTATCCGGTTTGATTATTTGGAATAGTCCTTCAACAGAAAATTCCAATGGTATCTTTTTAACAATCCTATGTACAAATAGAGTTTCAACTTTTGGGCATTCAATTTTTTATTGACTTTTATTGATGACGTATTGAAGTAGGAGACAATACTGTAAAGTTCTTCTACGCTATAGTTTTCAAGAAGTTCAAAGCAATGATAACGTAAGTAGGTAGCCAAGTTCTTACCTCTATACGCCTGAAACGTGTAAACATTCAAAAGGTAACCTTCCTTATCTTTTATTTTGAAGGAGCGGCCTTTAAACACAAAATCCTGCAAATCAACGAATAATAGGGCGGCAATCTCTTTCCCTCGCTTGAGACCGATACATATCTGCCCCATACTTAAATTCTGCTCTAATTCCTTGGTTGTAAGCCCCATGATGTTATTCATTATCCCAATCTCGTCCAAACCTATATAACATAATTCATAGTCTTTGAAGCTATCTCGAATCTCAGGTTTTTCGGCTCCATTTTTTATTTCCCTATACCAATAGTAGGGTGCGATGTCCAATCCTATCCGGGTCAGAGCATTTCTAAGGGTGAATAAAAATAGTCCATGGCGTATTCGGTGCCACAATAACTTCGTTTTATAGAATTTGCTTTTTTCCGCTACCTTCATTTTCTTTTCATTTGACTTAAGTCAGTACTGACAGAACGATATCTTTTAGATTGGATATAAATTTATTATAGGCGTTTGGTGATTAACGAACATCAACACTTTCCGCGTTAAACCCAATTTTCTGCAAGGTAGCTTTTACATCTTCTTCGGAAGCACCATCGCTTTCTATGGTTAAGATTTTATCAGGATTGGCGGTATCCACTTCCCAACTTTCAACACCCTCTTGTTTGTTTAAAAATGGGGTTACTTTAGAGACACAACCACCACAATTGATATTTGTTTTAAATTTTAAAGTTTTCATAGTTTCTGAATTTATAATTATTAAAGTCTTATTCGTTTTAACCGTAGGCTATTAACTACAACCGATACACTACTGAATGCCATTGCTGCTCCCGCAATCATCGGGTCTAACAAGAACCCATTTACGGGATACAGAACTCCTGCCGCGATAGGTATTCCAATGATATTATATATGAATGCCCAAAACAGGTTCTGACGTATACCAAAAACCGTTTTTTTTGATAGTTCCAACGCTTTGGGAATGGTTTGCAAATCTGAGGTAATCAAGGTCATCTTTGCCACGTCCATTGCGATGTCCGAACCTTTACCCATTGCAATACTTACATTGGCTTGTGCTAAAGCATGAGAATCATTGATACCATCGCCAACCATAGCTACTATCTTTCCTTCCGATTGTAATTTTTCAACAAAAGCTGCTTTCTCTGAGGGCATTACTTCTCCTTGGTAGTTGGTTATCCCTACTTGTTGTGCTACTGCTGCTGCAGTTTTATTATTATCTCCAGTAAGCATATAGACCTCGATACCCCTTTCTTGAAGCGTTGCTATGGCCTTCTTTGAAGTTTCCTTAATCTTGTCCGCAATGGCGAGTATCGCCAGCACTTGTTTTTCATTAGCAAAAAATATGACTGTTTTTGCTTGCTCTTCGAGGCTTTCTGCTGTTTGCATTAAGGAGGCATCGATTTGAATATTATTCTCAAGCATTAATTTATGGTTTCCCACATAATATTTTGAACCGTCCTTTATTTCAGCTTGAACGCCTTTTCCTGTAATACTTTCAAAAGAAGCAATTTCAGCTTTTTCAATATCTTCTTCTTTCAAAAGGTTGACCACCGCTTCCGCCAAAGGGTGTTCAGATTGTGCTTCAATTGCTAAAAGAATTTGTTTGTATTTCTTCGTGTCTTTATTATTCTCAGACCAATGAATATCCGTCACTAATGGTTTTCCTTCGGTAATGGTACCCGTTTTATCAAGAATGACCGCATTCACTTTATGGCCGAGTTCTAAACTTTCGGCATCTTTTATCAGGATATTGTTCTCGGCTCCTTTCCCAATACCCACCATTATAGCTGTAGGTGTTGCCAATCCTAATGCACAGGGACAAGCGATAACCAATACTGCTACAGAGGTCAATAACGCCTGCGCAAATGCATCATCGCCTCCTACCAACATCCAAACGATGAACGTAATGATGGATATACCCAATACGATGGGAACAAAAATACCGGCAATCTTATCGACCAATTTTTGAACTGGAGCCTTACTTCCCTGTGCTTCCTGCACCATTTTGATGATTTGGGAGAGCAAAGTTTCCCCGCCTACTTTTTCAGCGGTAAATTGAAAACTTCCTTTTTGGTTTACCGTACCCGCAAATACTTTTCCACCACCTGATTTTTCCACGGGAACAGGTTCCCCTGTAATCATACTTTCATCTACATACGAGCTGCCTTTGGAAACTTCCCCATCCACAGGAATCTTTTCTCCTGGACGAACTAAAATAGTTTGACCTACTTGAACCGAGGAAATAGGAATTTCTTTTTCTTCCCCATGCTCAATGATTTTTAGTGTTTTGGGTTGTAATCCCATCAGTTTTTTAATGGCCGAAGAGGTGTTTGATTTGGCCCTTTCTTCCAATAATTTTCCAAGGGAAATGAACGTAATAATGACCGTGGCCGCTTCGTAATAGACGTGTGGTTCAATACCACGGCTCAGCCAAAATTCAGGAAAGAGGGTGTTGAAAACACTGAACAGAAAAGCGATTCCGGTACTCAAGGCGACCAAGGTATCCATATTCGCCTTCCCGTGTTTGGCCTGCTTGAAAGCATTGATGAAAAAGCTACGACCGAACCAAAATAAAACAGGAAAAGTCAATACCAAGGATATCCATTTTCCAGGTTCCCAATGCATAAAAAACATTCCCAAAATGAAAATGGGAAGGGTCAGAATCGCTGACCAGATAGTACGGTTTTTTATATCATAATAATGCTTTTGCCGAAGCTCCTCTTGTACCTCCGAAGGGTCTTCAGCATTTATGATAATGTCATAGCCCACCTGACGTAAAGCGTTTTGCAATTTTTCTTCGGTAACGTTCTCATCATAATCTACGAGTACCGAGCTGCTCGCAAAATTAACAATGGCATTATTGACACCTTCAGTATGCGACAGGATGGATTCAACACTTGATGCGCAGGCCGCACAAGTCATTCCCGTGACCGGAAACGATTTTTTGATATCTGATTTCTTGGTTTTATCCTTTTGCTCCAAAACAGTTGTGGTTTCCATAGCTTTATCTGAATTACTTTATGCAAAGTTCGGAATTGTTGCCGCCAACCGTGTTACGAAATTTGCTGAAAGAGTTGTAGAATTCTCGGAAGAAACAACTGACCATCGTGCAAAAATCTACATAAAGTTTTTCGCCTCTTGACCACAGGCCTCGACTACTCTTATCAATGGCTGTGACAGGTAAAAAGAGTACTCCCTCTTTCCAGCGATAGTAGAAGTCTCTGCAAAGCTTTACTTGTTGCATTAAAAAGTTGCTTACATACAATAATCTTATGCTTTAATTATTTTTCATAGGACCATTTTTTCCTAATTTAAGGCTTAATAGAATTACTACTATGAAAAACTCTAAAAGTGAAATTTGGTTAATCGCCGGATTGAGAACACCATTTGCAAAAGTCGATAAAGAGCTTAAAGATAAAGATGCTCTCCAATTATCGATTCCCGTTGTTCAAGAAATGATAAAATGGAATTCCATTTCCCCCAATCTCTTTATCTGGGGTTCGGTAGCGCCGAATCTTGGCTACAGCAACCTTGCGCGAGAGATACTTATGGATGCAGAATTGGATCAAAGTATTCCAGCGTTTACCACTATTATGGCCTGCAGTACCAGTATGATGGCAGCCATTGAAGCCGCTGGATTGATAACCGAAGAGGAGGTTGCCCTAGTGGGCGGCGTCGAAAGTATGAGTCGGGTTCAACTAGGACTGAACCAGAATTTTTCCGACTGGCTGCGGAGGTTGTTCCAAAGCAAGACACTTGCGGATAAATTTTCAAAATTGAAAGATTTGAGTTTTGGGGATATACGGTTGTTTATCCCGAGTGTTACCAACAGAACTACTGGCCTGAGTATGGGCGAACATTCCGAAATTACCACAAAACGCCTTCAAATAGAGAGAAGGCGGCAAGACGAGATTGCCCTTAACAGCCATCAAAATTATATTAGGGGAAGAAATAATGGTTTTTTTGATGATTTGATTTTACCGCTGGATGGCATTAAAGAGGATAAGATTCCTCGGGAAAATACCAGTTTGGAGCAGTTGGCCAAACTCAATCCAGTATTCGATAAGGAGTCGGGCAACGGTTCATTGACTGCCGGAAATTCTTCCTTATTGACCGATGGTGCCGCAGGTTTATGGGTATGTGGTTCAAAAGCAAAAGAGAAATTTTCTGACAACTCCTATGCTACTCAATTGGTAGACTGGGAAATCGCCGCCGTAAATATTGAAAAAGAAGGACTGTTGATGGCCACTACTTTTGCCATACCCAAATTGTTGGAAAGACATAAACTTCGTTATGACGAAATTGACCTATGGGAAATACACGAAGCATTTGGGGCACAGGTGGCTGCTAACGTTCAATTACTTGAAGATAAAAATCACCTTAAAAAGGTGGGTGTTTCATTCGACTTTGGAGCGTTCCCTTGGGCCCATCTCAATCCAAATGGAGGAAGCATTGCCGTTGGTCACCCTTTCGGAGCAACTGGTTCAAGAATTATTAACCAGGCCATTAAGGAACTGGCACAAATGGGACCCGGCAAGAAAGCGGTGGTCAGTGTCTGTGCCGATGGTGGACTGGGAACGGTGATGTTATTGGAATCCTGACTAATATGTTTGGTTTATATCAGCGTATAAATAAAGGATACTCAAAAGGTTTCTTAAATCATTTACCGGAGGTTGTGCATCTACCATAAATAAAAATACTTATTTAACGGCAAACCCCATTGAGAATCGCTCACATACCGCGTTTACCGTCCCAACTGATTCTCCAGATCGTATTGGTCACATCATCGGTTATCAACATCGATCCATCGAGTAGTACGGCGGCACCCACGGGTCGGCCATAGACCTCATCTTTTTTGCCGTCAACAATAAAACCCGTTAAAAAGTCTTCAGGTTTTCCAGTTTGTTCTCCGTTCTCGAAAGGCACGAAAACCACTTTATAGCCTGATAAAACCTGTCTGTTCCAAGAACCATGCTGCACGACAAAGGCTCCGTTCCGATACTTGTCAGGAAAGGAATCGCCCGTGTAGAACGTCAATCCCAAAGATGCCGTATGGGGGCCAACGTTCACATCGGGCAGCAGTGTATTCTCCACTTGGGCCGAAGGCACCCATTTTACCCTTGGATCTTCATTTTGCCCATAGTACACATAGGGCCAACCATAAAATCCGTTTTCGCGGACACTGGTCAAATAATCTGGTACGAGGTTGTTGCCCAATCCGTCGCGTTCGTTGACCGCCGTCCACAAGTCTCCGGTAATGGGGTTCCAATCCATACCCACGGCGTTTCTTAATCCGGAAGCAAAGACCCTTAATCCGGAACCATCGGGGTCGATCTCCAGAATGGCCGCCTTCATGAATTCGGCCTCGGCCCCTTTCTCCCCGACATTTGAGCCACTACCGACCGCTATGTATATTTTTGAACCGTCCTTGTTGGCAATTATATTGCGTGTCCAATGTCGATTGGCCTTTCCTGCGGGCAAGGTCGTAATTTTTTCTGCTTTTCCCGATAGTTGAGATTGGCCGGGCTTGTAAGGAAAACGTAGCAATCCGTTGGTATTGGCCACATAGAACCAATCATCCAACACAAGCATTCCGAAGGGTTGATTGAGTTCCTTTTCGAGAAATACGGCGCGTTCATCGGGAGATCCATCCTTGTCTACATCGCGGAGCAAGGTTATCAAGTCGGCACTGTTCTTAAAGCTTTTCGACTTTGATGCCCCGATGAACCATGCCCCGATTTTTTTCCAAAGCGGATAATTCGAATTGCTTTGCGCCACAAGTACATCGCCATTCGGTGTAACGTACATCCACCTTGGATTCTTGAAACCGTCAGCATATTTTGTAACGGTAAAACCTGGCGGGGCTTTTGGGGTCCTTCCATTTTTCCAGCCAATGACATTGCTATAGTTGGAATAGGACTTGGATGCCGATATCGGCGGTAGCGAATCGACGGTCTGCGCATTTGTAGTTGCCAATACTAGGAGTGAAATGATTAAACCTGTAAAAAAACGTGTTCCCATAGCCATTTAAAATTTTGTCTTACATCATTTTTACATAAGAAGTAACAAATAGGTTATTTCAATTTTTCGATAGTTTCGCCAAGATCAAATACTTTTACGTCGTTCAACCCATTTGAAAGTATGCTGCTTCCGATCGCACTTCTATATCCACTGCCGCAATGGACAACAATGGGTTTGTCAGTGGGAATATCCTGAATTGAATTCCTTAGTTCGTGAAGGGGTTTGTTCAAAGCATCCTCAAAAATTTTCTTTTCCCTTACCTCGTCCGTATTTCTGACATCGACAATGGTGTAATCATCCAGGTTAAGAAAAAAATGCTTGATGTCCAATCGTTCGTTTTTGACCAAGTTTGCCTTCGGCAGGGTAGTTATGGCCTTGAGTTGATTTTCATATCCGATCTTCGCCACCCGCTGGGCGATGGTCTTTACACTTTTTGGAGAATCGACAACCAGATGAAATTCCTCATTTGGTTGGATTATAATACCTAACCATGTTTCAAAAGAGGATGCTTCGCCACCCTGCATAATATTGATACTCTGTGGCCAATGACCTTGTTTAAACTCGTTTTCATCACGACTATCAACAATTAGGATATTATCTTTTGGGGTTTCGGCGTTGAGATGAATAGGGATTTTAGCGGTTGCCATATCAATCGATTCAACTTTCTTTTTGTTCATAGCTACATCATGTTTGAAATAGGCCGGTATGAACGGTTGGTCTTCAAGGAGTTCTTTGACAAACTCGTCTTCATTTTGATGGCCAAATGCCCAGTTATCCTTTCGCTCCCTACCTAATGTGCTACTGCTATCTGCCGACATGCTTTTGCCGCACAGGGATCCCGCCCCGTGGGCGGGGTAAATAATGGCCTCATTCGGTATTTTTTTGAATTTAGTTCGAATTGTGTTGAACATTTCACGGGCCAGTGCTTGCTTTTTTTGCTCTTTGTCATCTTCATTTCCGCGCAGGTCCGGGCGTCCGACATCCCCGATCAATAAGGTGTCCCCCGTAAAAAGTGCAACCTCATTTTCATCTGTGGCAAGAATGGAAATACTATCGTATGAATGCCCAGGAGTATTTATGGCTTCTAGTTTGGTATTGCCCACGAATATGGCACTGTTCCCATCAAAACTTTCGAAAGGGTATTCAGCTTCCAATCTGCTGCTGTTATAGATCGTAGCACCTGTTTCTTTGCTAATTTGCCAATGTGAGCTTACAAAGTCTGCATGGGAGTGGGTCAATAGCACAACTTTGATCTTAGCATTGTCTTTATGCGCAAGGTTATAATAGTGCATCGGGTCGCGATCGGGATCGATTATCGCCATCTCCCCTTCGCTCAGCAGTACGTATGAATAGTGGGAAAGTGGTTCATATTCAAATTGCTGTATTTTCATAAAAATTTTATGTGTTTATAATTTAACGTCCGAAATGCCTTCGTTTATTCTCCTGTATTTTCGTTTTTTCCTTTCGAAAGTAAAAACTGTTATTACCTCCTGACATTCACTTTTCCGTATCAGTCAAGGTTTGTTGTTTCTTCGGTAAGCGATCCTTCAAATTTGGGAAGCGGACGCTTTTCCTTTTCTTCTTCTGTTTCTACTATCCCATTTTCCTTGATATCGTTAATCAACCATTGCATTTCCATTATTTCCCGACGCTGCGCTTTGATGATTTCATCGGCGATTTCCCTTACCCTGATATCTTTTATTTGAGATCGTTCACTAGTTAGGATAGCGATGGAATGATGGGGAATCATACCTTCCATATAATCAACACCGGTAACCGTAACCTGACTCCTGACCAGCCATATTCCGCCTGCAATCAGCAAAACGCCCAATGCCAGGATGGCAATATTCTTATTGCGGTCTTTGTACATTTGTAGCATATACAGCAGCATGATAATAACCATGGACCCGCCCATGATCAACGTCATAAAGAACCTGGTTTCACTATACCAGAAGTGATCGATAATCTGATAGGAGTGCGTGTACATTAAAAAGAACATCGCGACCATTGAGGTGCCAATCATTGCGAAGAACTTTAAATACTTATCTGTTTGTTTTTCCTTGTTTTCCATCGTAAAATTGTTTTTTGGTTATTATTAGAATTTCAATTGTTTGTAGCTATCATACAAATTACCGCATAACTATATAGGCATTGTTTTAGTTTTGTTCAACACTATTCTTAAGTTGTATTTTATATTGATCGCCGGTATTTTTAAGGGCATTTTGTAAATTTCCCAAAGGCACTTCAAATTGCGACTCTACCGTTGCTTCGGCATTTTTCAAATCGACCGATACATCGGCTACTCCTGCGACATTTAGAATTGCTTCTTCTACATGATCTCTACAACCGTTACAGGTCATTCCCTTTATTTCATATCTTTTTTTCATGACGTAATTTATTTCAGTTTTTTTCGTGAAACCGGAAATTTTCCGATTTCGTAAGTATTTATTACTTTTTAATTATTTTCTGCACGCTAAAGGCCTTCATGATTTTTTCGCGAAAAAGAATTCATCACTTTGGCCAACCGGCGATAACCAATTTGGTTATTCTATTCATGGTTCTGAGTTATTCTTTTGTGCTACACCAAACCATTAAAAGAATGTGCATAATGAATAGTACTCCAAAATAATGCTTACAGTAAAAATCATATGTTTCTAATAAAAAAAACATTGACCCATTTGAGAATTGGGACATTCATCTAAAGCAACCCGACATAAGCGTTTCTTTGCGAACTTATGGCAAAACCTTATAGTAGAAATTATATGTCATCCAACGATTTCCTGTTTTTATCTATACTTTTTTTGAATTGCGAAGGGGTCATTCCCGTTACCTTTTTAAACTGGTTGCTTAAATAAGCCACACTGCTGTACCCCAGGTGATAGGCAATTTCGCTCAAGGTAAGTTCGTCATACACCAATAATTCCTTTACCCTTTCAATCTTTTGGTTGATGATATACTGTTCAAAAGTGATGCTTTCCACGGATGAAAAAAGGGAACTTAAGTACTTGTATTCAAGATGGAGTTTTTCGCTTATATAGTCCGCCCATTTAATATCCAATCCATCGGAAGAGTGATGGATTTTGTCCACGACCAAGGTTTTCATCTGTTCTATAAGTTGACTTTTACGGTCGTTTATCAAGCTGAATCCGGATTCCTGAAGTCCTATGGACAAGGCCAATTTTTTCTTTAAAGCAAGTGTTGCAGGCAATTCCACTTCTCCCAATTTTATAGATACATATGGAATTTCCAAATCCTTCAAAATATTGGATACTGCCGCTATACATCTGGGGCAGACCATATTTTTTATGTGGATGATGTTGCTCATGTTATTCCGGTTTCAACTTCTATCATAAGGAAAGTTACTATGAAAATGCATTGATAATTACTAATATAGTGGCTATAAGAAATAATAGCACTATCGCCAGTATTCCGTAAATTTTATCTTTCTTATCGATATTGTTTTGCGGTTTTTTTCTCTCTTCCTTTCTCCTTTTCCTTCTGTTCTCGCTCATCGTCATCCGACTTTTTTAAAGTAAAAAAGCGGAACTTAGTACCTATTGGCCACATCCGCCTTTTACGGAAATTAATTATTCCAAAGTAGCTTTTACCTCTCCACAGGTCATCATCGCTTCTCCATAATATGGGTTTCGAATCTCCTTTTCCAGGCTTAGCCAATTGGCTCCCTTATTGCTATCTGCCATCGGGCAAAAGCTGTTGTACACTTTTTGATTGACTCCAAAAAGCTGAACACCGCTGATCAAGTGGGCCGATAGATGTTTAAAGTGGTCCCTTTGCTCCTTGATCTCAGAAGTGCTGGCCATTGCATTGGACGATGCTTTGAGCTCTTTTTGAATGGTCATCCAATGATCATGGGCCTCTTTGTCTTTTAGCAACTTCATATCGACTTTGGCCAAACTTTCTTCCATTTGTTTTGCTTCTTTTTGTGCGGCCGCGCCATCATCATTTACCAAAGCATCCTTAACATCTATATAGGCTTCGAAAACCTGCTTCAACTGACCTTGAAACTCACTTGATACTTCAATCCTTTTTTTCATCTTAGAATGGTCGGTGCCCGTACTTGTTGAGGGTTCCATTTTATCTCCTTCCTGCATACCCAAATGACCCTCATGCCCGGTCATGGTTTTGCCTCCCTCTGCGTTCATCATCGATTTTTTACCCTGTAACTGTGCGGCCGCATCAACGGTAAATGTTCCGTTGGTCACAATTTGATCCCCCTTTTCAAGCCCGCTAATTATTGTATAGGTATCGCCATTGGTACTTCCAAGGGCAACTTCGCGCATTTCAAAGACAGGCTCATTGGGATTGGTCTTTACATAAACCACCGATCGTTCCCCTGTCCACATTACGGCACTGGCCGGTATGATAACGGTATTCTCCATCTGCATTTCGGCAGCATTGATCGTACCTTCCACGAACATACCCGGCTTCAAGAGATTATCCTTATTGTTAAGTATTGCCCTTACCATGACCGTTCTTGTAGAAGAATTAAGTAACGGGTCTACAAAGGATATTTTTGCCGTAAATTCTTCATTGGGATAGGCATTCGTCGTTATCTTGACCTCCTGACCCTCCTTCAACGATGCTATCTGATTTTCATAGGCATCGAATACCGCCCAAACGGAATTTAAGTTGGCAATTTTGTACAAAGGCTGCCCTTGTTTTACATAATCTCCTTCTTCAACCATGATATCGGTAATCGTTCCTGAAACTGTGGCATAGACTGGAAAGTTTTCCTGCACTTTGCCCACTTCTTCTATCTTATCTATTTGATTGTCAGAAAGCTTCCATAATTTTAATTTATTGCGAACGGCATTGTATAATGCCGGTTGCGATTCCTTCATGGATGCGGCCGTCAACAGCTCTTGTTGTGCGCTTACCAATTCTGGGGAATAGATGGTTGCCAAAAGTTTGCCCTTGGCAACGTTCTCTCCGGTATAATTCACATTTAGCCGTTCAATGCGACCCGCAAAATATGTAGCTTGGGTAGCATTGGCTTCTTCGTTCTCGCGAATCTTTCCTGAGAGTTTAAGTGAACTCCCATCCGAACCACCTGTACCAACGGTAGAGGTGCGTATATTGGCCAAGGCCAAGGCGTTGTCCGTCATTTTTATTTCATTGGCACTAAGCCCCGTCTCTCCGGTTTCAGCAGGAATGAGATCCATACCGCAGATTGGGCAGTCTCCCGGTTCGGGTTGCATAATCTGTGGGTGCATGGAGCAGGTCCACATCTGATTCTCGGATTCTCCGGAATGGTCATGGCTATCGGACATATCCGAAAGATCTTTTATAGCCGATTGATCGGCCTCAGCGTTTGAGAAAATAAAATATCCCCCCAATAAACCGACCGCTAAGGCGGCTACTACAATGTAAATGATGTTCTTGTTCATGATATTGAAGATTGAAATGTTATTGTTTCTTAAAAATTTATACGGATTCACTAATAGTTTTCAAAACCAGTACAATGAGCGTATGTACTATAAAAAGTATGATAATGCCCGCTAAAATATAGGCGCCTTCCTTTTCAAATGGCACTTTTCTAATCTCGCCGTTCGGGTTTTTTTCTTCCATAAATTACGTCTCCATTCATTAAATTACTTTCTAAATCTGTTTTTTTATCTTTCGAATAGATGGCGATGATATATACCATAGGACAAAGCCGCTCAACACGGTTATTAGTCCCAAAAGCGAAAATGACCTTAACAAAAGGGTGTTGAAATTATCTCTTGTGTCATAGTCCATGGTATGGGTCATCCACAGAAAGTCGAACCAGCGCCAATCTCTATGCCGCACCGTTTGAAACGCCCCATTTTCGACAGCCACATAAGCCTTTAAATTTTTTGGTGTTTCATACGAAATCTCATAAGCCGGTAGGGGACGTCCTCGATATTCGTGGTGGTCTCCGACTTCTTCTATCCTTTTTATTGCGGCTATTTTAAGCTCTGGAAGTATATATCTTTGTGCTACCTCTCGGGCTTCTTCTTTAGTGATACCGTCCTTTTCCTCTCCTGTTTTGGCATTATAAAGCTTTGCTTCGTTTATCCAATAGTAAGGTTCTTTTGCTATTTCCAATAATTCCAGCGTTTGGATGGGTTGCTTACTATTTAATTGGCCTGTACCCAATAAATCTGAAAAAGCCGTCTGTTTTGGCTTCTGGTTTTTGAACTGGTCGCCGTGTATCTCATCAATATCCGTCCAGCTAAAATACATACCGCTAATCGTCCACATCAGGAACTGAATACCCAAAAAGATACCCAAGTAACGGTGGGCTTTTCGAATCCATTTTGCTGTTTTGCTGTTGACCATATTTGTTTTATTCTATATCCGAATTTTAGTTCACTAAAAATTTTACAATAAGTCCCCCAGCGAGCCATATATAACAGATGAAGGCTGCATATTTTAAAACACTTTCCAACAATGGACTCTTGGGTGCCATCTCGCTCATTGAATGTTCTACATCTTTTTTCTTGAAAAAACCCAGATAAACGAGATAGGCTGAAATGATGAGAAAAGCAACGTTCAAGAAAAAGGTATAATCAATCTTGAAAAATTCGCTATCCTGAATCTTCACCTGTGATGAATCTGGTAGTATATTCAATGCATCAAACCCATAATGCAGCGTCAATGCCGTACCAATTAATGCTGTAAACAATAAAAACGTGATAAACAATGACATTTTCCAACCATAATACTTTGCATTGATTCTCAGTACTGGAAAAACCACCAAATCACTAAAAATAAAGGCCATTACGCCAGCAAAACTCACGCCTTTTCCAAAGAGCAAGGCAGCTAACGGAATGTTGCCCATTGAGCCAATAAAAGTCAAAAATGCGGCGACTGGCCCAACAACGATATGTTCCAGAATTTCCAGAAATGTGAAATCTGTATTACCCTGACCGCTATTGATAAATAAGGTCTTAAAGAACGAATCTGGCACAAAAGCCGCTGTTATACCTGCAATGGTAAAACCTACGGTTACATCCTTCCAGACCATTTGCCATTCCATCTTATATTTTTTGGCAACGCGCGCCCAACTGTCTTCGTTCTTGATTTGTTTCTTCCAATCTTTGGAACCGTCCATCTCATCATCATCTTCATTTTCGAGATTTTTTCGTGCTTTCTCAATTAGTTTTTTAGGATTGATGAGTCGTATCAGAATCCACGAAATACCAATCAAGAGAATACCACCTACATATTCGCCCACCACGAACTGCCATCCTAAGAATATGGAAATAATAATCCCCAATTCTATGACGAGATTGGTCGATGCCAACAGAAAGGCAATGGAAGACACAAAACTTGCCCCTTTCTTAAAAATAGATTTTGTACCTGCCAAAGCCGAAAAACTGCACGAGCTACTTATAAAGCCGAAAAACGTGCCCAAAAGCACACTTTTGCCTTCATTTTCGCCCATTGTTTTTTGCATCCGCTTTTCGGTCACGAAAATCTGTATCATACTACTGATGATATAACCCAAAATGAATGCCCAAAGCGCCATCCAGAAAAATCCGGTGGTCGTATAGGCGGCTTCGCCCCATTGTTTTAAAAATTCGTTCACGGTTTAAACTGTATTAGTTTTTTATTCGTTGATGATACACGTGTTTTTAATTTCTTTATCATTGAGCTTTGGTTGACCATATCTTGCTATTTTACTTTGAATGGAATTACTACTTTAAATTTTTCCCAAGCTAATGTTATGTCACCTTCCGTATCACTAATTTTATTGATATTATATTCTAAGTGTTCCTTCAGGCTATCCGCAATAATCGGTGTCACCTTAAATCGTATTACATCATCTTTTTCGTCATATTCATCCTTTCCGTGCTGGTTCCAATTGGAATTTAAAATGATGGTCCATTCTTCTTTTGAAGGAATGGTAAAAAATCCATATTTACCTGCTTTCAGTTCCTTACCATCTATTTCTAAATTCGTATCTGTCTCTATCCACGTAGCCATATGTGCCCCAGCTTGCCAGACTTGGTCATACGCCAGCAAACCACCAAAAATCATCCTGTCCCTAACCCCTGGCGATGAATAATCAATATGGATGTGCGCATTACCAATGGTCGCCATTGCAAAGGTGTGGGGGCTTAACACTTTTTTTGGCGGTTGTTCTATGGTTGTTTCTTTCGACTGTTCCGGCAATGGCTCGGTTTTCTTCTCTTTACAACTGATAATAAGAAGAAGACCGAACACTATACTAATTGAAATATATCTACTCATCGGTTGTTACTTAGTATTTCTTGAAGATGAATGGGTTTTTATTATTTTCCATTTTCCATCTATTTTTTTAAGGATTGAGGTTGCTACCCCTTTTTTCTTTATGGTCCGGCTATTTCCCTTGTCGTCCGGATTGAGGACAATGGTATATACGTATGTTTCGGTAGTAAAGGCATAGGGTACATCTACCTTTACATCGATTTCATAATCTGAAAATTCAAATTTTTCAAAGTGACCCAATTCCGGTCCTAAATGATGTTCTATATAGTGGCTGTACGTACCCTCGACGCCTCCCGATTCAAAAACCTCGGAATCCTCGGTAAATAATTCGAAAGTACCATCGGTCGTTAGGTTTTGTAGGGCATCCTTATAGCTTTTCATTACTGTAAGCACTGCTTCTTTTTCTGTTTTTGCATCTTGTCCAAATAGTGGGCTCGTCGCTATTATGAGCAACATTACCACCGTAGTTAATTTTAGTGTTTTCATACTTTTAGTTTTTAAAGGTTATTTATTTACTCGAATTCTATTCACATTTGCGATACCAAAGACCAGGACGAAAAACCGCAGTGCCACTTCAAGCGCCACCAGGATTTTCGCGGGTAAGGAAATTGGGACTATATCACCATATCCTACTGATGAGAATGTTATCAAACTGAAATAGGATAAATCAAAAAATACCGACAGTCCATCATTGCCAATACTGTTGTTCATTTTAAAATGAATAGCATCCACAAACTGCAACGCTGTGTAATCTATTGCAAACGAGAAAACTATCAACACAATCAGGTATCCGAACAACACCAGTACGTGGCTCAATAGATGGCTCTGACCAATTATCTTCATTAGTTGGTTAAAGGACAAGGCTATAATGAATCCTATCTTTAGTAATGTTAAGGCCAGTAGGATAATCATAGCATAAGACCCTTCCATAGTAGGTAGCGCATACAGTTCGATTACTGAAGCAATAAGCAGCACCAATAGAACATACTTTGAGCTGTTGAAAAGCTGCCCATAAAACGCCCTTGTGGTTTCTATGTCTTTTTCTTTATCCATTCTTATTTGTTATCTGTAAAAATCTCATCATAGGTCTTTGTTTCGTTCTCATTTTTTCTTCTCAAGAAGCGCATCCACACTCAAGTCATGCTTGTCATTAACCTTTATAAATGTAAAACTGGGGCGTTCTAAATTATAATCGGTAATCAACAAGGACCAAGAAGCTTTTAACTGAATTGTTTCTTCTGAAACAAGTTTCAACTCAATAGGAATTGTTATTTCCCGTGTAACTCCCGCAAGGGTAAAATCGCCCATTGCGCTGAGCGTTTGTGCCGCTTTTTCGTCAAAATCAAAATCGTCTTTAAGCTTTCCTTCAAAAACGACATTGGGATTTTTTTCCGCTTTTACCAACTCGTACATATGTCCATCCCGTTTTTCATTGTCTGTCTTTATGGATTTTACAGGTACCGAAAAGTTCAACGCACCGTCCTTAAAATCAATGGTGCCCTGTAAATCATCAGATTTACCGATATAGGAATTAAGGGGCATTTTTGCCTTAAAGGATGCGCTTCCTTCCTTTAGTACAAAGTTTTGGGCGTTAATAGCCACGTTGCCAGAAAACAACAGTATTATTAAAAAATACATTGCATTTTTATCCATTGCTTTTTATTTTTCGACCATTCAATCCGTTTGAATATAACTCTTGGTATGTTTTTGTCCCGTTTTCATTGATTCGGCGGACAATGAACTTCTTGTCGATACCTTTTCTACTTTCAAGCCCCATTGATTTTAGCAGCTCCTTAAAAGCTTCCATGGTGTTTTTATGGTAGTTGGCTACTTTGGTCTTTTTATCTTCTACTACCAATGATGCGACCCTTGAAGGTTCCATTGTGGTGATTCCCGTAGGGCAGGTATCCAGATTGCATTTTAAGGATTGTACGCAGCCCAAGGCAAACATCATCCCTCTGGCACTATAGCAAGCATCGGCACCAAGTGCCAACATTCTATAGATATCAAAAGCTGAAATTATTTTTCCTGCCGCCATTACTTTTATTTCATCTCGCAATCCATACTTTTTAAGAATGCCGTTTGCAAAATGTACGGCTTTAATTATTGGCATTCCAGCCCAATGTAGCGATTCCATATGTGCAGCACCGGAACCACCTTCTGCGCCGTCAATGGCTACAAAATCTGGATAGTTTTGCTTTTCAGCAAAAGTGCGAACCATTCGTTCGAATTCGTCTTTCTGTCCGATGCACATTTTAATCCCTATGGGTTTTCCTCCAGACAGCTTTCTTAAATTTTGTACAAAGGCAATCATTTCCAAATCAGTACTAAATTCAGCGTGAGTTGGTGGCGATAGAATTTCGGTTCCTTTTTCTACGTCCCTGTACTTTGCGATTTCCTCGGTATTTTTTTTGGCAGGAAGAATGGCACCAAAACCGGGTTTTGCACCTTGTGAGACTTTTATCTCAATCATTTTGACCACCTCATTGGATGCGATTTCCGCAAATTTTTTAGGGTCAAAATTTCCTTCTGCATCTCGGCATCCAAAATATCCAGTGCCAAATTGAAAAATAACATCGGCTCCATATTCCTGATGGTAGGGCGTAAATCCACCTTCGCCAGTATTTTGGGCAAAGCCTGCGATTTTTGCACCGCCATTAAAAGCAAGGGTCGCATTTTTACTTATGGAACCATAGCTCATCCCTGCCAGATTTAGGATGCTTGCCGAATAGTGTTTTGAGCATTTTGAACTCCCTATGGTAACCCTAAAATCATCTTTGATTTCCTTTGCAGGATACGTGGAATGGGTAAACCATTCGCGACCAACTTCGTTATACGGAATCTGCGTTCCAAAGGGTTGGTTTTTGACTACGTCTGCGGCACGTTTATAAACAATTTCTTTCTGTATCCAATTGAAAGGTTTTCCCTCTGTTCTATTCAATAAAACCGTTTCTTGAACGACGTGACGTTGTTTTTCCAATAGATTGGTAATTCTTCCCAGCAAAGGATAGGTGCGTCTTATATTATTGGATTTTTGAAAATAGTCCTTAGTGCCGAGAAGCATAAAAGGTGCGATCAACAGCGCAAGCCACCATAAATGAGGCTTCCACATTATAAGTCCTGCAAGTACCACTAGCAGCGTTATCGACGATATTAAAAATATTCTTCTCATGCTTTATTTTTTAATGCGAATGGCTTTCTTCCTCTGGCGTTTCAGTTTCCAAATACTGGCCCTGTGGGCCAACGCCCTGAATATAAACGAGCTGAGCGCCATAATGTCCTGCTTGTGAAACGGAGAACGCCGAAAAGGCCATAACAAGGAGAACGGCTATTTCAAAACCTCGATTCAGTTTTATCCAAAAAAGGCTGATAACCTTCAATACTGCGGCCAGAGCGCTCGACCAAATGGTCCAATCTGCATATTTATCATGGTTATCCAATACTTTTTGGGCTATATCCGTAAGGCCATGGGTATGCGGGTGTACAAAAGTTCCCGCTACGTAGGCCCCAATAAAACCAGTACCAATAAGAAACAAGATAACCCAGTCCAAGTTCCTTTTAAGGACGAACAGCTGAATACCTTGGAGCAATGCCGCAAACAAAAGGAGTACGATAGGAAAATGCACCACCAACGGATGTAAATTGTCGAATTCATCCAAAGCCACCTCCTCCTTGTTTATGGGCTTTTCAGCGTGGATTTCGGTATGTTGCTGTAGTTTTTCGGACAATTCAAGAGCATAAAAGGTTCCCAAACTATTCGCCGAATATCCCGAATTGTTCCCAATGGACTCAGGGGCACTTGCATGAAGCGACATTAGGCTTAAAAGCAGTACTAAAAATGAAACTGTTTTTTTCATAATCAATCGTTTTTATGATGAACTATTCATAATCTGTAAAATAAGCGCACCTATAACAATAGTGCCTATAATGATGTAAATGGTATAGTTGAACCACTTTTTCCAACCTTGTTTCCCTGACTTTTCCG
This sequence comes from Euzebyella marina, assembly GCF_003687485.1. Taxonomy (GTDB): domain Bacteria; phylum Bacteroidota; class Bacteroidia; order Flavobacteriales; family Flavobacteriaceae; genus Euzebyella; species Euzebyella marina. Next base: position 1,871,570 of record NZ_CP032050.1, on the reverse strand, counting down.
GGCCATTTTTACAACAATCTTTCATTTCAATCCTAATTCTGTTTATTGTGCCTGTCAAGGGAAGGGCGTTAAACACTAAATCAACCAAATTTCCCTTCCCATAACAGGACTTTTTCTTCATTAAAAAAATCAGGGCGGTCAGGAACTACACTAAATAACTAACCAATAAAAACACATTCCCGACCGACCCAGATTTACTTTTCCAAATTCACTTCGTTTATAAAGTTTTTTCCAATCACAAAAATTAAATAGGGCAACACGGCAAATTGTAATAGTGGCGACAGTCCCACATTAACCCATGGTACAATAGGCATTGCCTCTGCATAAGCCCAATCGCCACGTGAGGTATGCCAAATTTCTCCCAAAATTGCACCAGCACTTCCGATAAAAATCAACGGGAATATTTTATTGATACCCATTGACCTTGTCCAAAAGACATTTTTATATACCAAACCAAATCCGAAAAGCAGGATAAGCACCATCAACATATCAGCTACAGATGCGAGGGCACAAAACGATATATGTTGCCAATCGTATTCAAAACCTTCATAGAGCGGACCTTGCGCCAGCTCCCAGATAAAATTGAACGAAAACGCTATTACTGCAATACCGATGATATAGTTGTTATAATTTTTTTTGTCCCGTACCTGTTTGGCAAAATAGAGATATAGCAGAACGACCGAGGTCAGCACAATGGTTGGTACTACAAAAATGTCAAGGCTTAATGCTTCCATTTAGGTTTTGCTTACGTTAAATCTTTTTTTGCATTTTATTTTTTTAATACTCATAAAGCTGTACTCAGCAACATTCAACTATTAATACCTGAAAAGGGTAAGCATTTTAAACACTAACCATTAACTATATTCAACCTCCCCAATCAGGTTTTACTTCTCTATTACGGCCGTCACTTTTCCGCAGCTGAGCATTTTTGCCCCATAATACGGGTTGCGGATGTCTTTAATGGCGGATAACCAATACGCACCCCCGTTCAAGGCCATAGGGCAGAAATCCTTATAGATTTTCCCCGATGTAACAGTTCCTTTCAACAAGGTTTCTATTTCATTGCTCAAATCGGAAAAAGCCTTTCGCTGTCTCTCTAAATTGTCGGTAGCAGCGATTTTTTGCGAGGCCGATAATGCCGCATCGGAACCCTCGACTTTTTCAAGTGCTTCGTTCAACATTACCGCTCCCTTTTGGGCATCGCCCGAATTGGAACCGACCAAGTCATTTTTAATGTGCTCGTAATGTTCGTAGGCATTGGCGATGTTCTTGTCGTTAAATTCCAACTCGACCACTTTCATCTCCATCTTGCTATGGTCATGGTTCAGTTCTATTTTGTGCTGTGCGTAGCCCATTGTAGTCCCCAACATGAGCAGGGTTACTACACCATGTTTTAAATTCTTCATTTGTTGAATTTTTAGTTTATAAACTGTCCTTTAATTTTGAAACCCAATCGAGAACGGTTTTCCTCTTGTCCTCCGAAAGTTTTGCTTCCCTATGAATTAGTGTATAAGACCAAAGGGGCATTTCTCCATTTTCTATCTGACTTATGATCGATTTTAACTTGCTATTCTTTCTTCTGTTTGAATAATCGGCCCATTCGTTAAAATTCAATTCTTCCTTGCCATGGGTAACATGATCCTCCAAAAACCAGGCAACGGGTTGCACTTTGTTGTACCAAGGATAATCCGTGTTGTTGCTATGGCAATCGTAGCAAGAGGTCTTGATGATGTTCTCCACTTGTTTCGGCACATCGTTTACCAGCATAAAATCAGTTTTTGGTATTGTGTCGCTTTGGTTTCGGGAAGTGGAAAAAAACTGTATCCCCACAAACCCGACCAAAAGCACAAGCACTATGATTTTTACACTTTTCTTCACTTAGTTGATTTCCTTTTGTACACTACCGCAGCTCATCATTTTTGCGCCGT